>CAYYJM010000194.1:0-7990 GCA_964471755.1 uncultured Alcaligenaceae bacterium
AGCCCTCGGAAGAATTCGTCCACTCCCAGACGTTCCCGTGAAGGTCGTACAGCCCAAGGCCGTTCGGCCGATACGAACCAACCTTCGAGGTCTGCGCGAGGTAGACACCCTTCGAGGCGTTGCCCGCGGGATAACGGCCGTTGAAATTCGCCTGGTCGGCTGACAGATCGTTCGTCGGATTATCGAGGTAGAACGAGAACCCACAGTGCGTCTTGCAGGTCGCTGAAGTTGCCGGAGAAGGCACCGGATTTCGACAAGAATATTCCCACTCCTCCTCCGTCGGCAAGCGGTACACCCAGCCACTTCCCGATTTTTCTTCCGCGTTCAGCCGACGCAGAAACTCCTGGACATCGTCCCAGGAAACCTGCTCCACCGGGTAGAAGTCCAGGTTCCCGCCCCTCTTCTTGAAGTGACTCGGATTGCTGCCCATCAGCGCCTTCCACTGGCGTTGCGTCACTGGATGGACGCCCAGGTAGAACGGCTGCTCGATCTTCACCAACCGGTCGCCGCACTCGCCACCGCCGCCGCCCATCCAGAATTCGCCCGGCGGAACCCACACCATCTCACCGGCCAAAGGACTCGTCCAGCGCGGCAGCGGCAGCCGAACCCCGGACGCCAGCAGCGACCAGAGGTGGTCGTAATCGGCCTCGTTGCCATGTCCTGCGCGATACAGTCGCAGTGCCTCACCGCGCGGATCGCCCTGATCCAGCAGCCAGTCGGTGAAGGCGGCCCAGGTCGCTTCCTCGTGCGGGGCTTCCACCAGCGACGCCTGAAAGCTCGCTTCCATCTCGGACGATAGACTCATGGGCAGCACTCCAGTCGCTCGAGGTCCGGCTCGGATATTCTCGGCCGATGTCACGCCAGGAGCCCGGCCGCTCGCTGGCGGATCGTCGCCTGAACGGCCTCGGCGTCGCCGCTGGCATCGACGACCGTCACGCGCTCCGGCCGGCGGCGTGCCTCGGTCAGGAAGCCCTGCCGCACCCGTTCATGATAGTCGGCCGGCCGGCTCTCCAGGCGATCGGCGGGCCGGCTGCGGCGCGTCGTCGCCACCTCGACGGGAAGATCCAGGACGAACGTATGATCCGGTTCCAGACCGCCGGTCGCCAGGGCGGCCGTCTGCCAGAGTTGTTCAACCGGCAGGCCGCCGGCGTGGCCCTGGTAGACGACATTGGCCAGCGTGAAACGGTCGCTGACGACGATCTTGCCCTGGGACAGGGCTGGCCGGATGATCTCGTGGACGAGCTGGGCCCGGCTGGCCATGAAGAGCAGCGCCTCGGTCGGCAACGCCAGGTCGCCCCGGGAGTGAAGGAGGATCTGGCGAAGCTGGATGCCGAGCGCCGTGCTGCCGGGGTCCGAGCAGAGAATGGCCGGTCGGCCCTGGCCGACGAGCCACTCGACCAGGCCACGACATTGCGTCGTCTTGCCGCAGCCGTCGATGCCGTCCAGGGAGAGGAACATGTCAGTGCGGAACCATCTCGTCGGCGTGGTAACTCGATCGCACGAACGGGCCGGCCACCACCTTGGCGAAGCCCAGAGCTCGCGCCCGCTCGGCCAGGGCGTCGAACTCCTCCGGCGGAACGTAGCGCTCGACCGGCAAATGCGTCACCGTCGGAGCCAGGTACTGGCCCAGGGTCAGCGTGTCGCAGCGTGCCTTGCGCAGATCGGCCAGGACGTCGAACAGTTCGTCGATCGTCTCACCCAGGCCGAGCATCAGGCCGCTCTTGGTGATCGTCGCCGGCGAGCGGTCCTTGATGTACGCCAGGAAGTCGAGACTGCGCTGGTAGCTGGCACGCGAACGGACGCGCCTGTAGAGACGCGGCACCGTCTCCAGGTTGTGGTTGAAGACCTCCGGCCGAGCCGTGAGGACGATGTCGATGGCAGCGGTGTTGCCGAGGAAGTCGGGCGTCAGGACCTCGACCGCGGCCCCGGTTCGTTCGCGGACGGCCAGGATGCAGCGGCGGAAGTGGTCGGCACCGCCGTCGGGCAGATCGTCGCGCGTCACCGACGTGATGACGACGTGTTTCAGGCCCAGTCGAAAGCTGGCCTCGGCGACGCGCTCGGGCTCGTCGGCCTCGATCGTGTCGGGTTCGCCCTTCTCGACCGAGCAGAAGCCGCACGGCCGGGTGCAGACATTGCCCAGGATCATGAACGTGGCGGTGCGACGCGAGTAGCACTCGGGCCGGTTGGGACAGCGAGCGTTGTCGCAGACGGTCTCCAGACGCAGCTCGCGGAGCAGGTTCTCGGTGTAGAAGTTGCCGTTGCCGTGCGGCAGCTTGCGCTTGAGCCAGGCCGGCAACCGGCGCTGCGGGGACGGCGTCTCGACCGTGGGAAGGGACAGCATGCGGGGACATCTCCTCCAGGCGGCCCGGACGTCGGAGCGGCCTCTCCTCTCAGTGTAGGGAATGCCAGGCGATCCGGACAAGCGCGGCGTCCGACCCGGATGCATTGCCGTAGTTGCGGTCCAAAATGTAGGGTGGGCCGAGCGCTAGCGAGAGCCCACCGATGAATCGGGAGCGCAGCGACACCGCAGAGGATCGGTGTCGCTGCGCTCCTGGGCGAGTGGTGGGCCGGCGCTGTTGTCTCCTTCACAGGGTACCAGGCCCTGGTGACGCTCTGGCCCACCCTACATTTTGGGCTGCAGCTACGAGGATGCACCCATCCGACCCGGATAGCCCATTTCCAGCCGGGGTCGATCGCGATACAGTGGGGATGCAGTCCGGGCGTCGGAAACCGGACACAACCACGAGGAGAATGGTAGCATGCGTTTGCATCTTTCCCTGGCCATGACGGCCCTGGTCCTGCTCGGTAGTACCGCCCGGGCGGCCAATCCGGTCGTCGTCATCGAGACGTCCCTGGGCAACATCAAGGTCGAGTTGAACGAGGAGAAGGCCCCGATCACGGTCAAGAACTTCCTCAAATACGTGGACAGCAAACACTACGACGGCACGATCTTCCACCGGGTCATCTCGGACTTTATGATCCAGGGTGGCGGCTTCAAGCCGGGCGTCGCCCAGGCCCAGACCAACGAGGACGTCAGCCGGCTGGAGAAGGCGACCGGCGATCCGATCAAGAACGAGGCCGGCAACGGTCTGTCCAACGTCAAGGGCTCCATCGCCATGGCCCGGACCAGCGATCCGGACAGCGCCACGGCCCAGTTCTTCATCAACACCGTGGACAACAAACGCCTCGATCGGAACGAGGATAGCGCCGGCTACGCCGTCTTCGGCAAGGTCATCGAAGGCCAGGACGTGGTCGAGAAGATTCGTGGAGTCAAGACCAAGGGCGTCACACGGGCGTTCCAGGACGTGCCGACCGCGGACATCGTCATCAAGTCGATTCGCCGGGCAAACTGAACGAGCCCCATTTAGCCGCCGGCAAGCCGGCGGTTCATCGAGCCATCGAAAGGAATGATTCTCATGGCCAATCCGCGCGTACAGATCGAAACCTCGCAGGGCACGATCGTCCTGGAGCTGGAAGCCGAGAAGGCTCCGCTGACGGTTCACAACTTCCTGACCTACGTCGATGACAAGTTCTACGACGGAACCATCTTCCACCGCGTCATCTCGAACTTCATGATCCAGGGCGGCGGCTTCGAGCCCGGCATGAAACAGAAGGCGACACGGGCAGCGATCAAGAACGAATCGGGCAACGGCCTGTCGAACGTGCGCGGAGCCATCGCGATGGCCCGCACCAACGACCTCAACAGCGCCACGGCTCAGTTCTACATCAACACCGTGGACAACCTCTTCCTCGATGACAACAAGTACTGCGTCTTCGGCCAGGTCGTCGAGGGGATCGACGTGGTGGACAAGATCCGGGCGGTCAAGACGGGGCGTCGCGGCGCGCACAGCGACGTGCCGGCCGAGGATGTCGTGATCCAGTCCATTCGCCGGGCGTGAATCCACCCCGGGCAGCGCGAAGGCGGCGGACAGAGGGAACGGCCCACCGCCTCCGCGCGGCTCACCACCTTTAACCGGGAGTTCCCACCATGCACGTCGTTCGAGCCATCGGGCTGATCGTCTTCATCGGAATGTTCGGTCCCTCTCTGATCCCTGCACAACCGCCGGCTCCGCCGACGTACCCGGCCATCAACCCGGCGAACGCCCGTCTGGAACAAACGCTGGGTGGCCTGAAGGCGGCCGGCGTGGACATCGCGGCCAGCGACGCGATCGAGGGTCTGTTCGCCGCCTGCGAGGACCGCGGTCTGCACTACTGGACGGCCGACCTGATGCTCGGCGTCCGAGCCAGCCGGGCGGGCAACTTCGCCCTGCGCGGCCATGAGGGGCCGGTCCTGAGCGTGGTGGCTGGCGGTCCCGTCGTCGCCTCGGCCGGGGTGGACGGCAAGATCCTCCTCTGGGCACCGCCCGGCGACAAGGCCCGGCTCGTCCTCGACGCGAAGGGGCCGGTGCGAGCCCTGGCCCTGTCGGTCGATGGCAAGACACTCGCCTCCAGCGGCGAGGACGGCTCCATCCAGCTCTGGGACACCGAGAAGGGCCAGCCGGGAGCGAAGATCGCGGCGTCGAAGGACTGGGAACTCGCGCTGGCGTTCAGCGCCGACGGCAAGTTCCTCGCCGCGGGCGGCTACGACGGCAAGTGGCGTCTGTTCGCGGTGCCCGGCGGCCAGCCGGTTCGCGAGGCCGACGCCAACGCTCCGCCGGCGAAGAAGGAAGATCCTCGCGAGGTCAACGTCGTGACCGCCCTGGCCTTCGCGCCGGATGGCAAGACCCTGGCCGTGGCCGGCAGCGACGGCAAGATCTACCAGTTCCAGACCGACGGCAAGCTGATCCGGACCCTGACGGGCCATACGGCCGGCATCTCCGATCTGGTCTTTCATCCAACGGGCAGCCTGCTCGTCTCGGCCGGCAAGGATCGCACGATCCGTCTGTGGAACCCGACCAACGGCCAGGCGATCAAGACGCTCGAAGGCCATGAGTCGTGGGTGCAGGGGGCGACGTTCTACCATCACGGGACGCACCTGGCGTCGGTCAGCGCCGACCGGACGGTCAAGCTGTGGGATCTGAGCGATCCGACGAAGAAGTGAGCCCCCGGCGAGCGTGGGGCGTCAGCCCCATGACCGCCGGTACGCGGCGAAGACGAAGAGTCATGGGGCGTAAGCCCCACGCTCGCCAGACGTCAGAAACTCAGATCGACCTTGCCCATGAACAGCTGCTGCCGATCGCCCCGCACGGCCAGATCTTCGAGCAGGATGGCCAGCGACGGAGCCACCTTTCGCCCCGCGACGACGATCTTGAGGTGAACCTGGATCGTCACCGGCCGATCGAAATCGATCGACGTTTCGCCCTTGCTGTTTCGGCCCAGCCAGATGGTCAACTGCTTGACGCCAGTGGGACGGACGAGGATCTTGTTCTCCGTGGAATCCACCCGGGCGAAGAAGGTCGCCGGAGTCACCTGGTTCTGAAACGCCGCGGCGGTGGTCAGGTGGTTGCCCAGGACGTAATTGCTGCTCAACCAGTAGAACTTGCTGTCGCTGGGCCGCAGACAGCAGAACTCGCCTCGGGGCCCCTTCGCGCCGTCGTCGTTGCCGAGCTGACGCATCGGGAAGGACCGCTTCTTGTTCCGCATCCAGTCGAGGATGAGCGCCACCTCGCCGCCGAACCACTCGATTCCTCGGCCCTTGTACTGCACCCAGATCGCGGAGTAGTTGTTCAGAATCAGGGCGTCGAACAGGGCCTTGGTCTTCTTCCCGGAATCGCCGATCTTTTCGCCACTGACGACGTACAACGGCAGATACAGCGAGTTCCGCCAGTACTTCAGGGAGAAGAAGTCGGGCGTGCCACTCATCGGCATGACGCCGGCGAACAGGTCGGGATGAGACAGCCCCACGTCGAAGGCCATCGTCCCCCCCTGGCCCAGGCCGTGCAGGAAGACGCGGTCCGAATCGACGTTGAAGCGGGCCCGAACGTCGCGCAGAGCGCTCTGCACCAGGTCATGATCCTGGGTGCTGTACTGGTACCCGTGGCTGCTGTCCCACTCCGGCGCGACGACGATGTAGCCGTCGTCCACCGCCTCGCTCCAGCGTCGGAGCATCGCCTCGGCCTTCTCACCGGCATCGTGCAGAACGATCAGAACCGGGTAACTCTTGGTGTGGCGATACTCCATCGGAAGCTGAACGACGTAGTTGCCGGAGCCGCGACCCGCGCCGACGGACAGGGCCATGGGAGCCGGGCCGGTCTCCTCCTCGGGAAAAGCCGGCGGCAGATGCGGAATCATCTGCACGAACCAGTCGAGCGGCACCTGATCCTTGACGGCCAGGGAGGTGTATTTCTCCAGAAGTTGACCGCGCGTGACCGGGTCGGCGCGGAGGACCTCCAGGGCCAGGGTGCGAGCCTTCCAGAGACGGATGCCCGTCTCGACCTTGTTCTCGGCGGCCGTGCTGCCGAGCAGCCAGCCGGTGATGGCCAGCGAGAGTACCTGCTCCGGACTGTTCTCGGGCTTCTGGCCCTGCTTGCGCAGACGCGCCCACTGTCGGGCCTGGCCCAGGAACGAATCCAGCCGGTCGAGATTGCCCGGATAGAGGGCCAGCGCGATCGTCGTGGCCGCCTCCCGGAACAATTCCGTCTCCGTTGAGCCGAGGTTATCGACGAGTTCGCCGAGCAACCGTTTCGACTCGACGACCTTCTGGTAGGTCTTGGCGTACTCCGCGTAGAACTCGCGAACGTCGGCCTGGATGGCATCGCTGGCCGTCTTGATCGGGAACTGAGCGATCCGCTTCTGGACCAGACCGTACTGTCCAGCGAGGTGCAGACGCTTGATCTCCTCGTACTTCTCCCGGGCGATGATTTCGTGGAGGACTTTCAGGCCGGCCTCAGCCTTCTCCTTCTGCGTGGGCAGGTCGGCCAGGATGCGTTGCAGCTCCAGTTCGGCCTCGTCGTACCAGCCGGCCTGGGTGAAGAAATCGACGTAGCGGAAGCGTCGGGTGGCCTTCTCGGCCTCGGCCATCCGTGGAGTTTCCTTGAAATCCGGGTGCGAACCGAGCAGTCGGCGAACCTGACGCAGGCCCAGTTCGCGCGTCAGGTACAGGGCCGGCCACTGGTAGATCTGGGTGGCGTCGGTTCGTGCCCAGTAGGGCGACATGTAGGTCAGGGCCTGGCCGAGTTGCCGGTCCTGCCCCCCCGTCCGGATCAGGACGGTTCGCCGCCAGTTATCGCCGAAGTCGGGAGCATCGATCGACTCGATCGAATTGAGAGCGAGCGGGTCGATGATCGTGTCCTTGTGTCGGTAGGCCAGGCGCTCCTCGTTCGGGGCGACCTTCTTCTCGACCCGACCGACGTTGTGCTGGGCGAAGTAGATGCGTCGCGGCCCGTCATCGACCCAGTAATGGCCCGAGGGGACCGTGAACGGCTCCTTCCTGACCGGATCGACCTCGAGCTTGCTCTCACGCTTGAGCGAACCCTGGAAGACCGAGCCGTCCTTGAGGAAGATCAGGTCCGCCCGGGCGGATTCGGGTCGGAATCCCAGAATCGTCGTGACTCCGAGCAGGATGGTGCCGAGCAGCACTCCGAACGCCCAGCGGAACGGCCGGATCGAGAGACGGTGATCGGTCATCGCGTTGCTCGCTTTCAACGTTCTTCCCCGATGGCCTCCCGGCACGCAGACCGGGTCGCCAGAATCGTTGTTCCATTGTTCCGGATGAACCGGCGTCTCGTCAAGGAATAGTTGCAGAGTGCCCCTGGAGACACCACAATATCAGTATTGTAACAGGACGAGACCGAACCCTCGTCGGCCGTCCTTCGCTCGCTGGAACCGAGGCCATGCCGATCCGCTTTCGCTGCCAGCACTGCAACCAGTTGATGGGGATCGCCCGTCGCAAGTCGGGCACGACCGTCCCCTGTACGCGTTGTGGCCAGACCGTCCTGGTTCCCGACGCGGACGTCGAAGACGCCCCGGCCCCGCCCATGCCGCCGGTTCCCGTTCCCACGCGGCCCGCTCCGAGGCGGGATGTGCCGCTGCTCGATCGACCCGATTTCGA
>CAYYJM010000194.1:8000-12319 GCA_964471755.1 uncultured Alcaligenaceae bacterium
TGGAGGACGGCGACGAACCCCAGACGTACCCGGCTCCCGCGAGCGAGGGGCCACAACTGTCCGTTCTCGGAACCCGGCTGCCGCCACCGGTCGCGCCGCCGAACGCGCCCGGCGAGCCGGTGGAGTATGATGTCGAGCCGATCGATCCACGCCGGGTGTCGCCGACAGGGGGCTACGTCCTCTCCACCTGGCAGGCGACCCTGTTGACCCTGACCGCCATCCTGGTTACCGTCCTCGCCTTCGGGGCCGGCCTCCTTGTCGGAAAGTACTACCTGTGACGGTCGTTCCTGCCACCTGGCGTGACTGGTTCGCGGGGCGTGTGCTGCTGCTCGCCCTGGCCTTCACGCTGCTCAACGCCTTCAAGCCGATCACCATCGACGATCCGACCTACTTCGCCTTCGCCCGGCAGATCGCCAGCGATCCGCTCGATCCCTACGGTCTGGTGTGGTTCTGGTACGAGGATCTGGAGCCGGCCAATCACGTTCTCGCCCCGGCGGTGTTCCTCTACTACCTCGCTGGCGTGATGCGGCTGTTCGGCGAGTCGGTCGTCGTTCTCAAGCTGGCCCTGTTCCCGTGGGCCTGGCTGCTGGTCTTCGCTCTCGATCGCTTGTTGACTCGTTTCGCTCCGGGCCGGCGGACGCCGTTTCTCGTTGCCTCGGTGCTGTCGCCGGCTCTGGTGCCCGGCTTCAACCTGATGCTCGACATTCCGGCCCTGGCCCTGGCTCTGGTCGCCGTGCTGGCCTTTCTGCGGACCCGGGAAACCGGCTCGCTCGTCCGGGCCGTCCTCGCTGGCGTCCTGCTTGGCCTGGCGATGCAGACGAAGTACACGGCCTTCGTCGTGCCGGGCGTGATTCTCTGGGCGGTGCTGCTGCGTGGCCACTGGCTGTCCGGCCTGGTTAGCGTGGCGACCGGCGTCGCTCTGTTCGCCGGGTGGGAAGCGTGCCTGGTCGCGAAGTACGGCGAGTCGCACTTCCTGCTGTCAGCCGGTGGTCAGGGCGGCATCCTCGGTCTGCTCGACCGGGCGGTGAGCATGGTGCCCTTCTTCCTGAGCCACCTCGGCGGCCTGGGTTGCGTCTGGCTGCTGATCGGTCTGTGGGTTCTGCCGGCACCGCGCTGGCTGGTCGGTGTCACCGGAGCCGTCGTCGCCGGGACGTTCGTCGTGCTGCTTCTCTGGGACGCACGCCTGACCAATGACACTCGCCTGTCACCGATGCTGTTCGGGCCGTCGGAGCCGATGACGGAGGTGATCCAACCGGTCGAGCCGATCTTCATTGCCCTGGGCGCGGGCCTGATGCTCGTTCTGGTGCTGGGCTCGGTACGAATGTGGCGAACGGCCGAGAAGGCGAGCGAGCGTCAGGCCCTTCTCTTCCTGCTCGGCTGGCTGCTGCTGGAAGCGGCCGGCTCGCTGGTGCTGTCCCCCTTTCCCGCAGGTCGGCGACTGTTCGGCTTCCTGGCCGTGGTGCCGCTGCTGCTGGCTCGCCTGGCCGAGCGATCCGTCCCGGTTCCCGCAAGCCGGGCCGGCCTGTCCTGGCTGGTCGCCGCTCAGGTCCTGCTGGGCCTGGGCTTCGGAGCCCTGGACCTGCACGGGGCCCGGGTGCATCAGACGGCCGCTCACCAGGCGGCGTCCTGGATCGCCGAGTCGGGCGACGCACGCGGCACGGTCTGGTTTGTCGGCCACTGGGGCTTTCAGTTCCACGCCCAGCAAGCGGGGATGCGGCAACTCCGCTCCGACATCGCGAAGACGCCCGATCGGGTCGAGGCGGGCGACTGGCTCGTGATCCCGGATAGCCGGGTGGAGCAGCAGCGGGTGCGGTTGCCGGCCGACGCGGTCGAACTCCGCCACACGCTGACGGTCCCGGCCGTGGTCCCGGTGCGAACCGTCGCCTGTTACCACGGCGGCCGGCTGCCCATCGAGCATTTCGAGGGAGCGGCCCTGGAAGTGCGGATCTATCAGGCTCGCCGTGGGTTCGTCCCTCACTTCGGCGAGCCGGAGAAGTGGCACACGGGATACTGACGACCCTTGCCGGATCGGTCCAGTTTACCAGATCGGCGTCCTCGGACGTGGAGGACGAGAGAATTCGGGTAGATCCGAGAGGGATCGCCGATTCGCTGTGCGAGTCCGGTCGATGATTGCCTCTGGACGATCGCCGGGCGGGGTGCGGTCATCCTACCGATCCGATTCGACTTCAATCCGGGAGCGGACCACCCATGCCAGAATCCACCGTGTCAGCCCAGTCATCGCTTTCCCGGAGGGCCGGCACGCGCCTGTTGCGCGGATTGATGCTGGTCGTGCTGGTCGGGACAATGCATGGCACGCTGCGTGCAGACGATCCGCTGGATCTGAGCCCGGTCGATAAGATCAGCGAGATCCTGAAACAGGCCGAGGTGGTGCAGAAAGAGAATCTGAAGGCAAAGTTCCAGGAACTCCATCGGAAAATCAACGATCTGACCCGACTCAATCAACTGGTTCGCGTTGCCTTGCTGCAAGAATGGTATCCGAACTTTCTGCTCAATCTGGGAGTCGATGAAGAGAAGGAATGGTATCGACAACGCGACGACATTCTCGATCACCTCATCGCCCGGATCGAGAAGGAGACGTTGCGAATCCTGACCATTCCCAACCCGCCGGGCCAGGCGGGCCTGCTTGGCCTGATTCGATTTGAGTCGGAGAAGGCACGTCAGCCGGAAGGCGTATTCGGGAAGTCGCCGCGATTTCGTGAGGTGGTTTCCGCCCTGGCCCCTGGCGTCCTGGCGGCGACTCGCGATTCCTGCGAAGACGTCCAGATCGAGGCGATTCTGACCCTGGGCGAACTCCTCAGCAAGTCGAAGGAAACCGCACAGGCCTACACGACTGTCCTGGGCAGCGGTTCCGTCGCGGTGCGCCGGGCCGTTGGCCTGGCCCTCAACGAAACTGTTGGTCTGGTCCGAACGGCGAAAGTCAATCTCGATTTGAAAGAGAAGGCCCAGGTTCTGAAAGTGATGTTCCCGGTGTTTGGAAAGGCTCTGGGCGATGCGGATTATCTGGTGCGTCGTCGCGGGGCGAACAGTCTGACCAACGCCATTCGATTCCTCGCGGAACAAATCCGACCGATGCGTGAGGACATCACGCGTCCGAATCCGGAAATCGTTCGGATTCGCGAGGAAGAGCGTCAGAAATCGATCCGTTGGATTCACACGGTGGTTCCTGAACTCAACGACCTCGCCGGCAAGCTGCTGATCGCGTCCCAGGATCACGACCCGGTCGTCCGGGCTCTGGCCGCGGCAGCGATCGAGCAGTTGGCCACCCTGCGCGAGCAGTTCCTCCAGGTGCAGGCCGAACCCAAGGTGCCACCTCCGGACCCGCTCGATCGCCGCGATCGCAACTTTCCGGACCTGGGCAGATGGCAGCGGGGTTCGCCAGCAGTTGCGCTCCTTCGCCCGGTGCCGACTCCGGCCGATCATCTGCTTCAGGTCGCGTTCGTTCAGGAACCCGAACCCGAGAAGAAAGAGGGTCGCCCGGAGCCAGGCAAGGGAGCGGATGCGAAACTGGAAGACGTCCTGAAGCCGACCATCACAACGACGTTACCCGCCTTGCAGCAGCGGCTGAAGGATCCGAACATCCGCGTTCGCCTCTTCGCTCTGGATGCTCTGGAGATGGTCGGCGACGACGCGGCTCCGGTGATCCCGGATATCGTTGCGGCTCTCCGCGATCACGATCGATTTGTTCGCTGGGCCGCCGCTCGCGTGCTGAAGGGGTTGGCTCCGATGCAGCCGCGCCTGGTGGTGCCGGCACTGGCTCAGTTGCTCGGAGAACACGATACCGATGTCCGACTGTCCGGCATCCGGGCTCTGGGAGCCTACAAGACGGAGGCCGTTTCGACGCTGCACCAGCTGATCGAACAGTTGCTGACGGCCGACGTGGACGTTCGGGACGAGGTGATCAAGGTCATCATGACCTTCAAGGATGCCGGAGCCCCGGCCATCCCGGCGCTGATCGAGAACCTGACTTATCGCGACGCCCGAGTCCGTCGCCACGCCGCAGAGGCCCTCGGCTTGCTGGGTCCTCTGGCCGTCAAGGCGAACGTTGCCCTGTACAAGCAGACCCTGGACGTGGATGCCGAGGCGCGTCGCAGGGCGGCCGAGGCGCTGCTGCGCATCAACCCGGCCGCCGGGCTGCAACCGCCGGAACGCAAGCCGGAGGAATTGCCGCCGCCCGAGCGGAAGGAGCGATGAGCCTCTTCATTTAGCCGCCGGCCTGCCGGCGGTCTTCGTCGCCAATACCCGCCGGCTTGCCGGCGGCTATCGGCAGTAAGGAAAGTAATGCACGCTTGGCCTGATGT
>CAYYJM010000195.1:0-12288 GCA_964471755.1 uncultured Alcaligenaceae bacterium
ACTCCGCCTCGACGACCGCCAGACCGCCGACCTGGCGCGGATCCTCGATCAGCTGAAAACCGAACGGGCCCAGGCGGAGGTCGATCGTCGCCGAACGGTCGCCAACCTCGCCGACGCGCTGTCAGGCGACACGTTCGACGAGGCGAAGGCGGCCGAGGCTGGCGACCTGCGCGTCGCCAGCGCCCATCGACTGCGTGAGGCCGTGCTGAAGGCCTTGCGTGAGATCCACGCCATGCTTCAGCCGGAGCAGCGTCAGCAGCTGGCGTACCTGATCCGCACGGGAACGTTGAGTCTGTAAAGACGTTTCGATCCGCTCCTCGTGATGTTCACGCCTTCTCGTCGGCGTGAACATCACCGTGTCGGCCCTCGCCACGCTCACGATCTGTCGAGCGATCGTGGCCTCAGGGCCTGTATGCGGACTTTCGGATTGGAGGCGGTGCTGCGCTGAGGAACGAAGAAGAGGAACGGTCAAGACCGGTTGCATGCCGGGCAGGTGCAGCATCCTGGTACGGCGCTGTTCAAGACGTTTCCGCCCCACGCCCGGACAGGTCGCCGATGACCTGGCTGACACCTTCGTGATCAAAGAACACCGGCACGCCTCCTGGCGCGATCAGGATCGCGAGGCCTTCGCCCACGGCAAGCGTCTCGGGGCGATCGACTTCATACCGATCCCCATTCATCAAAGCCACCGTAAAAGGGCGGAACGGTGTCCGGTTCCTGAGCGCCCGGATCGTTTCGGTGAACGTGTTTCGGTCCATCATCGACCCTCCCAGTCGTTGGACTTCCCCACGAACATGATACCGCCATTCCGGCAGGCCGACAATGGAACGCTCCTGTCCCAAATGGGGATGTTCAGAGGGCCACTTCGTCATGGGATTTCGATCCGGACCACCGCTCCCACCTTGATTCTTGGCCGGTGGACGCACCGCGATCCGGCCAAAACCACGACAGAGTCGGTCGTGGAGGACCCCGACGACGAGCGATGTTTGCTACTTGCGGAACTGTGGAGGCAGGTTCGGCCAGTTGGCCTGCACGTCGCGCACCATCTGGGTGACGACTCCGAACAGCATCCCGCGTTCACCCCTTCGTCGGCGTGAACATCACCGTCAGGCCGTGCAGTAGGAAGATGCCGCCAACCAGGGCCAGCAGGAGCCGACCCAGGCCCACGACGTGAACCGCTCCCTCGGTGAAGGCCGGAATCGACTCACGCACCCGGGCCAGGTTGTCGTGGAGTTCCTCCAGGGCGTGTTCGTGCTGGCTCAGGTCCGTCTCCAGCTGCTCCGCGAACAGCGGCAGCGTGTCCGTGAGCGCCTGGGCGAGCAGAGCCCCGAGCTTGACCGCCCCCTCGTACTCATCCTTGTTGTCCACGGCGACGGACAGTTGCCGTTGCGTCGTTCGCAGCACCTCGGCCGCCTTCGCCAGGCTCGTCTGCATCTGCGGCCAGCGCTCGATGGCGCGATCCAGGCTCTTCTCGCCCTGACGCATCAGGCCGACGACCTCCTTGAGCTGGCCTGTCTCGCGCAGCAGTCGGCTCAGGTCGCTGGCCAGTTTCGGCACCTCCTCGGCGAGCCGGGCGGCCTGCTCGGGCACGCTCCGGAGCAGCGGTTCGAGCTGATCCTGTTGCTTCAGGGCCAGGCCGAGACCTTCGCGCGTCTTCGCGATCACCGTGCGGCTCTCGTCGACGGCGGTGCGGATCTTCGGCAGATCCTTGCTGAGCTTCTCCAGTTCCTGACCGGCAGCGGTGGAGCCCTTCGCCGCCTTGCGCATACCCTCGGCGATCGTGCCGCCCTCCGGCCAGAACGGTTTCGTATCGACGACCGGCCGAAGCCCCTCGAAACGGACGACCGGGTAGGAGTAGCCGGCCAGCTTATCGACGCGATCGGCCCCGGTTCCGAGAGCCTCCTCCAGTCCCTGGAAGCCCTCGCGCATGGCGGGCAGACCCGGCATCTTGAGCGTCTGCTGCATCTGGGCCAGACCCTCCTCGAAGCGGCCGAGGCTGGCGTGGATCTCCTTCGCGGCCTTCAGATCGGGAGCCGTCTGGCGCAGCAGCTTCTGCAACGTGTCGGCGTCCTTCTTGAGGGCGGCGAAGGTGCCATCGAGGCGATCGGCGGCCTGTTCCGCGGCGCGGGCCACCTTGGTTTCGAGGAAGTCGGCCGTCGCCTTGAGAGCGGCGCGGACCTGCTTGCCCGTCTCGGGCCGAAACTGCTCCTGGACGGCATCGAGACCGAGAGCGACATCGCCGAGCGCATCGCGGAGAGTGGCGATCGTGGTAATGTCCACCGTCTGGTTCATGAGCAGGGTGGTCAGGTTTCGCGTCTGCTCGCGCATCTGCTCGGCGAGTCGGCGGACCATCGGTTGACGTTCGCGCAGCTCGGCCACCCGGACGCGGAGTCGGCCCACCTGGTCCGCCGACTGACGAGCGACGGTTTCGACCTTGCCGATCGGCTCGCGCACCTGTTCGTCCGTGGGCAGGTGGGTGCCACCGTAGAAGAGCAGACCGGCGACCAGGATCTCCAGGCCACCGAGAACGACAAAGACCAGGCGGCGCATGGAATCAACTCCGACGGGTGAGAGATGGGCACGCTATCGGTGTATTATACCGACGATCGGTTGTCGTCGTGACGGCGAGGAGGTACAACCGGCAGAGAGGGGCAAATCACGAGGTCGCGCATGGGTTCCTGGGGACGCATCTACGACAACGCGGTCTTCGGCGGCCTGGGCGGCCTGCTCGGCTGGCTGCTGTTCGGCGTCCTCGGCGACCGCAACGCCCCGGCCGACCAGGCCACCTACCAGGCCCTGCTCGGTGGTGCGCTCATCGGCGGCGCGATCGGCTACCTCGTCGTGGCTGGCGAGGCGATCCGCGATCAGGCCGTGCTGCGCGTGCTGCGGCTGGCCAGCATCGGCGTCGTCCTCGGCGCGATTGGCGGAGCCCTCGGCATGCTCCTGGGCGACGCAGTCAACTACGCCCTGGTGGGACAGCTCGGCGCGAATCGCCGGAGTGGGCCGGTCTTCGTCGGCACATTGTTCGCGCGCGGTCTGGGCTGGCTCTGTCTGGGCCTGGCCATCGGACTCAGCGAGGGGATCGCCGCCCGATCGCTGGGGCGGATGAGCTACTCGACGCTCGGCGGCACCATCGGCGGCTTCGTCGGCGGAGCGATCTTCGGGGCCCTCTACCTGGTGTCGCTCAATCAGCCGGAGCAGGGAGCGCTGTGGAGCGCGATCGGCCTGATCATCCTGGGAGCGTGCATCGGTTCGCTGTCGGCCCTGGTGCGAGCGGCCTTCGAGCCGGCCAGCGTGCGAGTGGTGCGCGGCTGGCAGGAAGGCCGCGAGTACGGCCTGGACCGCGACGAGAGTTCCCTGGGTCGGGATGAACACGCCGACATCCCGCTCTTCCGGGACATGCACGTGGAGAAGTGGCACGCGACGATCCGGCGGGAGGGGAACCGGTATCTGCTGTGGAACACCGGTGCGCCGCCGGAGTGGACGCGCGTCGATGACGAACCGGTGGTACAATGTCGAGAGTTGCACGACGGCGCGAAGATTCAGCTCGGACAGGTCGTGCTGCGCTTCCAGGCCCGGGCCGCGCGACCGGGTCGGGCCCGGCGTGCGAAGGCCAAAGTAATCCGTGATCGGTGATCGCTGTATCCTCACGACCAGGTATCGGCTGCATGGTCCAGGTCTGCCCGCGTTGTCACCGCGTCAACCCTTCGGGGGCGGTCTACTGTTACCACGATGGGGCGGTCCTCAACGCGATGACCGCGCCGGTGGCCCTGCTCGCTCGGCCGCTCGTGTTTCCGTCTGGCCAGACGTGCCGGAGCGTCGAGGATTTGGCCGGCGGCCTGGCGCAGGCCTGGCCGGACGCACGCCAGATGTTCGTCGATGGCTCGCTGGTTCAGGTGCTGCGCGAGTCGGGTCGGCTCGACCTGGCTCGCGCGGCCGACGAGGCGGGTGGCAATGCCGATCCGGACCTTGGCCTGTATCAGTTCCTCACTCGGCTGCCGGCTCCGACCGGAGCCCGACCACGGCTGGAGGTCTATCCACGCCGTCTGATCCTGGGGCCCTACCCCGCTGGCGGTCAGCATCGGAGCAGCCTGCGCGTCGTCAATCGGGGAGCCGGTCAGCTCCAGGGCAAGGCCGTGGTCGCGGTCGGTGAGGCCGGAACGGGCTGGCTGCGGCTCGACGAGCAGAGCGATCGGCGCGAGGTGAGCATCGACACCGAGGGTGAGCAGGTTCTCAGCCTGTGGATCGACACGCGTGGTCTGCCCAGCGGCCAGGTGTACGGGACGAAACTGATCGTCGTGACGGGCGGCGGTCTGGCCGAGGTGCCGGTCGCTCTGGAGATCGCGGCGATTCCGTTTCCCTCGCCGCCGTTCCGCAGTGCGACGACGCCGCGCAAGCTGGCCGAGTTGATGCGGGCGCATCCGCGCGAGGCCATCGCCGCCCTGGAGGCGGGCGAGGTGGCCCGCTGGTTCGCGGCCAACGGCTGGGCCTATCCGGTGCCGGGCCAGCCGGCTACGGGTCTGGCCGGAGTGCAGCAACTGTTCGAGTGCCTCGGCCTGGCCCGTCCGCCCCAGCTGGAACCGACGCCGGGTCTGATCACCCTGCACAGCAAGAATGGCGAACCAGTCCGTGGCGAGGTCGTCCTGCGCACGACGAGCAAGAAACACGTCTTCGCCCAGGCCGAGAGCGACGCTCCCTGGCTGCGCGTGACCAACGCGAACACGGGTGGGGCGCAGCAGGCGGTCGTGGCGTTCGAGGTCAATCCGGCCCGCTTGCCCGAGGGAGTGACCGAGGCCGAACTGCACCTGACGGCCAACGGCGGAACCCGACGGCGTGTCCGCGTTCGCATCGAGGTGAGTCGGCCGAAATCGCGTCGGCCCGGCCTGGCCTGGACGCGAGCCCTCGTCGTCGGGGCGCTGACGCTCCTGCTCTACCGCGTCCTGGCGATCCTGCCGGCCGACGTGCTGGGGAGATTGTTCGCGTCGGGTTCGCCCGAGCCCGGCAGCATCGCGGCCTGGCTGACCGTGCCGGGGACCGAGGACGGTTTCCTGCGTCGCTTCGTCCTGGCGACCTGGTGGCTTGGCGGCCTGGTCGGCGTCGGGGTGGCGTGGAAACGTGACGGCGGTCTGCTCGATCTGCTGGGGGGATTCTGTGCCGGAGCCGCGGCCGGGCTGGCCCTGGCGGCGACGGTCGGCTGTCTGCTCATTCTCGGCGACGAGGTGCCGCGCCGTCTGCTTGGCCTGCTGGCCGGGCCGGACACGAATCTGGGCCGTGTGCCGGCGACGGTCCTCTGGCTGATGCTGGCCTGTGGCAGCTGGCTCTTCCTCGGCGTCCTGATCGGCCTGCTGGCCCTGCTCCTGGGACCGTGGGGATTGCGGCAACTCGCCGTGCTGGCCACGCCGATTCGCGTTCTCGCCGGATGGTTGGGAGCGAAAGACCTGCGCGACCGCTTCGACTTCGTGTGAAGTTGGGCAGATTCTTCATCCAGACTGTTGAAGGGCAAGGAAAGGTCTGTTACAACAAAAACGATTCGTTCGTGAAGTCTGGCGTTTCCGCTGGAGAAGCCGGACCTCGCTAGTGAGCGACCGGGATCGCTCGGAGCGGATTGAACACCCTCTGCTGGGCCGCACCATGACGCCGACTCCCTCTCAACCGCGTATCATCGTCGAGCGAATGATGTATCGTTCCAGCATCGCTGTCGCTGGGGAATCTGCCGCCAGCTACGCGTTGCTCAAACTGATCCCTGTCGGTATCGGCGGAGGTGGCGGTACGAGCGTGGGCCTGAATCTGGCCCTCGCCCTCGACGTCTCCGGCTCGATGTACGAGGAGGATGGCACCGGCATCAGTCGGCTGAAGCGCATCCAGCACGCGGCCAAGACGGCGATCGGTCGGCTCCGCACCAACGACACGCTGAGCGTGATCGCCTTCGCGCACAACTGCCAGGTGCTGCTACCGCCGACGCCCCTGGCCAACCGGGCCGAGATCGAGAAGGTCATCGACCAGATCGACATGTACGACGTCGATCCGGGCGGGACGGCGATGAACGAGGGCATCGAAGCCGGCATGGGCGAGCTGCTCCGCAATCACGGTCAGGGTTGTCGCAGTTGATCGTGCTGACCGACGGCGAGACCTCCGGCGAGAATCAGTGCCGCCAGTTCGCCGAGCAGATCGGTCAGCAGGAGATGGCCCTGACCATGATCGGCGTCGGCACTGAATGGAACGCCAGCCTGATCAAGGACCTGGCCCGCCTGGGCAAGGGCAACTGGTACTTCATCGATGTCAATTCGACGACCGCCGCCGAGGACATCTTCCTCAAGGAGTTCGAGCGGCTGGCGTCGGTCGGCTTCACCAACGTCGAGTTGCACCTGCGAGCGAAGAAGGACATCAAGATCAAGCGCGTGCGCATGGTCACGCCCGAGATCAAGGTGCTGACGACGACGGAGCCGGAAGAGCGGCACCTGATCGCGCAGCTGGGCACGCTGGAGAAGGACAACGCCAGCCGATACGTCCTCGACCTGAGTCTGCCCAAGCGGCCGGACGGCAAATTCAGCATCACGGACATCGAGGTGACCTACGATCGAGGCACGGGCGTCCGCGAGACGACCGGGTTGATCCCTCTGGAAGTGACCTATTCCTCGGCGGCGCAGGGCTACGTCAACGCGGAGGTGGCCAAGTACATCGACGAGGTGCAACTGTACGAGATGAACGACAACCTGCAAAAGGCCCTGGCCAGCAACGATCAGCAGGCGGTGCAGCGCGTGGCCGAGCAGATCGAGAAGAAGGGCGAGGTGATGGGTCAGCGTGCGGCCAAGAAGACGATGCTGGCCAAGCAGGTGCTGAACGAGTTGAATGCCGGTGGGCGTGTGTCCAAGAAGACGCAGTTGGCCGTCGATGACGCGATGCGAGCGGCCCAGGATTAAGCGGTCACGGAGGAGCCCGGTCGCCGTCCTCTGCGGGACGGCCTGGCGTGAAGCGAAACGAGGTTACAGTCATGATCAAGTGTCCCTTCTGCCACTTCGACAACGAAGACGGGGCGCTGTTCTGTGATCAGTGCAAGTCGGACCTGTCGAGTGTGGCTTCGACGCCGCCTCCAGTCATGCCGGCCCTTCCCGCCATCCCGGTGATGGCCGAGCCGGTGCCGATTGAGCCGATCGCAGTCGAGCCTCTCGTGATCGAGGCGGTGCCCGTCGAGGCGGTGCCCGTGATGGCCGAACCGGCAATACCGGTTCTGGGTCTGGACTCGGCCGAACCGGTCGTGGCCGAGGCCATGCCCATCCTGGCCGAGGCCGTGCCAGTGGAGGTCGAGGCCGTACCGGTCCTGGCCGAGCCGGTGCCGGTGCCAGTGGCTGCCGAGCCCGTACCAGCCACGCCGGTGATCCTGGAACCGGTCCAGCCGGTGCCAGTGCCAGCGCCGGTCGTGCCTGCGGTTCCGGTGCAAGCAGTCCCCGCGCCAGCGCCCGCGCCGGCCGCCCCGGCCGGAGGCGGCATCCCGGCTGGAGCCCAGCCGCGTCTGCTGGTGATGCGCGGCGTCAAGCGCAACGCGGAGTACGAGATCTTCGAGGGGCCGAACTTCGTCGGTCGCTCCGATGACAAGCCTGTGGATATCGACCTGGAAGAACAGGAGCCGCCGGATCGCGTCTGGTGTTCGCGTCAGCACTGCTGCATCTTCTTTGAGGGCGGCGAGCTGTCCATCGAAGACCTGAACAGTTCCAACGGTACGTTCGTCAACCGGACGCGCATCTACCCCGGTCAGAAAAAAATTCTGTCCGTCGGTGACATCGTCCAGATCGGGAACGTACAGATGAAGGTAGTCGTCTAAAGTCCGAAGCCGGAAGTCAGAAGTCGAGGTGCGGTCCTGTCGCCTTCTGACTTCCGCGTTGGGGTAGTGATGGCATGATCCAGACTTGCGCCAAGTGTTCCCGCGTCAATCCGTCGGACGCGGTCTACTGCTACCACGATGGCTTCGTTCTGGGCGGTCACAACCGCGCCGGCGGCCCAGTCGCGGTCGGGTCGATGCCGTTCAACAGCCCCTTCGTCTTTCCCGATGGGCACATGTGCCGATCGTTCAACGAACTGGCTCGGGCCTGCAACCAGCGCTGGCCCGAGGCCCGCGAGATGCTCCAGAAGGGCCTGCTGGAGAGCTTCTTGACCGGCCTGGGACGGTTCGACCTGGTTCAGGCGGCCCAGGAGGCCCGCAAGTTTCCCGATCCCGATCGGGCTCTCGATCAACTCCTCGCCCGTCTGCCCTGCGACAAGGAAGCCCTCGCGCCGCCACAACTCAAGCTCGAAACTCAGGAAATCAACCTCGGCGTCATCGAACCGGGCGTGGATCGCCAACTCGAAATTCACCTGGAGAATCTCGGCGAGCGGTTGCTCTACGGCGACGTGGCCGTCCGCGTGCCGGGCAAGCAACAGGTCTGGATCAGTCTGGACAACAAGCCGGGAACGACCGAGCGATCGTTTCAGTTTCAGGAGAAGATGGTCCTGCGCGTCCATCTGGATCGTGGTCGGGTGCGGGCCAGCGACAAGCCCCTGGTGGCGACCCTGGCGTTCGACACCTCCGGCGGCGAGGCGACGATCCAGATCAAGGCCGAGGTGCCGGTCAAGCCGTTCACCGAGGGGGTCCTCAGTGGGGCGAAGTCGCCGCGGCGCGTGGCGGAACTGGCCAAGGTGAAACCGAAGGACGCGGCCCCGCTCTTCGAGAGCGGCGCGGTGGCGGCGTGGTACAAATCCAACGGTTGGGAATACCCCGTCCAGGGGCCGCCAGCCTCGGGCCTGGGAGCGGTGCAGCAGTTTTTCGAGGCGCTCGGCCTGGCTCCCGCTCCGAAGGTGCGGATCAACACCAAACGCATCGAGTGGAGCGCCGCGGTCGGTTCGACGCTGGAGCAGGAGATCATCCTCGAAACGCCCGAGAAGAAATACATCTACGCGCATGGCGTCGCGGATCAGCCGTGGGTCGAGCCGGGGCGAGCCGAGTTGAAGGGGCCGCGAGCGACGATCAAGGTGCGTGTGCCGAGTGTCCCGGACAAGCCCGGCGAAACGCTGACGGCGACGCTCTCGGTGCAATCCAACGGCGATCAGCGTTTTCTGATTCCGATCACGCTGGCCATCGCGGGTACGCCACGCCGGGTCGAGGCTCCGGTATCCTCGAACCCCTTCGCCTTCGGTGCGGACGAGGACGAACCGGCAACGGTCGTGGCCGTGGCCGAGGAGGAGGAGACCGTACCGGTCGTCTCTCTGGTCGCCGAGAAGGACCTCCCGGCAGCGCCGGTGGTCGCCGTCGTTGAGGCGGCTCCGGATGTCGCAGGTGTATCGGATGTCGCCACGGTCGAAGTGGTGGATTCGCCGGGCGAGGATCAGGGATCTTTCGACTTCGGCGGAACGAACACTCCGTCTCGAACGACGGCAACGCGGCGCGAGGAGCCGGCTCCCCGAACACGTCCGGAACCCGTTCGCCGTGGTGAGCCGGAGCGCGAAGAGAAACCTCGGTCGCGGTCGAAGGGAGGCTCCGGCGGCTTCCTCGGTCATCTGGCACCGCTGGGGGTCCTGCTTGTGGCCTTCGCCCTCCTGGCCGCCTGGGACTACCTCAATCCGGAAGTCCGTTCCGGCGCCTCGGTTTCCGACATGCCGACGCTGGAACTCATCTTCAACAAGATGAACTCACGCTACGCGCTGGAAGTCTTCGATCCGCTGGACCGGAAGAATGCCGAGAAGCGGAAGGCGTTGTTCCCCACGCCGATCGGGGTAGACCACCCGAGCGGTAACACGGGTAACGTCTGTGTCCGCTTCGGCGGCAGTGGCAAGAACAGCACCGAGTATCTGTTCGGAAACTCGACGCCGGGGATCGCGACCCGTCGTTCGCAGGTTGCGCTGCCGGCTCCGCGCAAGGGTTGGCGGACGGTCTACTATTACGATGATTTCAAGGTGGAGGTCACCCAGGAAGTCGAACTGGTTCACGGCCCCTCCGACGCCCTCGATACCTGCGTGGTGCGCTACATCATGGAGAACAAGGGGACCAACAAGCAGATGGTCGGCCTGCGGGTGTTGCTCGACACGTACATCGGCACCAATGACGGTGTGCCGTTCACCATCCCGGGCGAATCGGGCTTCGTGACCACACGGCGGATTCTCAATCAGAAGGAAGTGCCGCAGTATCTGGAGGCGATCGAGAACCCGGAGGATCCGAAGAATCCCGGAACGGCCGCCCGCATCGGGTTACGCTTCCCCGACAGTGATCTGGACACGCCGGTCAAGGTGGTCATCTGCGGCTACCAGAATGGATTCCACACGCAGAAATGGGACGTGGACCCGATCAAGGACATCGGCAAGGATTCGTGCGTGCTGATCTACTGGGCCGATACGACCCTGAACAAGGGCGAACGGCGCGAGGTCGGCTACAGCTACGGTCTGGGCGAGGTCCAGGGTGACGGTCGGCTGGCCCTGAGCGCTCCGGGCGTGGTGACGCCCAACAGCGAGTTCGTGCTGACGAGTTACATCCACAAGGCCGAGAAGGGACAGACGTTTACGGTGTTGTTGCCGCCGGGGGTGGAACTGGCCAAGGGAGAATCGGCCGAGAAGACCGTGGCAGCGGACGCCGAGCGGGTGACCCTGTCCTGGCGTCTCCAGGCCGGGGAGGCGAGCAAGACGCCGTTGCCGATCAAGGTCGAGGGAGCGGGGACGACCTCCCGACCGGTGCGGGTACAGGTGCGCGTTCGGAGTATCTTCGGTTGACGAGGGCGGCATGTCGTTCCGATTGTTCATCTACTACTCGGCTCTGGCCGGTGCCTGGGGAGCCTTCGTGGCCATGCTGCTGGTGCTGCTGCTGGGGATTCGTTCCTACAGCTCCGCACTGCTTCAGGCCACGGTCATCGGCGGCCTGCTCGGCCTGCTGGTCGCCCTGTTCGTCGGCTCCCTCGATGCCTACCTGAACGCCAGCGGCTTCGCTCGTATTCCGCGTGTGCTGCTTGCCGGCCTGGTCGGGCTGTTCGGCGGTATGCTGGGTGGCGGCATCGGGACGCTCCTCCTCGGCTTCGGCGTGCCGCTGGTGGTCGGCTGGGTCCTGGCCGGCATGGCGATCGGGGCGTCGGTCGGAGTGTACGACTTCTTCCAGGCCCGGTCGCGCGGCAAGGGCGTCCGCGGGGCGTCTCGGAAGCTCATCAACGGCCTGATTGGTGGCCTCGTCGGCGGTCTGCTGGGCGGACTGCCGTTCGGGTTCCTTGCCGATACCGGCTTCCTGTCGCGGGCGAGCCTGGCGGCGGGGTTGATTCTCCTGGGCGGCAGCGTCGGGCTGATGATCGGCCTGGCTCAGGTGGCGTTCCGCGAGGCGTGGATCAAGGTCGAGTCGGGCTTTCGGCCGGGCCGCGAGGTGATTCTCACCAAGGAAGAGACGGTCATCGGTCGGGGTGAGTGGTGCGAACTGGGTCTGTTCGGCGACAGCAAGGTTGAAAAGGTCCACGCCCGGATCATCCAGGAAGACGGTCGCTATCTGCTGGTCGATGCCGAGACGGAGGCGGGCACCTATCTCAACGAGCAGCGGATCGGGCGGAGCCCGGAAGTTCTGCGCAACGGTGACGTGATCGAGGTCGGCAAGAATGTGCTGCGTTTCGGAACGCGGCAGAAGCAGGCCGGCGGCCCGAAGCGGGCGCGGCGTTAGCAGTTCGGCAAGGCTCCCAGACGTAGGCGAATGCCATGGCCCGAGTAATCAACTGTACCGGCTGCAAGATCGCGATGCAGGTGGGGGACGACGCCACCGGCAAGCAGTTTCGCTGTCCGAAATGCCAGACGGTGTTTGTCGTCGGGCCGCCAACGCCCGCGACAACGCCGGCTCCCGTGCCCACGCCCCAGGCACCGGCCCAGCGACCGGCTCCGCAGCCGTCGGCTCCCGCGCCGACGGCCTCGCGACCGGCCGCCGCCGCGACGTCGTGTCCGGCCTGTGGCAGTTCACTGCTGCCCGGTGCGATCTCCTGCATGGATTGCGGCTACCTGCTGCAAGGCGCATCGAGCAGCGAATCGGAGCTTCAGCCGAGCCTGTGCCCGAACCCGGCCTGCGGCGTCGCGAACCCGCCCGGCGAACGGACCTGCCAGCGCTGTAGCACCCCGCTGCCGACGGCGTCGGGAACGATGGTCGCCGGCCGCTATCGCATCGAGAAGCTGCTGGCGATGGGCGGCTTCGGCGCGGTCTACCTGGCCACGGATACCAAGGGCCAGGACAAGAAGATGGTCCTCAAGGAGATGATCTGTGGCGACCCGCAGGAGTTCCAGATCCGCCTGAACTTCTTCCGCCGTGAG
>CAYYJM010000196.1:0-12287 GCA_964471755.1 uncultured Alcaligenaceae bacterium
AGGATGCGGCGCTGCACCGGCTTGAGGCCATCGCGCACGTCCGGCAGGGCGCGCGACGTGATGACCGACAGCGCATAGATACGGTAGCGGTGCTGGATTTCCTCACTCAACGATGCCGGGACGATCGTTTCCGCCATCGGCTGCGCTCCTGGCCCCTGCCCTGGAACCGTGTTCTCACCACGAAGATTGTAGCAGCCGGGAGCGACTCAGCCCACCGTTAGGCGCGTCGGGACCGGCTCATGAGGTGCCTCGCCGCTCGCAGGATTGGCGTACCTCGACCACCTTCTCTCTTCATTATACTGGACTAACGTTCAGATTGCAAGCGCAGAGAAAAGGCGAGGCGACCGAATCGTGGTCGTCTCGACTGGCGGAAGGGAATGGGCGAATGGGAGCGTATCCGCGCTTCGCGGGGGCTGGGTAGCCATTGGGGAGTTCCTCGATCTCGGCCTCATAGCTGGCGGGAACGCGGTCAAACCCGTTCAACTGGGCGAGCTTGAGCAGAGTCCGGCTCTTCGGGTTCGAGTTGGCGTTGAGCAACCCCGTCCGAAAGGCCTGGAGCGTCTCCTCGGGTAACTGGCCTTCGCGGTAGACCAGGACGCCATTGGGGAAATCCTCCGACAGGGCCAGGATGCGCAGGTTCTTGACCTGCTTCGGCTTGGCTTTCAGGTACGCATCAAGGGCCGATTTCTCGACCAGGGCTCCATCCGCCTCGGTCAGGATGACCTGATCGAGCGCCTCCTCCGCATCACCGGCGGCCAGGGTCGCCTTGAAAAAGTCGGCCGGCGGACAGTTCGCGCAACACTTGACATCCAGGAAGAGATGGCCCGGTTCGCGGGTCAGCAGCGGAATGGCCAGGCGCGTTCCCTTCAGGTCGGCCGGCGTCTTCGCGGCGCTGTCCCGACCGACCACCAGGGCGAAGCGACTGTCCCGGCTCACCCGGTTGGCGACGACCAGGGCCCGGATCTTCGGATTGGCCTGGCGGGCCCAGCCGTACTCGAAACTGTGCAGAACGGCGAGGTGGAGTTCGCCGTTCTCCAGTTGCCGGGCCGTCGTCAGCGCGTCGGAGACGATCTTCCACTCGCCCTGCATGCCGGTCTGCGTCTCCAGCAGACTGCGAAGCGGCCGGGTCAGCGTGGCGATGATCGCCTCGGGCGTGTCCCGGAACATGGTGCGAATCAGGCCGATCTGCACCGGCCCGGTCGGCACTCCAGGATGCGCCGTGCCAACCACTCCTATCAGCAGGACCAGGACTGACAGGCCAATCCTTT
Source organism: uncultured Alcaligenaceae bacterium (assembly GCA_964471755.1). Classification (GTDB taxonomy): domain Bacteria; phylum Planctomycetota; class Planctomycetia; order Gemmatales; family Gemmataceae; genus CAYYJM01. The sequence continues at coordinate 1,269 of CAYYJM010000196.1, forward strand.
TCCGCATGTTCTTCCCCTCCACTAGGTTTTAATCGGGCGTCCGGGCTCCTGTCACAATCGGGCCGTCCGGGGGACGAGCCTGGGCCGACTTCTTTTTGGGCTCGGCCTCCAGTTCCCGGGGTTCGGGTAACCCCTCCGGTGGCGGTGTGTCCAGTTCCTTTCCGCGTGGCGGCGGCGGAGGCGTGATCGGCAGCGGCTGATCGACCGGCAACGGCTCATCGAAGCCGGGATTGACGCCGCCCGCCGTTACCCGCTCCAGCAGCGTCAGCGCCAGCAGGCGGTCGTAGCGGGCCTGGTGCAGACTCAACCGGAACTGGGCTCCCTTCAGCAGGATCACCATCACGTCGTCAAAATCCGGCTTCGGGTTCTTCTCGGCGACCTTTTTCTCCAGTTGCTTGAAGAACCGGCCCGGCACCTCGCCCTCGATCTTCTCGGCCAGTTGAACGATCGTCCGGTAGGCCTCGATCTCCTGGCTGGCCTTCTGAAACTTCAGGTAGGCGTCCTCGGCCTGGAGGGAGATCAACTGGCGCGTCTTCTCGACGACGCAGCCGGCTCGATCGGCGTACAGACGCGCCTGCTTGACGCGATCCTCCCGGTTGCCGGCCAGGACGCCAGGCATCTCCGGCCCGACGCCACCAGGCGAATACTCGCCCTGGGTCTGCTGCAACGGCACCGATCGAACGTGGATGTCCGACCCGGTCGCGAACGTCTCGCCGCGGAAGCCGTCGATCTTCTCCTGAGCCTGGACCTCCAGGCAGGCGACCCGCTGGAAGGCCTGAACCAGGGTGATTTCGCCACGCCGAGTCTGGGCCGCGTGACAGACCTCGCCGGGATGGACCGCGACGCCGAGCCAGGGTAGCTTGGCCGGGCAAGGCAGGGTGATGGGGAAATCCGGAGGCACTCCCATCGCCTCGCGCAGAGCCGCCTTCGCTCGCTTCAGGCCGATCTCGGCCTCGATCTTGCGAGCCAGGATGCCTTCCAGCACCAGATCCACACTGGTCACGTGCCATTCGACCAGATCGCGCCGCCGACCGACGAGTTCCATGGCGTTCTTCACCTCGTTCCGCAGGCGGACGAGGCTCGTGGGTTTCTGCGGATCGAGAGCGTCCTCGGCCAGGTCGATCAGTTCCTGGGCATGGACGGCACTCCAGTAGTTGCGCGTGACGGCATACAGTGTCTCCCAGGCGGCCACGGACAGATTGGCCTCGGCCGAGAGGACGCCGTAATGCACCTGCTCCTTGCGAATGTCAAGATCCTTCCGGACCAGCGCGGCCAGGCCGCCGATCTTCTGGAGCGCCTCGGCCTTGACCTGCGCGGCGCACAGGCTGGCCCGGTAGGCTCCCAGGGCCGGCTGCTGTTGCAGGGCGATGTGCCGGTAATGAGCCAACGTGTCGGCGTGCGTGGCCTGCACCACAGGAGGCGGCAGCACCGTCGGTGCCTCCTGCCCCGCCTCCGACTTCTTCGGCGGTGACTCTCCCTCGGCGGGTTTCGCGGGCGGCTTCTCTGGCTGACCTGGCAAGAGCGAACTCACCAGGAGAACCAGCAGGATCCCTCCCAGCCAGCGCCGGCATCCTTGCACGACTCGGTTTCCCATTCGACCATCCTTGTGAACAGGCTCCCGGCGGTCTTCCCCTAACTCCATCGGTTCCTGAGCGGTCGATCTGCACCTCGTCTCGCCCGACCGACCGCGCCGGGATTCCCGGCCTGCGTGGATTCTGCGGATTACGCCGACGAGACAGACTCATCGGCTCGCAACCTGGTAGAATGGGACGAAAACCATCGCGGACGTGGAGAGGCGAAATGCGCGGAACCTTGACGCCGGCCGTCGGACGAGCCTTGACCGCTGCCCGGTCCCGGGCCCTGGCCGACGGTCGATCGGCCGTCACGCCCACCGACTGGCTGGGTGGTCTGCTGCTCGAAGAGGAAGGCCGGGCCGCCGTCCTGCTCATCCAGGCCGGCCTGGACCTCCCAGCATACCGAGCGGCCGTGGCCCTGCCCGAACCGCAGGCCGAGCCGCTGGAACTGCCCCTCGACGCCGACGCACAGGCAGCCCTTCGACTGGCTGCGGAACTCGCTCTGGAACTCGAAGGCGAGAGTACCGTCTCCGGCGGCCCACTCCTGCTGGCCATCCTCCGCAGGACGGAATCGCTCCGCCTGACCCTGAGCCAGCACGGCCTTGATTTTGCCGCCCTGGAACGGCACCTGGAAGGGAGCAAACCGCCGCCGATCGTTCTTGAAGAACCCCTCCACCTGGCCCCGGCCAGCGAGGAAATCGACCTGGCTCGTCTGATTGACGCCGCCGCCAACCGGGCGCGCGAGGCCCTGCGCGTCGTCGAGGATCACTGCCGCTTCGTCCTGGATGACGCCATCCTGAGCCGCCAGTGCAAGGAGGTCCGCCACGCCTTGCAGACGGCCCTCGCTGTCGTGCCGCCGGCGCTCCTCCTCCAGGGACGCGAAACGCGTCGCGACGTGGGTACGGAGATCACCACGCCGCAGGAGCAGCGACGAGGTTCTCTCGACGATGTCGTGCGTGCCAATCTGAAACGACTCCAGGAGGCTCTGCGCAGTCTGGAAGAATTCGGCAAGATGCGTTTCCTGGAGATGTCGGCGGAGATCGAGAAGCTGCGCTATCGAGCGTATACTCTCGAACGAGCGATTCTGTTAGGCGGCTCGGCTCGGGCTCGGCTCCAGCGCGTACGTCTGTACGTCCTGCTCAGTGCAGCGGCCTGTCAGTTACCGTTGCGTGAGACCCTGGCGGCCCTGGCGGAGGGCGGTGCCGAGATGGTCCAGCTGCGCGAGAAGGGACTGACTGATCGCGAACTACTCACTCGGGCTCGTCAGGTTCGTCAGTGGACGCGAGAGCATGGCCTGCTCTTCGTGTTGAACGATCGCCCGGACGTGGCCCGACTCGTGGAGGCCGACGGCGTCCATCTCGGCCAGGAGGATCTGCCGGTGAAGGAGGCCCGTCGAGTGCTGGGGTCGGAGGCGATCATCGGGGTCAGCACGCACAACCTGGACCAGGTCCGCGAGGCCGTGCTGGATGGAGCCGACTACCTGGGCGTCGGGCCGGTCTTTCCGTCCCAGACCAAGCAATTCCGCGAGTTGGCCGGCCTGGCGTTCATTCGCTCGGCCGTCGCCGAGACTTCTCTGCCGACGTTCGCCATCGGCGGCATCACCCTGGCCACGGTGGCTCAGGCGATCGAGGCCGGGGCGGCGCGGATCGCCGTCAGCCAGGCGCTGACCGGCACCGAGCAGCCCGCCGCAGTGGCCCGCACGCTGCGAGATTATTTCCCACATTGAAATTGCCTTTCCGAGGGGTTCTGGAATAATAATGGATCACGAGATCTTGTTCTCGCTGACGGTTCCAGGAAGCCCCCGGGACACAGCCCATGGTCCAGATGCTTCGTTGCCCGCGAGGGCACACCTACTCGGTTCCTAACGGGGACACCGGGTCACAGCCCCTGAGTTGCCCCCTCTGTATCACCCACACGGAGGGGCTCCGGTTCTACCTGAACATCCCAGAATCTCCAGCCACGACCGAGCTGGGGTCGTCCGGAACGATCCTGGAACCGCCTCCGGCCGGCTTGCCCCTGGTGCCGGACTCATCGCTCGAGGATCAGCCCACCCGAGAAGTCCAGAAGATGGCCGACGACCTCGATCCCCCGACCCTATCGCTCCCCCCCGAGCCGAGCGAAGGCCCACACTCCGACCCGGAATCTCTTCCTCGCCTTGAGATACCGGGTCCGCCGGGTTACGAGATCCTGCGCGAAATCGGCCGCGGCGGTATGGGCGTGGTCTACCTGGCCCGAAACACGTCTGACGGCACGCAGGTCGCCCTGAAGATGATCCGGGCCGAGGCTCCGGGTAGTTCGCACGGCGAGACGGTCGAGCAGAAACGCTTTCTGACTGAGGCTCGGGCCCTGCTCCAGTTGGACCATCCGAACATCGTCCATGTCCTGGAGGTCGGCGATTTTCCGGGTCCCCAGGGGAGCCAGCCCTATTTTACCCTGGAATACGTATCTGGGGGAACGCTGGAGGAATACCTGCGTGGTCGGCCTCAGTCGGCGACCATCGCGGCTCGTCTGTTGATCGTCCTGGCGCGCGCCATCCAGGCCGCTCACGACCAGGGGATCGTGCATCGCGATCTCAAGCCGGCCAACGTCCTCATTGCTGGCCCGGAGTGCGCGGAGGAAGGGGCGGCCCCCCGACTGGAAGACCGGTTGAAGGTCGCCGATTTCGGCCTGGCCCAGTTCCCGCAGTGCGGCGCGGAGCGCACCCGAACCGGCTGGATCATTGGTACGCCGTCGTACATGGCTCCCGAACAGGCCGCCGGGAAAATCCGGCAGATCGGGCCGGCTACGGACGTCTGGGCCCTGGGTGCGATCCTTTACGAATGTCTGACCGGTCGGCCGCCCTTCCAGGGAGCCACCGTCCTGGAGACGTTGAACCTGGTTCAGGAGGCCGATCCACTACCGCCCCGCCGCCTGGTGCCCGACATCCCACGAGCCCTCGAAACCATCTGTCTGAAGTGCCTGGAGAAGGCCCCGCAACGCCGCTACGCCAGTGCGGGCGATCTGGCCAACGACCTGGGCCGCTACCTGAATAGCCTGCGGATCTACGCGCAACGTCCGACCTTCGCCGAGGTTGCCTCCCGCTGGCTACGAAGGCATCCGCTGCCCACAACCTTCCTCTGTGCTGTCCTGCTGATTCTGTTCTGCATGGGCCTGGGAGCCGCGAGCTACACCTGGCGTCTCGAACGCACCTTTGCTCGGGTCGAGGAAGCCAACCAACGCGAGCAGGCAGCACGCGAATCGGCCCTGCTCAAACAACAGGAACTGGAAGAACGAGAGGTCTTGCTCCAGGAATATCGCTACGCCGCCAGCATCCAGCAGGCGCAGCAACTCTGGACGCAGGGCCAGCTCATGCCGTGCTACCAGATTCTCGAGCCGTACCTCTTCGGGAACCAGTTGCACCTGCGCGATTTCGCCTGCCGCCATCTCGAATTCCTGCTCCACGGCTCCGTGACGCACCTGGTCGGACATCAGGGCGACGTCTTCTGCCTGGCCTGGTCGCCGGACGGCAACACCCTGGTCTCCGCCGGCAAGGACGGCTTTCTGCGTTCCTGGGAGGCCACCGGTCGGCTGCGTTTCGAGGTCCACGCCCACCGCGAAGACATCAACGCCGTGGCTTTCTCTCCCGATGGCAAACGGGTGGCCACGGGCAGCGACGATTGCCGGATCGGCCTGTGGAATGCCGAGACGGGCCTACTCGAAGCCTATCTCCCCTCGACCGGCAGCCAGGTCATCGCCCTGACGTTCAGCGCCAACGGACGTGAACTCTATTCCGGCACTCATCAGGGCGCTCTGCTGGCCTGGTCGCTCGATCAGGTGGTGGTGACTTCACGACGTATCGCCAGTGTCGGCGACCGCATTCACCAGTTGACGCTCGACCCACAGGGTCGCCGGCTCGCCGTCGCGGCCGACAATCAGGGCGTGGCACTGGTCGATCTCAACAATCCAAGGAAGCCGGTCAAAATCAAGCTGCAATCGATCAAGGCGCTCGCCGTGGCGTTCACCCCATCGGGGCGATACCTGGCCGTCGGAACCAACGACGGCCAAGTGATCCTTCTCGATACCGACACGCGCCAGGAGATCAGTCGAACCAGTGCGCACATCGGTCGAATTCACGCGCTGGCCTTCACGCCGGACGAACGCTATCTGATCACGACCGGTCAGGATGCCCTGGTCCGACTCTGGGAGCCCATGAGGCTTCACCCGGCCGGCCAGTTGCGCGGCCACGCCGCCCGGCTCTGGGCCGTGGCTGTCTCCAGTGTCGGCGACCAGATCGCCACCAGCGACGGGAGCGGTGCCGTCAACGTCTGGCCGGCCCAGCCCAGTATGGAGCATCGAACGATCGAGATTCCGACTGGGGGGCTGCTCAGCCTGGCGACCCGGCCAGAATTGCCCCTGGCCGTGGCTGGCTCCTCCGCCGGTGTGGTCCTCCTGCCGATTACGGGGAGCCACCACGGTGTGCCTCAGGTCATTCCGAAACCGAACCCGGTCGTCTCCCTGGCGCTGTCGCCGGATCGGCGTCGCCTGCTTCTGGGCCTGGCCGGTGGGCAGGTCTACCTGCACAACCTCGCCGATGGCACCGCCCGGATGATGATGCAATCCAGCCGAGACCACCTGCCGGTGGCGTTCTCGGCCAGAGGCACGATCGCCGCAGCCGGGGATTCCGACGGCCACGTTCACCTGTGGCAGATGCCCGAAGGGAAGCCTCTGCCTTGCAAGATCACGAACGGCTCCGCGATCACCGCCCTGGCGTTCCTGCCAGGAGCAACGGAGGATGCAGAGTCCGTTCGCCTCGTCCTGGCCGACATCCTTGGCAATGTGGCCATCTGGAAGCTCGACGGGGAGAAGCCGATCGCGGCCGCCTGGCAGGCCCACCCGCGCGACATCCTCCGTGTCGTCCCGAACGCCAGCGGAACCGTCCTGGCCACGATGGGGGAGGATCGCTGCATCAACCTGTGGGACGTGGCGACGCGGCAGAAGCTTCACATCGGGCTCTACGGCCACGAGCATTTCGTGGTCGATGCCAGCTTCAGCCCCGATGGCCGGAACCTGGCGACCGCCAGTCAGGATGGCACCGTACGAATCTGGAGCCTCGCCACCGGACGTGAGATGCTCTTGCTGAAGCATCCGGGCCCGGTTCACGGCGTGGCGTTTCTCGATGCCAATCGACTGCTCACGATCGGCAAGAAAGAGGACAACCAGGGCTTCGCACGCATCTACCAGGCGGTTCCGCAGTGAGCGTTACTGGCGCTGGGTGGTGACCGTGCCGTCCTTGACCCGATCGCCCGCGTGGATGATGACCCGTTCGCCCGGTTCCAGGCCGGCGGCGATCTGCGTTTCCAGACCATTGCCCTTGCCCACGGTCACTGGCCGGAGACGGGCCACACCCGACTCGACGACGTAGACCGCCCATCCGCTGCCGTGCCGGAAGAGAGCCCCGGCCGGCACCTTGATCGCATCCGCCTTCTCCCAGACGACGATCCGCGCCTCGACGCGAAAGCCGTCGCCGAGCGACGCCGGCGGATCGGTCAAATTGGCGATCACGTTGACACGCTGTTCCTCGACTCCCAGGGCGGAAGTCTTGGTGATGCCGGACGGTTCGACCACGCGAACTTCCGCTTCCAGGGGCACCTCGCCGCCCCAGTGTTCCAGGATGACCCGGTCCCCCTTGCGCACCTTGACCGCGTCGGCCGAGAGAACGTCGATCACGACTTCCAGATCGGCGGGGTTGCCAACCTCGAGCAGTTTCTGGCCCGGCGCGACCACGGTCGCCGACTCCTGCTCGACCTTCAGCACGACGCCCCGAATGGGCGAATAAATGTCGTAGCGATCGGGGGCCTCGCCGGGCTGGTAGGTCCGGACGCGGTTGAGAACGGCCCGGGCCGTCTGCAACTCGTACTCCGCGATCTTGATCGCCTGCTGGGCGGCCCGCATCTCCTCGCTGGCGACGCGCTGCTGCTGGATGGCGTTCTCGACCTCCTGCTCGGAGATGCTGCGCAGGCCACGGAGCCCACGCAGGCGGTCGGCCTCGCGCTGGGCGAACTCCACCTTGACGTTCGCCTGGCGGAGCAGGGTCCGGGCCTTGTCGCGGGCGATCTCGGCGGCCTTGACCTTGGCCTCGGCCTGAAGCTGTGCCGACGGATCGAGGAACTCCGACGCCTTCGGTTCGATCTGGGCCAGGACCGGCGAGTTGACATCGATCCGGTCGCCTGGCTTCCAGACGATGCGCAGCAACTGCCCGCCCAGCGGGGCCGACACGACGTAGCGCTCGCGGATGCGCGTCTTGCCGTCCTCATCGACCGTGACGCGGAGTGGGCCGACGACGACCGAGGCATAATCGACGGGCACCGGCTGAGGCAGAAAGCCCCAGACGATCAGCGTCAGAAGACCAAGGGCAGCCAGACCCCAGAACAGACGGCGAAGCCAGACGCGCATACGGGCCTACTCCGACCACCCCGGACGGCTCCTACCCTCGACGGGAGAGCGGGAGACATCCCTGCTTGAATCATACGGGTGCAACCGGTGAAGTGCTGCGGTGGCACGCCACTCCGTGGCGTATTCTCCAAAGTGGCCCGCCACTCCGTGGCGGATTTCTGTCATCCGCGACGGAGTCGCGTGCCACTTTCGCCAGGGATGTTGTCCGCGGCCAGGTCCAGGTACAGATCCCGCAGATGGGCCAGGAGATCGTCCAGCGTCTCCCCCTGGGTCCAGTAGTCGGGGAACTCCACGAGATAGCCCAGCCAGCTGTCACCTTCCTGCCAGTAGACGTATTTCACCGTTTGCATCGCGTGGCTCCTCGTCAGTGTGGTGATGGATTGTACCGCCACCAGGGAAAAATCCCAGGCGGATCACTCCCGCGACTTCAGCACCGAAACCAGATCGAGCCGATCGAGCATTCGCCGGACGATCAGGCCCGAGACGATCGCCGCGATCAGGACGACCGACGCGGCCAGCGAATCGGTCGCGGTCGAGACATACGCCGGAAAGCGCTGGTCCTCGGTCGCCATCGCCTCGGAGATGATCTGCACGAAGCCGTGGCCCAGGAGAATGCCCAGCGGTATGGCCGACAACACCAGGACGGCCAGTTCGCCCAGCAGGATCATCGAAATCTCCAGGCGGGTAAAGCCCAGCACTCGAAGCGTCGCCAGCTCCCGGCTGCGCTCCGACAACGAGATGCGCGCGCTGTTGTAGACGACACCGGCCGCGATGACGACGGCGAAGAACAGATTGAAGAAACGCATCTTGGTCATGGTCTCGCCGACCGTCTCCAGGAAGCTCGTCCGGGCCGCCTTCTTGACGACCACCGAGGCGACCAGCGGCGTGTTCTTCAGTTCGTGGTACAGCTCGTCCAGGTAGAGCGGATCGACACGCAGATAGGCCATTGAAACACGGTCGCCCTCCTGCAACAGACGATGCAGTGCCGACCGGCTCATGTACGCGGCGACGCCGGTGTAATCGCGGATGGTGCCGGCGACGACGACATCGCGCGTGGGGCGAGAGCCCTCCAGGACCTCCGCCTGAACCCTGTCTCCCGGCTGGACGTGCAGCACGCGAGCCAGAGCCTCCGAGATCATCAGCCCCTCGTCCGGGATGACGACCAGCTGTCCCTCTCGGTCGAGCAACTGAAACAGCTCGCGTTCCTGTTCCAGGCCGGTGATCGCCAGTCGGCGTTCGATCGATCCGGATCGCATCCGGACGGGCGTGATCCGTACCGGCTCGGCATGCTGCACGCCCGGTAGATGCTCCAGCTCGTGCAGCCCTTTCATCGGCACCGGCTCGACGAACGTGACGGTCATGTCTTGACGCTGCGACCGGACGAACTGCTCGTCGAGGAGCTTGTTGATCATGTCCTCGCCGAAGTTGCCCAGGATGATGACCATCGTCGCCAGGGTGATGCCGAAGATGGCCAGGGCCGTCTTGATCGGCTGACGCGACAGATTGCGCAGAATCATCCGCAGCGTCGGCGACAGGAAGCGGCGCAGGCCGAGATTCTCGACCAGACTGACGCTGTACTTCGCGGGCGGTTCGGGCCGCATCGCCTCGGCCGGCGGCAGCCGCACCGCGGCGAGGACGGCTCCGAACGTGCCCAGCGCCCCGGCGAGCAGGCCGACGCCGATCGCCACCGGAATGACGGTGCGATCGATGGTGAAGAAGAAGTATGGGAAGTGGAAGAACAGGGCGTACATCGCCGTCAGATTCTGGCCCAGCCACAGGCCGAACACCGTGCCGAGGGCGACGCCGATGAGGACAAGGACCATGACGAACTTGAGGTAGTGCCAGCCGACCTCCCAGCGCGAGTAGCCGAACGCCTTGAGGGCGGCGATCTGTTCGCGCTGCGTCTGGATGATGCGCGTCAGCACCACGTTGAGCAGGAAACCGGCCACGCCGAGGAAGATGGCCGGCACGATGATCGCGGTGCCGCGGAGCTGGGTGATCTCGTTCTGAATGAAGCGATTGGACAGCTGGTCGGCTCGACCATAGGAGCCGAGTCCGCCGTACGGCTCGATCAGGTCGTCAAGGCGACGGCGGACCTCGTCCTCGTTCGCGCCGGGCGCAAGTGTCATGGCGATGTCATTGAAGGCCCCGAACAGGTTATACGCCGAAGCCAGTTCCTGGTAGCGCATCCAGAAGATGCCGAAGCGTTTGGTGTCGGGCAGCACTTCCCCTTCGCGGATCGGGAAGACGTACTCCGGCGACAGGGCGAGGCCGACGATCCGCAGGGCCTGCTTCCGGCCGTTGATCACGGCTACGACTTCCTTGCCTGGCCCGAGTTGGTGCTTCGTGGCGAAGTCCTCGTCGATGAGCACCTCGCCGTCGTGGCCCGGTTCCGGCATACGTCCCTTGCGCAGATAGACGTTGTTGAGCAGGGGTTCGCCCCGGTCGGGCAGCGAGATGATTCGGCCGACCGCAGGTTCACGCAGGCCGTGAACGTCGAGGTTCACCTCGACGACGACGCGGGTCGAGACGACGGCGACGCCGGGAATCTCGGCGATGCGCTCGGCGACCGGGTTCGGAGCCCGCTTGACGCGTGCGAACACCTCGGCGAAGCGGTAGCGATCGTAGTAGGCCGACAGGGTCTCGACGAGCGAGACTCGCATCGACAGGGACATGACGAACGTGGCGATGCCGCAGGCCAGGACGAGGCTGATCGCCAGGCCCTGGCCGCGCAGGTTCCACAGGTCACGCAGGAGTTTTCGGTCGAGGGCGGTCATGGCTCACCAGTCCAGTTCGCCGGCCGGCCGCTTGTCGGGGTTGCTCGTCACCGTATGGATCAGCCCGGCCGAGATGGTGATGACCCGATCGGCCATGTGCGAGATGACTGCGTTGTGCGTGATGACCGCCGTCGTCGTGCCCAGTTCCCGGTTGATTCGCTCGATGGCCTCCAGGACGAGGATGCCGGTCTGCACGTCGAGGGCTCCGGTCGGCTCGTCGCAGAGCAGCACGGCCG
>CAYYJM010000197.1:0-2736 GCA_964471755.1 uncultured Alcaligenaceae bacterium
GAGTCCGACACCTAACGAAGATGAAGACTCATGGGGCTGACGCCCCACGCTCGCCTTGTCGGATCGGCTCGCGCCGGTTACAACACAACCATGCGAACCTTCACGTTCCTGGGCACGGGCACGTCCGTCGGCGTGCCGATGATCGGCTGCGACTGTGTCGTCTGCCGATCGACCAATCCGCGCAATCATCGTTACCGCTGTGCCGTCCTGATCCGCACCGAGGCTGGTAACATCCTCATCGACACGCCGCCGGAACTGCGTCTGCAACTGCTCCGCGCGAACGTCAGCGTCATCCACGCCGTTCTGTTCACGCACTACCACGCCGACCACCTCTTCGGCCTGGACGATCTGCGCCCCGTCGCTCGCTTTCTTGGCGGTCCCGTGCCGCTCTACTGCTCCGGCGAGGTCGAGAGCAAGATCCGCGCCACCTTCCCCTACGCCTTCGCCTCGCCGGAAAGCACCGGCGGCTACGTGCCCCGACTCGCCTTCCAGCGCATCACCGAGGAACCGTTCGACGTTCTCGGCGAGCGCATCACGCCGATTCCGCTGGAACACGCCTGGTTCAGCGTCTTCGGCTTCCGCATCGGCGACGTGGCCTACTGCACCGACGTCAACGCCATCCCGCGCACCAGCTGGCCCTTGCTTGCCGACCTCGACGTGCTGGTCATCGACGCTCTGCGGCACGAGCCGCACCCGGCCCACTTCGGCCTGAGCCAGGCTCTCGACGTCATCGAGAAGGTGCAGCCGAAACGGGCCTACCTGACGCACATGAGCCATGAACTGGACTACGAGACGCTCAACTCGAACTTGCCTCCGGGCGTCGAAATGGCCTACGATGGCCTGTCGTTCGCCTTCTAGGCCGCCTCACGGTGGAGGCTCGCATGACCACGATTCCGGAAGACCTTCGCCGACGTCTCGAAAGCCACGGTCAGGCCCACGTCCTGGATCACTGGGCCGCCCTGACGACCAGTCAGCAGCGTGAACTGCTGGCCCAATTGACGGCCCTCGATCTGGACGAACTCACCGCTCTGTACGCGCGACGCAACGAGAAGCCCCAGCCGCCCGACTGGGAGCGGGTCCACACGCCGCCGATGATCCGGCCCGGTCAGGCCGACGACGCCGAGGCTCGCGTCCGGGGCGAGGCGGCCATCCGTCGTGGCGAGATCGCCCTGCTGATCGTCGCCGGCGGCCAGGGGAGTCGGCTCAATTTCGATCAGCCCAAGGGGATGTATCCCGTCGGTCCGGTCTCGCGAAAATCTCTCTTCCAGATCCACGCCGAGAAGGTGGTCGCGCTTCGTCGCCGCTACGGCGTCGCCCTGCCATTGCTGGTGATGACCAGCCCGGCGACGCACGACGAGACGGAAGCCTACTTCGACCGGCAGGGCTACTTCGGTCTGCCCGAGACGGACGTCTACTTCTTCTGCCAGGCGACGATGCCGGCTCTCGACCTGGCGTCCGGCCGGCTGCTGCTGGACAAGCCGGGCCAGCTCGCTCTGAGTCCCGATGGTCACGGCGGCACCCTGACCGCCCTGGCCGACAGCGGTCTGCTCGACCGCCTGCGCGGCCGGGGCACGCGGCACTTCTTCTACTTCCAGGTGGACAATCCGCTCGTCAAGGTTCTCGACCCGGTCTTTCTCGGTCACCATCTCCTGACTGGCAGCGTCGCCTCGACCAAGGTCGTTCCCAAGGTGTCGCCGACCGAGCGAATGGGTGTCGTGGTGACGATCGACGGTCAGTGTGCGATCATCGAGTATTCCGACCTGCCGGCGGAGATCGCTGCGCGCTACCTGGCGGGCAACACGGCCATCCATCTGTTCGAGGCCGAGTTCCTCGCCCAGGTGAGCCAGGGAGCCGGCCGGATTCCGTTCCACGTCGCCCGGAAGAAACTGGCCCTGCCCGACGCGACGGGTCAGGTCGTTGAGCCGACAACGGAGAACGTGGTCAAGTTCGAGCGTTTCATCTTCGACGTGCTGCCGCTGGCCGAACGCTGGCTGGTCGCCGAGACGATCCGGGCGGAGGAGTTCGCGCCGCTGAAGAACGCGACCGGGGCCGACTCGCCCGAGACGGTCGAGCAGGCCCTGACCGCCGTCGCGGCCGACTGGCTCCGGCGTGCGGGCGCGGTCATCGCTCCGGGCGCGGACCTCAAGGTGGAGGTGAGCCCATTGTACGCCCTGGATGCGGAGGAACTGGCCGAGAAGGTGAAGCCCGGTCGCCGCGTCGAGGGGTCGCTGTATCTGGAGTGAGCCCGCCGGAACCCGATCCGGGTCTGTTCTGACTGGTCTAACTTTTTTGGACTGCGGCGATTCTTCGCCGCTCTGACTTTCTTCCTTTGTGGGCGACCGAGTCAGAAAGTCAGAAAGGAAAAGCGGCGAAGAATCGCCGCAGTCCAAAAAAGTTAGACCAGCCAGCCAGAACGTCTCTCGCGTTCAATCGTCGTCCATCGGCCGACGGGGAGCAGGCCGGATGGGCCGTACGGGTCGATCCTCGTCCTCGTTCTCATCGCGGGGCTTGCGAAGCGTCTTGTTCTCGGGCTTCTTCCTCGCCTTCAGCAACGCCAGATGGATCAGCCAGGACGGCCCCCAGACCATCAGGGTGCCCAGCAGCGGCTCCATCGCCTTTTCCGAAGCCTCGTTGATGACCTGGAAAATGAGCGCCGTCGTGGCGAACAGCACGATCAGACTGTGGAACGCGAGACGCCAGCCGACCCAGACCTTGCCGGTCGCCGGATGCTTCGAG
>CAYYJM010000197.1:2746-12268 GCA_964471755.1 uncultured Alcaligenaceae bacterium
GTTGTTCGTGTAGCCCACGATCAGGATCAGGTGCAGGAAGTAGAACACAAACCCGCTCAGCATGAGGGCGTGGGCGTTCTTGTGGACCCGGTCGTACTTCCCCAGCAGATCCAGGGTATCGACGAACCAGTGGCCGCGCTGGATCAGATCGACGACCAGGACGTTGAGACCGGTCAGGAACATCAGGATGCCGAGACTGTAGATGAAGTACAGGGCGCACTTCAGGCCGATCTGTGGATCCTGCTCCTCTGCCGGCACCGGCCGAAGTCGCAGGGCCAGGTAGGGCAGACCGAGAGCCAGCAGCGCGATCGGCAGCAGAAAGACGGCATATCCAAGTATCGCGACACCGGCCATCGCCGGGCCGAACGAATCGAACGGATTGGCATCCACAGGCGGACTCCCTGGACTCAGAAGTGAGCGGAGACAAACTGCACGGAATGTAATGTATCGAAGGGCTGGAGAAGGCAGCAAGGGTATTCCGATCGTCCGGCCCTTCGGGTCGCCGCCTCGGCCCGCAGAATCCGCCTGGTCGGTTATTTCGCCCCCAGACAGTAGACAGACCCGGTCACGGTGCCGATGACCAGCCGGCCGGAGACGACTGCCGGCGAGCCGAGAACGTCGCCGTCCAGTTCGATCTTCTCGACGAGCCGCCCTGTCGCCAACTCCAGAACGTACAGGTGCCGATCGTTCGAGCCGACGTAGACGCGCTCGCCGACGATCACCGGGCTCGACTCGATCCGGCCCTCGGTCAGGTAGTTCCACTTCTCCTTGCCGGTGGTCCGATCGAGGCCATAGATCTTCTTGTCCTTGCTGCCGGCGATGACGAGCTTGTCGCCGACAGCGGCCGAGGCGTAGAACGGCTGCGATCGCCGTTGCGGCATGAAGGTCCACGCCACCTGGGCCTTCTTCCAGTCCACCGCCTGAACCTGATTGGTCATGGTGCCGACGAAGATGCGATCGCCGGCGATCGCCCCGGTGGCGGCGGCCTGACCTTCGAGCGTGACGGCGGCGATCTCCTTGCCCTGCTTCCAGTCGATGATGTGAACGTCGCTGTCGCAGCCGGCGACGAAGGTGCGATCGCCGACGACGGCCGGCGATGCGTTGACTGGCCCGGACGTCTTGACCTTCCAGCGTTCCTTGCCGTCCAGGCCGAGGCAGTAGAGCGTCTCGTCGTGCGAGCCGAACAGCAAACCATCGCCGACGAAGTTGGCTCCCGAACCAATCTCGGCTCCCGTCTTGAACTTCCAGACCTGCTTGCCGGTCTTCGCGTCGAGGGCGTACATCATGCCGGACAGGTCGCCGATGAAGACCCGGCCGTCCTTGACGGCGGGGCTGGCCTTGAACGGGATGCCGCACTTCGTCTTCCAGATCTCCTTGCCGGTGGCCAGGTCAAAGGCGTAGACATGCTCATCGGCCGAGCCGACGTAGACGACGCCGCCCACGATAGCCGCCGCCCCTTCGATGGCGTCCTTCGTCTCGGCCTTCCAGAGAATCGTCAGCCGATCGGGCAGTTTGGCCGTCGAGGTGCCGGACATGAGGGCATCGCCGCGATAGACGGGCCAGTCGTCGGCCGCCGGGGTCAGGGAGACGAGCAGAGAGGCGAGGATCGGAACGAGCAACCAGCGCATCGGGGGATTCTCCTTGGCGAGCGTGGGGCGTCAGCCCCATGACTACCGATACACTCCGAAGGCGAAGACTCATGGGGCTGACGCCCCACGCTCGCCAAGACAAGACTCATGGGGCTGACGCCCCACGCTCGCCCACTTTAAAACGCTGCCTGATACAGCCGGAGCAGATCGTCCTCGCTCGGCGGTCGAGGATTGAACCGGGCCGTCCACTGGTGCGAGGCTTCCTCGGCCAGCACCGGGAAGATGCTGCTGGCAATGCCACAGTCAGCCAGTCGCGTCGGCAGGCCGGCCACGCGAAGTAGTTCGGTGATCCGGTTGGCGAGCAACTCGACCGCGACGTTCGCGTCGCCGTTGACGTGGCCGCCCGGTTCGCTCATGTCGTGGGCCAGGTCGGCGTACAGATGGCCGGCGACCGGGGCGTTGAAGCGAATGACGTGCGGCAGCAGCACGCCAACGGCGATGCCGTGCGTCAGGCCGTAGTGCGCCGTCAGCGGGTTGGCGCAGGAGTGGGCCGCGCCGAGCATCGCGGTTTCGATCGCCATGCCGGCGAAGTGGGCCCCCAGTTGCATCGCTCCGCGTGCGGCGACATCCTGACCGTGATTCAGCACCGTGGCGAAGTTCCGCTCCAGCAGTCGCCAGGCCTCGCGTGAAAAGACCTGCGACAGGGGCGAACGCCGTAGCGTGACGTACGATTCGACCGCGTGGGTCAGCGCGTCCATGCCGGTGACGGCGGCGACGTGACGCGGCTGGGTCAGGGTCACGTCCGGATCGAGGATGCTCACGCGAAAGGCGGCCTTGCGATCGCCGCAGGCCATTTTCAGGTGCGTCTTCTCGTCGGCGATCAGGGCGTACGACTGGGCCTCGCTGCCAGTGCCGGCCGTGGTCGGTACACCGATCGACGGCAGCATCGGCTTCTTCGCATGACCGAAGCCCTTGTAGTCGAGCATCTGGCCGCCGTTGGTCAGCAGGAAGTTGATGCCCTTGGCGCAGTCCATCGAGGAGCCGCCGCCGACGGCGACGATCTGGTCGATCTGGTTCTTGCGGGCGAACTCGACGCCGGCGTGGACGTGCCTGGTGGTCGGGTTCTCCTCGACGGCGTCGAAGACGAAGACCTCCAGGCCGGCTTCGCGGAGTGAGGTCAGGGCGCGTTGCGGATGGCCGGCGGCTTCCAGGCCCGGATCGGTGACGAGCAGGATACGCCGGCCGCCCAGCTCGCGGGCCAGTTCGCCCAGTCGGCCGAGGGCTCCGGCCTCGAAGACCACCCGCGAAAGCGGATGGAAGTCGAAATGCGGCAAGGCGGCGTCACCAGCACGGGCGGCGATCCGCGGAACGGGGAGTGTCGTGGCCATCATGCATCGTCCCGGGGGGTCGGATGGTTCGCAGGCGGAGGCCGCCACCCGGTGGACGTACCGGGCGGTGGAGGGAGAGTTGGCTATTATAGCAGACGCCAGGCCCCTCAGGGCAAGACCCGATTCCAGGAGACGCCAAACCATGCACCGCCGTACCTTCCTCCAGGCCGTCGCCGCTCTGTCCGGTTACGGCCCACTGCTGGCCCAGGACGCCCCCCGAGCCCTTCCGCCGAGACGCTCCACGCCACCAACGAAGAAGCTCGCCCTCGTCACGACGACCTATTACTATCTCTCGCACGCCTATCACATCGCCGGCCGATTCCTGTACGGCTATCTGCCGGAATGTTCGTCGAGCAGCATTCGCGCAGGGAAGGCCCGATGCGCGACCTGAGCGCCGAGGTGAGCAAGACTCACAACGTGCCCCGGTTCGACTCCGTCGCCGACGCCCTGACTCTCGGTGGCGACACCCTCGCCGTCGATGGCGTCCTGCTCATCGGTGAGCATGGCGACTATCCGTACAACGAGAAGGGCCAGAAACTCTATCCGCGTTTCGAGTTGTTCGGCAAGATCGCCGAGGTCTTCCGCAAGTCGAAGCGGAGCGTGCCGGTCTTCTGCGACAAGCACCTGAGCTACGACCACAAGCAGGCCGTCGCGATGGTCGCCACGGCGAAGGAGTTGAAGTTCCCCCTGATGGCCGGCTCGTCGCTGCCGGTGACCTGGCGTCGGCCCGAGTTCGACCTGAAGATCGGCACGCCCGTCCGCGAAGCGCTCGTGGCCTCGCGCGGCGAGGTCGAGATCTTCGGCATCCACGCCCTGGAGGCGCTGCAATGCGTCATCGAGCGCCGGCTCAGGGGCCAGCAGGGCGTCAAGGCCGTGCAGTGTCTCGAAGGCGACGCCGTCTGGAAGGCCGGCGATGCCGGCGTCTGGTCGTGGTCGCTGCTGGAGTCGGCTCTGAGCCGGTCACCCTCACGCAACGTCGGCGACGTTCGTGAGAATTGTCGGCAATATTCGCCGCCGACCGGCCGACCGACGTTCCCACGCGGGCCGATCGCCTTCGTCATCGAGTATCGCGATGGCCTGCGCGCGACGGCGTTGTTGCTCAACGGCCACACCGACGACACGACGATCGCCCTGCGAACGAAGGCTGGCGAGAAGCCGGTCAGTGGTCTCTTCTACCTGCCGCCGCCTCCGGGAGCGGCCTTCCTGGAGGCCCTGGCCCAGAAGATCGAGCAATTCCTGACGACGGGGGTGCCCTCGCAGCCGCTCGAACGAACGCTGCTGACCGGCGGTATCCTCGATGCGGTCCTCACCTCGCGTGTCGAGAAGAAGCGGCTGGAGACGCCGCAGCTCGACGTGCGCTACGATCCGCCGACGGAGGCGGGGTTCATGCGGGGCGACTACTGATCGTCACAGGATCGACGTGACCGCCAGGCGCGCGACCGTGACGCCGGCCAGGACGAGCGCCACGTCGTCGCCGGGGCGGTGGTCCGTCCGGGTGGCGTACGCCGGTGCCCCGGTCGGGCCGGACGGATCGGTGTAGACCTCGACCTGGCCATCGACGAGGTTGACGATCCAGTAGACGGGCAGACCAGCCCGTGCGTAGACGCGACCTTTGTCCACCCGATCGCCGTCGAGCGAGGCGTCGGCGACCTCGATCACCAGGCCGATGTCGGCCGAGCCGGGATGACGCGTTCGATAACGCCCCGGATCGGGACGGACGATCGCGAAATCCGGCTCCGGTTCACTGTCGCCTAGCGTGATCGCGCACTGCGGGCGAACGACCCAGCCCGTCGGGAGGTGGTTGTTCAGCCAGTCATTCAGGTCGGTAAGGACACCGTCATGGGGTGGTTTGCGGGTCATCTTGTGTACCAGGTAGCCCTCGATCAGCTCGAGGTTGTCGTCCTCGGTCAGGACGCCGATCTCGGCCAACCGGTGGTACTCCGCCACGGTGAAGCGACGGAAACCGGCCTGGAGGCCGAGCAGCGGTAGCGTCATCGTCTGGCTCATCGTCTTCCCTCCTCACGCCCCCGGGCCGATGCGCGTCGGGGCGAGTTCCGTGTCACGATCGAGGTACTTCATGCCCCACAGCCAGGCGATGCCGCCGAGCAGGACGGTGAACGCGATCATGCCGAAGGCCCAGTCCTGGCCGGTGGTGCCACCCGCGCGGTTGACCATGTCGGTCACCAGGCCCATCAACGGCGGCGAGATCACGTCGCCGAGCAGGTGCGAGATCAGGATGAGCAGACCAAACGCCGGCGCTCGCAGCAGCGGATGAGCGACGTTGGCCGTGATCGTGTTCGCCGGGCCGGTGTTGAAAAAGAGCAGGAAGACGAACGCCGCCAGCGGCAGCCAGGCCCACGGAAACGGCGTCCAGATGACCGCCAGGAGCATCGGACAGGCCAGGACCATCGCCGCCCCGGAGACGAAGAAGTACGAGCCGGGCACGACGCCCCGCAGTCGATCGCCGGCCCAGCCGCCCAGCAGCGTCGCCGCCAGACCCGTCGCGGCGGTGATCAGGCCGAACGCCGCCCGGGGATCGATGCCGAACAGCGGCGGAGCATGACGGTACTCATCGACGTAGTCCGCCGCCCAGAACGCCAGGCCGCCGATGGCGAACGTCATGAACGTCATGCCGGCGAGGTTCAGGACGTAGCTCGGCGTGCGGAACAGAATCAGGTAATCGCTCCAGGTCTCCTGCCGCTCCGGATCGGTGGAACTTGCCTCGGTCTGGCCACGCCGCGGTTCCGGCATGAAGAAGCAGAGCAGGCCAAGAAACAGGCCCGGCGGCACCACGACGTAGAAGGCGTGTCGCCAGTCGAACGCCTTTTCCAGGTACGAGCCGATCGTGAAGCCGATGGCCCCGCCGACGGGAATGGCAGCGTAGAACCACGCCATGATCGCCCCGCGCCGCCGTACCGGATAGAGGTCCGACAGCATCGTCGGCGCGACCGGGCCGTAGACCGCCTCGCCGATACCGACCAGGCAGCGCGTCAGGAAGAGAATCACGAACGTCGTCGCCAGGCCGGAACCGCCGCTGGCCAGGCTCCAGAGAATGACGCCAATCGCGACCAGGACCCAGCGACTCATCCGGTTGGCCAGGTAGCCGAAGAGCGGCGCGAAGAGGATGTAGCTGACCAGGAAGGCACTGCCGAGCATGCCCATCCAGAAGCGGGAGCCCTCCGGTTCGACCACCTTGCCCGTCGTCGGATCGACGCGCTCCTTGCCGGTGTCCGGGTCGATCTCGGCAGGGAAGAAGTCCTTGCGGATCTCCGGCTCGACCGCCGCCAGGATGTTTCGGTCAATGAAGTTGAACAGGTTGATGGCGATCAGCAAGATAAGAGCAGCCCGTGCCCCCGGAGCGGGTTGATCGTGATCGGGCAACGGAGCGGCAGTCGAGGCGGCGGTCATGTTGGTTTCCTGTGCGCGGGGTGTCCCGCAGGCATGGTATGATCCACACGGGAGCGAGGTAAAGGGGAATCGATGCGCGGAAAACGTCGCAGCACGCCGGCCGGCTCGCATCGGCCCGTTCTGCTCGCTGAAGTTCTCGAGACGCTCGCCCTCCGGCCCGGGGCGGTCGTCGTCGATTGCACGACGGGCTGGGCGGGGCATTCGCGTGAACTGCTCCGCGCCGTTCAGCCCGACGGTCGGCTCGTCAGCCTGGACCTCGACCCGGAGAACCTGGCGAAGGCCCGGGACCTGCTCGCTCCGCTGGGCGACGGTTTCACCCTGGTGCATCGCAATTTCGCCGCCCTCGACACCGTCCTGGCCGAGTTGGGCATCCCGGCCGTCGATGGCGTCCTGGCTGACCTGGGCATGTCATCGATGCAGGTCGATGACGCCGAGCGTGGCTTCTCGTACTCGCGGGATGGTCCGCTCGACATGCGGATGGATCGCACCCGAGGCCGGACGGCCGCCCAGCTTCTGGCGACGCTGCCGCAGGAGGAGATCGCCCGCGCTCTGGCCGATCTGGGCGACGAGCCGCAGGCCGAGAAGATCGCGGCCGCCCTGGTCGTCCGCCGGGAGACGGCTCCGCTGACGCGAACGAAGGAACTGGCCGAGTTCCTCGTCACGGTCGTTCAGGGCAGCACGCCGCATCGGCTGCGTCAGGGCCAGACGAAGTGGCAGACGCATCCCGCCGCCCGGACGTTCCAGGCGTTGCGCATCCTGGTCAACCGCGAGCTGGCGAACCTCGACCAGCTGCTGCGCGTGCTGCCGGTGATCCTGAAGCCGGGCGGCGTCGCGGCCGTGATCAGTTTCCACAGTGGCGAGGATCGGCGCATCAAGGCCGCCTTCCGCGATGGCAAGGCTCGAGGCGTGTACGCCGCGTGCGCCGAGGACCCGATCCGGCCGGGCTTCATCGAGAAGATCGACAACCCGCGCTCGCGCTCGGCGAAGCTGCGCTGGGCACGGCGTGCGGATCAAGGTGGAGTTCCCTCGTGAGAATCACACTCTCGTGTCTGCTCGTCGTCGCCAGCCTGTCCGCCTGCTCGGCGGCCGATCTGCCTCCGGCCAGGGGCGAGTACGTGGCGACCGGAACGCTGGCCAGTCCGCACGCCGTCCAGGCCGCCGCCGCGGACGAGACATCCGTCTATGCCGTGTCGAACACGCAGGTCGTTCGCCACGATCGGACGACCGGCAAGGAGATCACGAAGAGTACCGGCCCGGCCGAGCATCTCAACAGTGCCGTCGTCCACGCCGGCAAGGTCTACTGCGCTCACTCCAACTACCCGAAGCGGCCGTTGCGCTCCGACATCCGCGTCTTCGACCCGGCGACGGGGCAACTCGTCGTCTTTCACGCCTTCGACGATCCGCCCGGCAGCCTGACGTGGGCGGTGCCGAAGGACGGCGGCTGGTGGTGCTGCTTCGCCCACTATGGCAAGGACAACGCCCGGACGATCCTGGTCCGGTTCGATGCCGGCTGGAAGGAGGTCGGCCGATGGACCTTCCCGAAGGAACTGGTCGCGGACTGGGGTGGCAACAGTCTCTCGGGCGGCCTCTGGGTCGGCAACGATCTGCTGGCAACGGGGCACGATCGCAAGGTCGTCTACCGTCTTCGCCTGCCGAAAGAGGGGACGATCGTCGAGGTGGTCGAGGCGATCCCGTCGCCGTTTCCGGGCCAGGGAATCGCCGTCGATCCGAAGACGGGCGGCCTGGTCGGTATCGACCGGGCGAAGAAGTGCGTCGTCTTCGCCCGGTTCGAGGTCCGCTGACGCGGTTGTCCGAACCCGACTCTGTTCTCACTTTTTTGGAGTGCGGCAATTCTTTGCCGCTCTTCCTTTCTGACTCTCGCCGGAGCAAGTCAGAAAGCCAGAGCGGGGAATGATCCCCACAGTCCAAAAAAGTCAGACCAGGAAGACCGGCTCCGTTCTGACTTTTTTGGAGTGCGGCAATTCTTTGCCGCTCTTCCTTTCTGACTTGCTGGCTCGGTCATCCGCCGAAGGGAGAAAGGCAGAGCGGCGAAGCATCGCCGCAGTCCAAAAAAGTGAAACCAGCCAGACCGACTCTGTTCTCACTTTTTTGGAGTGCGGCAATTCTTTGCCGCTCTTCCTTTCTGACTCTCGCCGGAGCAAGTCAGAAAGCCAGAGCGGGGAATGATCCCCGCAGTCCAAAAAGTCAGACCAGGAAGATCGGCTCTGGCTCCCACCTCAGAGAGCCGCCCCTCGCAGACGGAGTGCGTTGGCGATGACGGACACCGAGCTGAGGCTCATGGCGACGGCGGCCCACATCGGCCCGATCAGGATGCCGGCCACGGGGTATAGGACGCCGGCCGCGACCGGCAGACTCACCGCGTTGTAGGCGAAGGCCAGGAACAGATTCTGACGGATGCCGGCCATCGTCAACTGACTCAGCCGCCGGGCACGGGCGATGCCGCGCAGGTCGCCGCGAACCAGGGTCACGCCGGCACTCTGCATCGCCACGTCGGTGCCGGTGCCCATGGCGATGCCCACGTCGGCCTGAGCCAGAGCCGGAGCGTCGTTGACTCCGTCACCGGCCATCGCCACGATCGCCCCCTGTTCCTGCCAGCGGCGCACGGCCGCCGCCTTGTCGGCCGGCAGCACCTCGGCGATCACCTCGTCGATGCCCAGTTCCCGCGCGACCGCCTCGCCTGTCGCCCGGCTGTCACCGGTCAGCATGATGATGCGCAGACCGTCGGCGTGCAGCAGGCGAACCGCCTCGGCCGTCGTCGCCTTGATCGGGTCGGCCACCGCGAGCAGGCCGGCCAGCTGGCCGTTCACGGCGACCAGGACCGCCGTCCGACCCTGTCGCCGGTGTTCGTCCAGCCGACCCTGCAAGGCGGTCGCGTCCACGCCGCGCTCCGTCAGCAGGGCCGGCGTGCCGAGCAGGACGGCGCGGCCCGCGATCGTGCCGACGACACCCTTGCCGGTGACGGCGTCGAAGTCCTCGGCCGGCGGAACGGTCAGGCCGCGTTCACTCGCCGCGTCCAGGATCGCCCGGGCCAGCGGATGCTCGCTGCCACGCTCGACGCCGGCGGCCAGGCCGAGCAGCTCCGTCTCGGTCGTGCCAGCGGTCGGTTCGATGGCCAC
>CAYYJM010000198.1:0-12176 GCA_964471755.1 uncultured Alcaligenaceae bacterium
TCGCCTCCAGACGGTCCTGATGGCACTGGGTGAGCGGGCCGTACTTGGTCTGGAGCAATCGACCAATCGAGGCGATGCCGCCGCGATTCTCGACGGCTTCGACGGCCAGGACGAACGCAGTCTGGGTCATGGTACGAGCCTCCTGAAAGGGTTGCGTGCGGAGCAGGTGTTCGTATTGATCGATCTGCGGTGCCTCCATTTGAAGGTATGCCTGGACGCACTCCGCGAGCAGGTAGCGTCGGGCGTCATTCACCGGAGCGGTCGCCACCCGTTGAAGTGCCGACGCCTTCAGTTCCGGCCGCCGTTCGCGCGGACAGCGCATGAGCGCCGTCAGGGCGACGGCGAGCAGATTCTCTCCCGTCAGGTAATCAAACGCCTCCAGACCTGGCAAGCCCACGTAGGGATACCGGAACGTCAGCTGGGGCTGACCGAGGAACGTCTCCTCGTAGACATCGACGCCGAGGCCATCCAGCGAGACACGCAGGTAGACCGCCAGGGCCAGGACCGGCATCTGATGACGTACCCGCAGAGCGTGCCAGTAACGGTAGATCCGCGACCGCAGGTCGGCGGCCCGGTCCTCGGCCTCCACCTCGACATTGACGACTGCCAGCCAGGGACCAGGAGCCTCTCCCTCGGCCGGCCGGGTCAGGTTCAGGCGAGCGACCAGGTCAAGCACGACGTTCAGCCCGGTCGGCGGATCAAGAAACTGCTCCTGGTCCAGCCAGGTCAGCGTGGCGCAATCGAAGGCGTCGGCTCGATCCGGAAGGACCAGATGGAGCAGGTCGGGAAAGAACTCCCGCAGCATCATCTTGAACCGCTGATCGTGCGACGCCATGTCCGGCCTCCCTTCACTCTTTCAGTGCCGCGATCCACTCGCGGAGCAGGCGGGCTCCCACCTCGTCCACACGAACCGTGGCCAGTGGCGGCATGTGGCCCTGGTCGCGCATCGACATCCGGTGCAGCAGCACCGATCGCTCGGGATGCCCTGGTGCGATCAGGCGAGCGTCGGACAGGTTGAACGTGTGGTGCAGCGGCTTCTCGCCGACGAGCTTCATGTCGGCGAGCTTCTTCCCCCAGGCGGCGTCGAACTGCGCGTTGCCGCCGCCCGCCTCGACGTGACACGTCGCGCAGTTGACGTGCAGATACGTCCGGGCCTTCGCCGCCAGGTCGCCGCCCGGAGCGTACGGATCGGGGAACTTCGGATAGCTGGCCGGCGATCGCGCCAGGAGCGGCGACTTCTCCGGCACGCGACGTTGATCGCGCGTCGCCGTCTGATCCAGGAGCCAGCTGTCCAGACGCTTGCCCTCCAGACCGCGTGATCGACCTCGTTCGCGGATGCTGTCGCGGGCGGCGTCCATCCAGCTGTCGGGCTTGAGCCAGCCACGGCGTTCGAGAGCCACGAGTTGCTCGCTGCCGTCGTGGCCGGGCCGATTCATCTGCTCGGTGCAGAGGCCCAGGACGAACTTCGCCGCCCGACTGTGGCAGACCAGGCATTCCGCCCGGCTGGGATAGTGCCAGACCTGCCGGCGCGAGCCGGTCGCCGTCTGGATCTCGTAGGGCACGTCGAGCCCTTCCTTGGCCACGAGTTCCGCGTCTGTCTGGTCGGCGTTCCAGCGATAGGTGTAGCCGGTCCACTCGCTGTCCTCTCGCACCATGAGGCGCGTTTCGATCCAGCGGCCCGAGGCCGGATCGCCTTCCTTCCGCTCCAGGCCGAATGACTTCAGCGTGATGGCTCCCTCGGGCAGATCCCAGGAGCCGGTCTTCACCAGGCCGATCGTCTCGCCCGGCGGCAGGTAGATGGCGCGCTCCTTGAACGCCCCATCGGACCAGAACGAGGCGTTGATCGTGTAGCGGAACAGTTCCGGCGCGAGTCGATGACCAGCGACCGAGGCGAACAGGCCCGTCTCGCTCAGTTTGCGCGGGAAGACCGCCTTCGGAGCCTCGACCGGCCGCTTCTTCAGCTGGTAGATCGCCCCCTTCTCGTTGTGGTCCAGGACGAGCAGTTCGCCCTTCGTGTCCCGGCCGAAGCCGGTGACGTGGAACGGCGTATCGACCAGCTCCCGATGCCAGGTCAACTTCGTGCCGTCGTGCTTCGCGCCCCAGATCTTGCCGGTCGAGTGGTCGCCGTAGACGTAGACGCCCTGAAGGTCCGGCAGAACCTCGCCACGATAGACGATGCCGCCGGTCAGGGAGCGGAACTCGGAGTGGTGATGCTCCACGGTCGGCTTCGCGATCGGATCGGGGCCTGCCTTCCGCGTCGGATAGAACGGATGGCTCCCTTCCATGACGCTCCAGCCGTAGTTGGCTCCCTTCTCGACGCGAAAAGCCTGCTCCCAGAGATCCTGACCGTTGTTGCCGACCCAGACGTCGCCGCTGACCGGATCGACGGTCAGCCGCCAGGGATTGCGAAAGCCGTACGCCCACGTCTCGGGCCGTACGCCCTTGCGACCGACGAACGGATTGTCCTTCGGCACGCTGTACGTCTTGCCCGGCTCGGGATGATCCACGTCGATGCGCAGCACCTTGGCGAGAAGATGGTCGAGCCCCTGCCCCATGAGATTCGTGTCGGAATCGGAGGTGCCGTCGCCACTGGTCACGTAGAGGTAGCCGTCCTTGCCGAA
Source organism: uncultured Alcaligenaceae bacterium (assembly GCA_964471755.1). Classification (GTDB taxonomy): domain Bacteria; phylum Planctomycetota; class Planctomycetia; order Gemmatales; family Gemmataceae; genus CAYYJM01. Next base: position 2,622 of record CAYYJM010000198.1, read on the forward strand.
GCCGATGGCGCAGCCATTGTGGCCGTTGCTCGGCCAGTCGATGATGACCGTCGCACTCGTTGAATCGAATCGGTAGGGCGGCTGGCGCTCCATCGTGTAGCGGGTGATGCGCGAGCGCTTGCCGCCGGGAGCGGGGCCGTTGCTGCCGACGTAGAGGTAGCCGTTCTCGGCGAACTTCGGATGAAAGACGAGATCGTAGGCGGTGTCCTCGTAGTCGAGCAGGATCTCCGTCGCGGCCACGTCCGGCTTGTCGATGAAGCGTTCGATCCGTGTCCGGGCGTACGGCTTCGGCTGAGTGATGACGACGATCCGGTCGCTGCCCGGCTGCGGCACGACGTGGATCGGGAACTGGATCGGCAGCTTCGGATAGACGCGCTGCGGGACGTACGGACTGGGCGGTTCCGGCGAGCCGGCGACCTTCGAGACGGCCCGGCGAGGATCGGCGATCTTGGCCGGGCCCTCGAAGACGAGCGGGGAGTAGTCCTCGTGGAGGTGGAAGTTCGCGCGCGGTTGCGAGGCGAGCGGCGCGCTGCTGGACAGTTCCTGGCCCTCGAAGTCGGTCGAGATGTCCACCCGGCAGAGGGCGAATCGCCATTCTTCACCGGGCGCGGGTCGGCCGCCGGTGCGGATGAAGTCCGTCCAGGGAATGCGGCCCTCGACGCTCCAGCCGGTGTCACGGTCTTGCCATCGATTGACCGTGCCGCGGGTGACGGCCTTGACCTGCCAGGCGAAGTCGCCGTCGGCCTTGAAGCGGGGATAGCCGCCGGTGTTGCGGCGCGGCATGTACATGTCGAACAGGGTCCCGGCCGGGTTGATCTCGAACTCGTAGTAGCCGGCCCTGTCGCGAGCCGGCTTGAAGAACAGCTCGAAGACGTCGCCGTTCCACAGTTCGTCGTCGCGTTCCTGGCCGACGGCGTAGAGATCGCTGTCCTCCATCTCGGCATGGAAGTAGATCGCATCGCGATCCCAGAGGAGTTTGGCGGTCGTCTTGGTGCGAGCTGGCCGATCGTTTTTCCCCAGCCAGGGGAGGCGGAACGAGTCGATCGTCTCGGCCTGTTTCCAGGCGGCCTCATCGGCCTTGCCATCGAGCGTGATCGGCTCGCTGGTCCATTTGCAGGTGAACGTCTTGCCGGCCGGCTCCGGCTGGGCCGGGATGAAGGCGAGCGGTGCGAGCAGGAGCGCGAACAGACCGATACGAAGCGCGTGCAGTCGGAGCATGAGTACAATCCCGGCGAGGAGGTCGAGTCAATGGCCCGATTCTACGCGAGTGCGCGGCGTCGTGGGTAGGGGCATTCTTCATTTAGCCGCCGGCTTGCCGGCGGGTATTCGCGCCGAAGACCGCCGGCAAGCCGGCGGCTCAATGAAGAGGTTTGCCGAGATCACTCCGCGACCCGGCGAAAGGTCGTCCCAAAGCCCCCGAGCATCTCCAGGCTCGCGATGCTGCCATCGCCGGCCGCGTGGAAGCGGAGCTGCGGATTCTCGAAGATCGGCTCCCGCAGACGGAACGTGTCGAGATCGACGTGTTCCAGCGCCGCGTTGAAGCGATGGTACGACCAGCGCAGCGACGCCCCGGTGGCCAGGATCGTGATCGTACCATAGGCGGCGTTCTCATACCGGCCGGCGTAGGTCTTCAGGGGTCGGTGCGCCCGCGTGCCGGTCTGCGGTCGGGTCGGCTCAGGGGTCGCCTGGGCGGCGTGCTCGACGGCCTCCAGCAAGGTTCGGTTCCAGTCGCGTTTCTCCAGGCCGAGAACGTGGTCGAGCAGAGCGTTGCTCAGGGCCAGGTGCATGCGCGTCCGCTCCAGGTTGGCCAGGAGGACGATGCCGATCCCATCGCGCGGAGCCAGGGTCAGATGCACGCGAAAGCCATCGAGGACGCCGGCATGACTGGCCAGCGGTCGGCCGCGATAGTCCTGCAACACCCAGCCCATGCCATAGGAAGCCTGGACCGTCTCGGGGTGCAGATCGCGTTCCAGGCCGGCCAGCGGCAGGACGATCTGCGGCGTTCGCGTCACCTCCAGGGTCGCCTTCTTGACCAGCGGTTTGCCATCGACCGTGCCGCCGCGCAGGTGGAACTGGAGCCAGCGTGCGAGGTCGGCCGCGTTCGACAGGACCGAGACGGCCGGGTCGGGCCTGTCGATCAGGTAGACCGGCACCGGTTCCAGGCCATCGACGCCCATGCGATGGCCGCGGGCGAGCTTCGCCTCGGGAACGTTCTCGGCATGGGTCAGCGTCTGCGTCATGCCGAGCGGTTTCAGGAGCCGTTCGCGGAGGAGGTGTTCCCACGGTTTGCCGCCGGCGTTCTCGGCCGCCTGGCCGGCGACGACCCACATCGTGTTCTGATACTGGAACGTCGTTCGGAACGGCTTGCTCAACGGCACCAGGCCGATTCGTCGGATCAGCTCGGCTCGCGTCCACGGAGCGCGATACCAGAGATACGCATTCGTCGCCACGCCGGTGCGGTGGCAGAGCAGATCGCGCAGACGAACGTCGGCGTCGGCGAGCGGGTCGCTGAGATGGAAGCCGGGAACGTGCTTGCGAACGGGATCGTCCCAGTCGAGCTTGCCCTCATCGACGAGCTGGGCGAGCAGGGTGGCGGTAAAACCCTTCGTGCAGGAACTGAGCGGAAAGAGCGTCTGGGCGGTCATCGGCTGCGGCAGACCGTGACCGCGTGAGCCGTGCCCCTTGAGGTAGATCACCTCGTCGGCCTTGACGATGGCGACGGCGACGCCCGGCACGTTCCAGACGCGCTGCGCCTCGCGGACGAGAGTGTCGATCGCGGCCGGGTCCGGAGCGGCGAGGGTCAGCGCGAGCAGGGTCGGCAGCATCGAAACGTCCTCGAAATCGCCCCGTCAGCGGGCCGGAGGCTGGCGAAGGTACTCGAACCAGGCGGCCAGGACCGCAGCCTTTTTATCTCCCGAGACGGTCAGGACTTCAAGGCCGGTATCGCGGTCCCAGAGCTTCACCATGCCCTCGTCGCCGATCGACAGGATGCGCTGACCGTCCGGACTGAAGGCGACGGAGCGAACGCCTTCGCGATGCGGCGTGAGGCCCAGCAGAGTGCGGATCGGCTTTCCCGTGGCCGCTTCCCAGAGACGGACGGTATTGTCGCCGCCACCGGATACGACGAACCGACCATCCCGACTGAACGCCACGCCGCGCACCCCCCACTGATGACCACGCAGCGTCATCAGTTCCCGTGCTGACGCCACGTCCCAGAGCTTGACCGTCGCGTCCTCGCTGGCCGAGGCCAGGACCTTGCCATCGGGGCTGAAGGCCAGGTCGTAGACGGTGAAGTCGTGCCCTTGCAGATCGTGAGCCAGCTTGCCGGTGGAGGTATCGCCCAGGAGGATGCCGTGGCCGACCACTGCCAGCCAGCGTCCGTCCGGGCTGAAGGTGGTCGTGATGATCGGATCACGGCTCTGGAGCGTGAGCATCTCTCGACCGCTGACCACGTCCCAGACCTTGACCTTGTCGAAATGGGTGAGGATGGGGAGGAGCGTCGTACAGCTGACGGCGAGCAACCGACCATTCGGGCTGAAGGCGAGCGGTCGGATTCGTTCGCCGGAACTCTTCAGATCGCGCAGGGGCTTCATCGTGGCCAGGTCCCAGACCGTGACGGTGTCGTTGCCCACGGCGCTGGCCAGCCAGCGCTGAGCGCGGTCGAGGACGCGGTACTTCGCCCGCTCGGGAAGACCGGGCGGAAGCGGTGTCGGCTTCGGCTGCCGCACATCCCAGATGCGCAGCGTCCGATCCGAGCCGCCGGTGACGAGTTGGGTGCCGTCGGGGTTGAACGCCACCACCTGGACGCCGCTATCGGGATCGAGGAAGCCGCGAACCTGGGCTCGATGACCGCGCAGCGCGAACCGCTCCTTGCCGCTGGCCGCGTCGCGAACCCGCACCACCAGATCGGGAGAGGGAACGGCCAGCAGCGATGCGTCCGGGCTGAAGGCGAGACGATCGAGCCCGCCGGAGGGCAGGGCACCGCCAGCGAACCGGGCGACCTCCTGGCCCTTCTCGGCGTCCCAGTGAATCACCTCGCCGCTTGCCCCGGCGGCGACGAGGCGTCGGCCATCCGGTGTGAAGGTCAGGCCGCCGACCGGACCCGTCGTGATCGTGAATCGCTCCTTCCCCGTGGCCGGGTCATGGACGTGAATCCGGCCCGAGGTGTTCTCCTGACCTTTGGGGAACTGGACGAGTCCGCCGGACCAGGCCAGGCTCTGGCCGTCTGGACTGAAGACGACCCGGCGAACGCTCTCGCCCTTGACCGTGAGCGTGTGCCGCACCTGGCCCGTGGCGACATCCCAGACGAGGACGGTGCCGCCGTGGTGCCCCGTGGCGAGCCGGTCACCAGCAGGGTCGAACGCCAGCGCCTGGACGCTCCCCGCCTGCTGCGCGAAGCTCGACAGGGGACGACCTTCCGCCGTGCCCCACACGAAGAGCTTCTCGATGGCGGCGACGACGTACCGGCCCTTCGGATCGAGGGCAACCTGATCGACCCACTTGCGCGGACCGCGCAGGGTGCGGAGAACGCGGAGCGTGTTCGGGTCGATGTGGGGGCCGACAGGATCCTCCGCCGGAGGGCCGGTGAAGGTTTGCCGGAGCCGACCGGTGGCGACCTCCCAGATACGAACCGTGCCATCCCGGCCGCCCGAGGCGAGGGTTTTCCCGTCCGCACTGAAAGCGGCAGTCCGCACGTCGTGTTCATGGCCGCGAAGGGTACCCAGGTGGCGAGATGCCTCGCGCAGGTAGAACCACTCGAAGCCGCGCGGGTCGGGCTGACCGGGAAGCGGGGTGGCGTACTCCTCCAGGAGGTCGAGAACCTGCGCTCCCTCGCCGGCGTCCCCGGCGCGGTTCGCCAGGTTCATCCGGGCCAGGTAGAGGTAGCGCCGGGCGAGGCCCTCCTGCTCGCTGGCCCGCGTTCGCTGCACGTCGGCCTCCGTGCGTTCCCGCTCGGCGACGTTCAACGCCGACTCCAGACGCGAACTGTACGACAGGGCGACCGCGATGCCGACGAGCGCCAGCAGGGCCAGGAGGGTGACGCCGATCAGGCCCGCCAGCACGGGCTGACGACGGACCCACTTCACGACCCGTTCGATTGGCCCGATCGGCCGGGCGAGGATCGGTTTGCCAGCCCGGAACCGGGCCAGGTCGTCGGCCAGCTCGCCGGCACTGGCATAGCGGCGAGCGCGATCCTTCTCCAGGCATTTCAGACAGATCGTCTCCAGATCGCGCGGCAGCTTCGACTGAAGACGCGAGGGCGGCACCGGCTCGCGGGTCAGGACCATTTCCAGGGTGTCGAAGGTCGCGGCCGCCTTGAACGGCGGTCGGCCGGTGAGCAGATCGTAGAGGATGGCTCCGAGAGCGTAAACGTCGGTGGCGGGGCCCACCTGCCGGATCCGTCCAGCGGCCTGTTCCGGAGCCATGTAGCTCGGCGTGCCGAGAATCTGGCCAGTCAGGGTGTAGCCGGCGTCCTCATCGAGACGCTTGGCCAGGCCGAAATCGGCGACCTTGAGAGTACCATCGGCCGTCAGCAGGATGTTGGCCGGCTTCAGATCCCGATGAACGATGCCCTGCTCGTGGGCATACTGAATGGCCCGTGCGATGGTCTCGACGATCCGCGCGGCCTCGTGCGGGGTCTGCGGCGTGCCAGCCACTCGACGAGCCAGGGAGCCGCCCTCCATCCATTCCATGACGAAGAAGGGCGTACCGTGATGCTCACCGATCTCGAAGATCGGGACAATGTTCGCGTGCCGAAGATGAGCGATGGCCTCGGCCTCGCGCTGGAACCGGGCGCGGACCTCGGGATCGGCCCGACCGTGGCCGGTGACCGTCTTCAGGGCGACGACACGATTCAGGGCGAGCTGACGAGCCTGATAGACGACGCCCATGCCGCCCCGACCGAGTTCGTCCAGGATGTCGTAGCCGGGGATCGCGGTCGGCGTGCCGAGCAGTCGCTGCGGGTCGGGGACGGTGATCCACTCCGGAGCCTCCAGGGTGGCCAGGGTGCCGCCGAAGCGCCGCTCGAGTTCCTCCTGTTGAGCGACCAGCCGACCGAGAATGTCGGGCTGATTCAGGCACGGGAACCGCTGAAGGTAATCCGGCACGGTGCGGAGCGGACCAGCGGGAGCGCCCGGGCCGGCGAGCGCTCGTTGCTTCCGGCTCAGTTCCATCTCGAGGAGGACGAGTTCCGCCAGCGTGGCCAGGTAGCGCGGATCGTCCTCCGGCGGCAGGACGGCCTCGATGGTCAGGGGAGTGTCCGTCTGCCAGGCCAGCTCGAAGCGCCGGCGGGCGTCCTCGTCGATCGGGGGGCTGTGCGGCATTTCGGTCGATCTCCACTCGCTTCCGACGGCCGGTCAGTCTAAAATTCTATTCGGGATTCGCGCGATCGTTTGTACCCCAGTCGAGCTGAAGATAGCCTCATGGCCACACCGAACGACCTCGCCGCCGCACGCCAGGCCCTGGAGCGGAATGACCTGCCGGGAGCGACCCGCCTGGTCGCCGCCGCGCTGGGCGACGACCCCAACCGATCCGACGCCCTGGGTCTGCTCGAAGAAATCGTCGAGGCGGCGGAAGACCCGACCGACCTGCTCCCCGGCGACGATCTGCCGGAAACCTCCAGCATGCGCGCCGTGGCCGCCTACATTCATGCCCATCAGGGCGAACTCGTCGCGGCGATCGACGGGTTGCTCGCCGTCATCCTCGAACGGCCCGACGTGCTGTACATCGACTGGGTGCTGGGCTGGCTGCAACGGCCCGAGGTGTCCGGCCGGCTCGACATGGAAAAGCTCACCGAGTTCGTGGGCGGGCTGATCGAGCAGTGGCCGGTCCTGACCTCACCGCACGGCGGCGGTCGCGACACGCTGACGCGCATGCCGATGTTCATCCAGATGGTCCGGCGCACGCAACCGGCCGACAGTCACTTCCTGGCCGTGTCGGTCAATCTGCTGGGCCGACTGGGCAGCCTCGACGAGGCGCTCCGGCTGGCGCGAGAGGCGTACGAGATGGACCCCGGCCTGGCGACGGCGAACGCTCTGGCCAGCACCCTCGCCGCCCGCGGCGAGATCGAGCCGGCACTGCAAGCCTACCGCGACGCCCTGGAGCGTGATCCGACCGACCTGGAGACACGCTGCCACATGGCCGATCTGCTCGTGAACACGGGCCGCATCCCGGAAGCCCTGGAAGTGTACTCCGACATCCTGGAGCGTGACCCGACCCAGGAAACCGCTCTGCCGAGTTACTACTTCGTCCGCTTCATGGAGGCCGGCGCGGACCAGTGGCGCGACCAGTTGCTCGACCTCGCTGCGGAGCAGCCGGAGAACGAACGCGCCCAGCGCCTGGCCCAGCAGGCGACGCCGTTCCTCGGCTACCTGCCCGATCCGCCCGACCTGACGGCCAACCTTCGGCCCACCGGCCAGGGGGACGACCGCGTGTCGCTGCCGCACCTGGAAGCGCCGAGCAACTACCTCGCCTTCGAGTGGATGCACCGGCTGGAAATCAAGGTGACCAAGCGTCAGCATCCCGATCCGCGTCTGCCGCGTGGCCGGGTCGATTATCTCCTGTGGCGCTACGATGGCGACTGTCCACGGGTGGCCCTGTCGTCGCCGTCGCCGGACGTGTCCGGAGCGATCGCCGGGCTGGCGACGCAGCACTATCGTCTGGAAGCCTGGTGGGGCCTGGCTCGCAAGCTGGCCCGGCAACTCGGTCCCGGCGCGGTCAACGACCTGCTGGCGACGATGGTCCATCCGCCCGGAGCGGGCCGCATGGAGCATCCGGCGGCCTGGGTCTATCGCGTGCAGGTGGCCGTCGCCTTGACGCTCGCTCACCTCGATGATGGCTGGCATGGTTCCATCCGACGGCGGGCGCTGCTCTCGCTGGTGAACGGCCCGATGGACTGGACCGTCGATGCGGCCCTGATCGCCCTGGCGGCCCTGGCCAGCGACGAGGAGGAGGCCGCCCCGGAGATTCTCGCCCTGTTCCGCAAGCTCCGCGTCGAGACGCCCGGCGACGGCACCTGCTGCTACTTCGCCGCCCTGATGTGGTCCACGCTTCGTTTGCCCGATCTGCCCGACGACGATCGCGCCGACGCCCGTGATCGTCTGCGGCACTGGCAGGATGCTCGTCAGGCGGAGCGGCACTATCAACAGGCGCTGGCCAACGTCGAGAAGGGGGATCTGGAAGGGGCCATCGCCGGGCTGACGGAGAGTCTGCGTCTGAATCCGCAGAACGCCGCCGCCTTCTGCGAGCGAGCGACGCTGTCGCTGAAGCGCTCGAAGGCCCAGCAGGCCGTCGAGGACTTCACGCAGGCCCTGGCCCTGCAACCGGACCTGGCGGCGGCTCACCTGGGTCGGGGCGAGGCGCACCTGAAACTGCGTCAACTCGAGAAGGCCATCGGCGACTTCAGCGAGGCGGTACGGCTGACGCCGTGGGACTGGCAGTCGCTCTACAAGCGCGGTCTGGCCCGGCTGGCGTGTCGGCAACTGGAGTCGGCGATCGCCGACTTCGGCGAGGCGATCCGCCTGGCTCCCGAGCAGCCGGAGGCGTACCGTCAGCGCGCGGTCGCACTGGTGCAGGTGGGCCAGATCGAGCAGGCCATCGCCGATTACACGGAATTGATCCGCCTCGATCCGAAGGTGCCGACACCGTACAACTCCCGAGCCCGGCTGCACCTGCGTCGTGGCGATCAGGCCGCCGCGGTCGCCGATCATCTTCGAGCCAGCGAACTGGACTCGGGCAACGGCTGGACGCACCGCGACCTGGCCTGGATCTGGGCGACCTCGTCACAGGCGTCGGTTCGCGATGGCGTCCGGGCCCTGGAATCAGCTCGCAAGGCGTGTGAGTTGACCGACTGGAAGGAGGCCGACTGCCTGGCCGCTCTCGCCGCGGCGCATGCCGAGGCGGGGCGGTTTGACGAGGCGATCCAGTGGGGTGAACGGGCCGTGGAGTTGGCCCGGGAGAGCGATCGGCCGCTTCAGCAGCGCCGGCTGGAAGCGTACCGCCAGGGGCAGCCGTGGCGCGAGGGATGAGGCCGTCCAGGCTCTGAACGATCGTGAGGTGCCCTGGGCAAATCCAGCCTGCACCTGCCAGAATGGGGAGGTGCAGCCCTTTGGCCCGAAGATCCCGGAGAACGTCCTCGTGAACCCACTCGGTTCCGTGCCCGCGTCGCTGGTTCGGGCCATTGTTTTTCAGGCTCGCGGAATCACCAAGGTATACGGCACCGGTGAGGTCGAGGTGCATGCTCTGCGCGGAGTCGATCTCGATCTCTACGAGGGCGAATTCGTCGTGCTGCTTGGCCCATCGGGTTCGGGCAAGTCCACGCTGCTCAACATCCTCGGCGGCCTTGACGTACCGACCGCTGGCACGGTCAGATACCGGGATCGTGATCTCAGTGCTGGCGATGACGCCGCCCTGACACGTTATCGCCGGGAACACGTCGGGTTCGTCTTCCAGTTCTACAACCTGATCCCCGTCTTGACCGCACGCGGGAACGTCGCCCTGGTGACCGAGATCGCGAAGGGCCCGATGCGGCCCGAGGACGCTCTCGACCTGGTCGGCCTG
>CAYYJM010000199.1:0-12077 GCA_964471755.1 uncultured Alcaligenaceae bacterium
ACCTCCTCGCGGGGTCATTCGGATCAACCCCGGGCCGGCCCTCCGGTTACATTGCGGCCAGTTCGCGGAACAACTCCGTCGTGAAGTAGCGTTCCATGCGATCCGGAAAGACCGTCGCCACCCGCACGTCCGGCCGATCCAGCCGACGAGCCGCAGCCACGGCGGCGGCGTAGTTCAGCCCCGAACTCGGCCCCACCGGGAAGCCGCACTTCATCAGTCGGCCCGTCGTCCGCAGGGCGAGATCGTCCTCGACCTCCTCGACGATCAGACCGGGCAACTCCTCCGGCCGGAAGATGGTCGAGATCGAATCGACCACGCCCGGAATGCGGGCACTGAAGCTGCAACACTCGACCTCCGGCGTCTGCCGCAGGTTGATCGGTCGAGCCACGACCGGGACCACCGGGCATCCGTGTTCGCGTAAACCGCGATGGAGGCCGACGAGCGTGCCGCCTGTACCGACGCCGCTCACGACCAGATCGACGCTGCCACCCGGAATCTGGTCCAGGATCTCGCGGGCGGTGCCGAGTCGGTGGGCCTCGGCATTGTCCGGATTCTCGAACTGACGTGGCAGGAACACACCCGGCTGCCCGGCCAACTGGCAAGTCTCCGCGATCGCCCCGCGAATGCCGAGCGATCCTGGAGTCTGACGCACCTCGCCGCCGAACGCCCGGATCATCAGCACACGCTCGTTGCTGACGCCCTCCGGCATGATGGCCAGGAAGCGCAGCCCCAGTTGGGCACACGCCAGGGCCAGGGCGATGCTCGTCGATCCGCTCGACGCCTCGATGACCCGATCGCCGGGACAGAGCCGGCCCTCACGCCAGGCTTTTTCAAGGATGTAGCGTGCGATCCGGTCCTTCGTCGAACCGCTCGGGTTGAGGAACTCGAGTTTGCACCAGACAATGGGATCCGTCGCGTTGAGCTGGACCGGCACCAGCGGCGTTGCCGGGATGCGGTGCAGGTAGCGCGGACATTCCGGCAGACTGCTCGCCATGATCGCCCCTCCCCAGGATGGGGCGATTATCCGTAAGACAGAGGGCATCGACAAGAGGAGCGCCAGGAGCGACCGCGATGGGCAAGGTACTGGTCCTGTACGACACACTGAGCGGCAACACCGGCACGATGGCCCGGCTCGTCGGTGAGGGAGCCGGCACGATCACGGGGATCGAGGTGCGCATCCGCTCGGTGGCCGAGGCGAGCCCGGAGGATGTCGTCTGGTGCGATGGTCTGGCCGTCGGCAGCCCGACGAACATGGGGCTGCTCTCGTGGCGCATGAAGCGTTTCTGGGACGAGAAGATGGAGCGGCAGTGGTTCAAGCTCGACGGCAAGATCGCCTGTGCCTTCTCGTCGGCCGGCGGCTGGGGCGGTGGCAATGAGTTGGCCTGCCAGGCGATCTTGACGATGCTGATGAACTTCGGCTTTCTGGTCTTCGGCGTGACTGATTACGCCGCTCGGTCGATGACCGCCCACTACGGTGCGGTCGCCGCGAAGGAGCCGCGCGAGGAGGCGGAGCAGGCCGCATGTCGATTGCTTGGGCAACGCCTGGCCGAGTGGGTCGCGTTCTACTGCGATGGCCGGGCGGAGCAGCATCCGTTGCGAAAGGAGCGGCGCGGGCCAGGTGGTGCCTGACATGGCCCAGGCATTTTTTGTCCAGTTTTCCCATCCTGCCCCGTTGATAAGGGCAGGTCCCCGACACGTCGCTCGCGGGACCACCCAACCCGATGAGACACCTCGATGACATTCACGACCCGCCCCCTTTTCGCCCTGGCCCTGATCGCCACGCTCGGAGCCTGCGCCACGGCCCGCGCTCAGTTCAACGTCGGCGTCCCGATTCCGGCCCCGCCGGCCTTCCCCGTCCAGGTTACGCCGGGCGGGATCACCTACCACGGACCCGGCACGCAGACCGGCATCCACTACCATCCCGGCCAACTCGGCGGTTACCACGCCGACCCGCGCGGCAACGGGTTCAGCGGCATCGTCCGGCCGGGCGGCCCCGCCCCGCTCCTTGGCGGCAGTTACCAGTCCGCCGATGGCGGCAGGACGAGCGGCTATCTGTCCGGCAACGCCGGCCGGTTCGACCAGCGTGACCCGAGCGGTGCCCGGTTCGGCGGCGGCTACCAGACCCAGGGCCAGAACTTTCAGGCGAACGGCTACCAGTACGACCAGTTCGGCAACGGCTGGAACGGTGGCCTGGCCCGGCAGGGCAACTCCGTCGGCGTCCACGGCGAGGTCCGCCAGCAGGGGTACATCCCGTTCACCCAGGACCGGATCGGCGGCGGGGCCGTCATCGCCGGCCGGGACAGCCGGGCGAACGGCCACTACGACGTCTACGATCCGATTGGCCGGCACAAGTTCGGCGGCATGACCAACTCGCTCGACCGGCACCAGTACACCCAGGGCGGCGTCATCAACGTCGGCCCAGGCCGGCTCGGCCAGCAGCAGAACGTCGACTTCGCCGGGATCAACTCCCGCCTCGGCCAGACCCAGCAGGCCCACCTGCCGGGCGTCGGCACTATCTACAACCACGTCGGCGGCGATCGGCGCGGCATCCGCGCCGATACCGGGATCGACACTGGCCTGGGCAGCGTCCACGTCGGCGTCGGCGTGAGCGGCAACGGCATCCGGCCGCAGGTGAGCGCCCAGTCGCGTCTGCTGTCCCAGGTCACCAACACGACCACGGTCATGCCCCATGTCCAAACACCCCGGGTGTCGATGCCCCGGGTGTCGATGCCGAACCTCCCGACGCCGAGGGTGTCGATGCCCCAAGTGTCGATGCCGCGGGTGTCGATCCCGGCCAGCCCGCCGCCGGCCGTCTCCGGCACGCTCAAGCGGCTCGGCTTCTGACCCGCGCTCCGATCCCCAGCCCGCCCGCGGAGGCTCCTCCGCGGGCGGCGGCGTTTCCCGGCTTCCGGAGGCCCCTTTCCCCCCCGGCGACTGTCGCATACCATCCCAGGGTCCGCCCCCACCCTTCCAGGAGCCTGATCGTGGACTACACCTACGCCGACATGGCCGGCATGATCGACCATTCCCTGCTCAACCCGACGCTGACCACCTCCGACCTCGAAGCAGGTCTGAAGCTCGCGATCGACTATCAGGTCGCCAGCGTCTGCATCCTGCCGTACTATCTGCGGCGCTGTGCCGACGTTCTGCGCGGCAGTGGCGTCAGAGCCAGCACGACGATCGGTTTTCCACACGGCGGTCATGCCACGCCGATCAAGCTGGCCGAGACGCGCCAGGCTCTTGCCGACGGCGGCGAGGAACTCGACATGGTCGTCAACATCTCGCGCGTCCTGTCTGGCGAGTGGGACGCCGTGCGCGACGAGATCGCCGCCATCTGCCAGCTGACGCACGACGCCGGGCAGAAGCTCAAGGTCATCTTCGAGAACTGCTATCTACAGGACGAGCAGAAGATTCGCCTGTGCCAGATCTGCGGCGAGATCGGCATCGACTGGGTGAAGACATCGACCGGCTACGGCACCGGCGGCGCGACGCACGCCGACCTGAAGCTGATGCGGCAGCACAGTCCGGCTCACGTCCAGGTCAAGGCGGCTGGTGGCGTCCGCGACTTCGACGGCCTGCTCGCCGTGCGGGATTTGGGCGTCAGCCGTTGTGGTGCGAGTCGGACGCGTGACATCCTCGACGAGTGCAAGCGCCGCCTCGGCATGCCGGTGACCGATGGGCCGGCGTCCAGCGCTCCGGCGGGGTACTGACGCCTGCCTGTCATGGGATGCGCAGATCACGGCAGGTCTGTTCGTAGCTCGCCTCGAGTTCGAGCGGCACTGCGAAGTTCTCGGCCAGCCAGAGCGGCATCGTGGGCAGCGGTTGGCCAATCTCCAGCTGCTGATTCCACGTCTCGATCAGGCCGCGGTTGTCGTCTCGTCGCCAACGGCACGAGACGGCATAGAGCCGCGCTGGCTCTGCTCCCAGGGCCGGGTCGTCACGGCCGAGCAACTCCAGTAGATCGGCGTAGAGGTTGAAATCGCGGACGGTGACAAGATCGACAATGCAGACCGAGACTCGCTGCTGCAACAGGGCGGCGCATATGGCGACGAAGGCCCGGCGATGCTCGGGCCGGTCCTTGTTCGCCGGGCTGACAATCTCGACGGCCGCGACGAGTCGCCGGCCGCGACGTGTGTCGTAGACGCGCACGGAATACTCGTCGAGGTTGGCCAGGTCGCTCTCGACCGTGAGGGTGGGTTTCGCCGGAGCCCAGACAGCGGTGGCCACGCCGCCATTGCCGTTGCCATCGTCGTGCGCCAGGCCAGCGTCGTCCTCGGTGTCATAGGTGGCGACGTCGATTTCAAACTCCGCGCCAGTGTGAACGCGTGGCGCGGCAACGTACTGCGCGGGCAATTTCCGTCCCAGGTGTTGAACGATGACCATCGGCCAACCGCCGTGAAAGCCTTCCCAGGCAGTGAAGTCGTCGAGCGGTGAGCGGAAGTGGTCGCGCAGCGGCATGGGTCGTTCCTCCCGTTTGTATGATACCCTGGCACCAGACCCAGAGCCAGCCTCGGACGTGGGCTGCTTCCCGTGTCTGTGCGTATTCTATCCTCCATGCCAGGAAGAACGTCTGGAGTCTCTGGCCCGTCCGACTTCCCCGATGGAGGAATCATCGTGCGAACCCTGCTCATCGGAACCGGCCTGCTGGCGCTTCTCGTCACCACGGTCCACGGCGAGTCCGCCCAGGCAACCGGCGTCAAGGTCGGCGAGGGCACGCCCGACTCGGCCATCGTCTGGGTGCGCTTCACGGCTGCCGCCAGGCGGGTCGATTCACCGGACATCGGCAAGAACGATCCGAAGGTGGTCGCCGACAAACTCCAGGGGGCCTGCCCCGGGCGGGCGGGACAGGTCCGCGTTCGCTACGGCCTCAAGGGAGACCTCAGCGACGCCGTCGCCACCGACTGGATCAACGTGAATGAGAAGACCGATTTCGCCCACGCCTTCCAGCTCGACAGGCTCCGGCCGGCGACGGTCTATCATTTCGCCACCGAGACACGTGTGCCGGGCGAGGCGAAGACGTTCGAGCCGCTCAGGGGCCGATTCGAGACGGCACCGCCGACCGATCGGCAGGCCGACACGACGTTCACGGTCATCACCGGCCAGGCGTACAAGGATCTCGACCACGCCGACGGCTTCCACATCTACCCGGCGATGCAGAAGCTCCGGCCGAAGTTCCTCGTACCGACCGGCGACACGGTCTACTATGACAACGACTCGCCGATGGCCCGAACACCGGCCCTCGCCCGGCTCCACTGGCAACGCATGTACAGTCTGCCGCGTCACCTCGACTTCCATCTCAACGTGCCGGCCTACTGGGAGAAGGACGATCACGACACGCTCTTCAACGACTGCTGGCCGGGCCGGAGGTCGGCGGCGGTCGCGCCGCTGACGTTCGCGGACGGTCTGCGCATCTACGCCGAGCAGGTGCCGCAGGGGGCGAAGCCCTATCGGACTTTCCGCTGGGGCAAGAACCTGCAAGTCTGGCTCGTCGAGGGCCGCGACTTTCGCTCGCCGAACACGATGAAGGACGGCCCAGAGAAAACCATCTGGGGAGCGGAACAGAAGAAGTGGCTATTCGACACGATGAAGGCCAGCGATGCGGACTGGAAGGTTCTCATCTCGCCGACGCCGATCGTCGGCCCGGATCGGGCGCGCGGCAAGAACGATAACCACGCCAACGACGCCTTCCAGACCGAGGGGGACGAGGTGCGTTCCTGGCTGCGGAAGAATCTGCCGGACACGGCGTTCGTCGTCTGCGGCGACCGGCACTGGCAGTATCACTCGATCCATCCGGAGACGAAGGTCCACGAGTTCTCGTGCGGCCCGGCCAGCGACCGGCACGCCGGCGGCTCACCGGGGCTGAACAAGGAGTATCACCAGTTCCATCGCGTCAAGGGCGGCTTTCTGTCGGTGCGGGCTCACGTTGTCGAGGGCAAGAGTACGATCACGTTTCGCTTCCACGATGTGGACGGAAAGGTCGTCCACGAGTACAGCCGGAGCAGGTGAGGCACCCATTTAGCCGCCGGCTTGCCGGCGGTCTGCGTGGCGAAAGGCACCGCCGGCAAGCCGGCGGCTAAATGAAGAGATCACTCGCCGCCGGCCTGCGCGTCCGTCGGCGGGTCCATGCGGACGAGCAGGAGCTGCTGCGTCCGGTCGGTGCCGACGTGGAGCAGGCACGGCGCTTCCGGTTGGGTCAGGTTGTACACGCCGGCCTCGAACACGCGATCCTTCGACTTGCCAACCGTCCAGGCGGCTCGCTGGGTCTTCTTGTTGATCGAGCCGTAGACTGGCGTCGTCGTGTCAGTCAGCCCCTCGTAGTAGTTACCGCGGATGATGCCGTCCTTGTTCACCGCGAGCTGGAACAGATTGTTCGACGTCTTCTCGTCGCCCTGGACGAGAGCGAAGACGCCGAGCGGCTTCCAGTCCCCCTGCGGAGCGGCGTTCGCCTGGACGCCAGCGTCAGCGAGAGTGATCGCCTGCTGGGCGTACTGGGCCGGCGTGCCGGCCGGTTGCCAACCGACGTAGACGGTGTCGCCCTGGTAGACGATGTCGTTGCCATAGTCGTAGGTGTACGGCGTGGCGATGAAGCCGAGATAGGGGTAGAGACCGACCCAGGTCGGGTACGTCCAGGCGTAACCGAGCGCCCAGCCCGGGATGGACCAGCAGCCCGGATAGCGACGGAACCATCCGGGCCGGAAGCAGTGATAGTAGCCGAAGCCGTTGCGGACGTAGCTGGCCCGGATGCCCATGTCGGCGCGCGACCAGTAGGCCGTCGGATGAATGCCGCCGAGGGCGACCCCGCCGTAGTGCGCCAGGCCGGCGTCCGTGGCGAAGCGGGTGCCATGATACGCCGACTCCCAGCCGCGCGGCCCGGCGAACGATTCGCGCCCGGCTACGCCGCCAACGGTTCGGCCATACGGCCCGACAGCGACGCCTCCGGCCCGGCCGGCACTGTACGTCCGGCCGCCCGGCCCGGTCGCGGTCACCTCGCGGCCTCCGCCCGCGGCGACGCCGCCGAGAGGACCACGAACCGCTCCGCGCGCTCCCTCGACGTTGATTGATCCGCCGCGAGCGCCGGTCCGGTTCCGGTCGTACGTTCCGCCGATGGCTCCGCCGCGAAAGCCCGCGACTCCACCGAAGGAGCGCGCGGCGGAGTAGGAACCCAGCTCACCACCGCGAAAGCCCGCGACACCGCCGGCGCGGAAGCCGCCATAACCGCCGAAGCCGCCAGCGCGGAAGCCGCCGAAGCCGCGCCCCTCCGCGTGGCCGCCGAGCCACAGGCACAGACAGGCTCCGACCACCGTGTGCAACAGGAAGCGTCTCATCGTGCCCTCTCTTCATTTAACCGCCGGCTTGCCGGCGGCGGAATGAGTACGGTCACTTCCCGCCGGCGACACGCGTCAGCCGAACCGGGACGGTGTCGGGCATCGGCCGATCCGCGAGCGTCCGGTCGATCGATCGCCAGGTGATCGTGTCGGCATCGACCCGGCCAAGGAGATTGACGCTCGCCGTCGGAGTACCATCGGCGAGGACGCCGACCGAGTCGAGGACCCAGCGATTGTCATCGCGGACCCACAGGGCCTGGCCGTGGCCGCCGTGGTCGTCGAAATGCCACGACCGCAGTCGGCCCGTCTCCGGATCGGCCGCGATGCGGAACGTCCCCGCGCCGGCCTCCTTCCCTTTCTCCGTCCGGGTGAACTTACCGTGGACGAACGGCTTGTTCGGATCGCGCGTCAGGGACAGGGTCATCACACCATCACCGGCCTGGCCCTTCCATTCTCCGAGGAGCCAGTCCAGGTCATCGAGGCGGTCCACACCAGCGGCGATCTCATCGGTGACAGCCAGCCGCCAGTGTCCATTCTCGCGAACGTGAATCGCCCGGTAGAGGGTGGATATCGGAAGGTCGCGTGGATGGCCGGTCTGGCGGAGGATGCCCTCCTCGATGGCGAGGTCGGTCGCCGGGAAGCGAACGCCCTCGACGACGACCTCGATCTTCACCTGGGGATCGGTCTTGAAGAAGGCGGCGTAGGCCTTCTCGATGACGGCCCGACCGCGGAGGATTCGGCCACCTGCTTCGTGGCACTCGCCATTCGGCGTCCAGAGAGCGGCGACCGCCTTCGCGTCTCCCTTGTTGAACGCCTCGGCGAACGCCCTGGCTGTCTTGACGATCGCCTCTCGGTCGTCATCGCGTGACTTCACTCCGGAGGCCGCCGGTTGCTGGCGGGCTGGCAGGCCGATTCCAGCGAGCGCCGCGATCACGAGCGCTGTGGCGGCAAGGATTCGAGGGCTCATGGTGGATCCTCCGGTGATGTCGTGGATTTGACCGCGGGGCGTGTCGTCGTTCGGATGCCCGAACGATGACACGCTTCCTGCTTGAGACGGGAAGTGAGCGAACCCGCTTACCAGCGGCGATACGCCCCGGCGGCGTAACCGGCCGAGTAGCCGCCGTAGCCGCTGTAGCCCGTCGTCCCATAATGATATCCGCCGGCGGCCGCTCCGCCATAGCCGACCGCTCCGCCATAGCCAGCGTGATAAGACGCCCCGCCGTAGCCGTAGGCCCCATAGTGGGCCCCGCCGTAGACTCCGCCCGGCCCACCGACCGCCGTCGCACCGTAGTGCTGCACGCCGCCATAACCGACGTGCGTGTAGCCGACGTGAGCCGCTCCCCACGCCTGGGCTTCCCCTGCGGTCAGCAGTCCCAGGAGCATCACGGCCAGTGCCGTCACGAAATAAGTCCGCACCATCGTTATCTCCTTCTGAGTTCGGGTTACTTGACGCGCTTCATCGTGATCGCCTTCCCGGTTGGCTGAGCCTTGCCGGCCACCGTCAACTCCTTCACCTGCCAGGTAAGCGTATCCGCATCGACCGGGGTGATGGTCGTGGTCAGGTTCACTGCGGCTCCCTCGCGGTCGGTCGCCGTCGTCTTGATTGTCCAGGCCTTGCCGTCCCGGGTCCAGGTCGCCTCGCCGAAGCCGCCGTTCAGCTCGAAGGTCCAGGAACGGATCTGCTTCTTTGCGGCGTCGTAGCCGATCCACTGGGTTCCGCCGCCGATCGAGATGTTCTTGAAGGTCGCGGCGAACGTCGAGATGAGGAAGTTCTGGTCCTTCGCCCAGGCGTAATCAACCCGGGCGACGGCCCCCTTCTCGTTGGCGTCGGCCCAGTTACCGACCAGCCACTCCAGTTCGCGCAGGTTCTGGAAGTGCGACGGCGGCGTGTAGGCGCTGTCGCGTACGCTGCTGAGCAGCCACTTGCCGTCCTTCCTGACGTGGACGATGGCGTACTTCGCACGGCTGGGCGGTCCACCGTCGGTCGGGATGACCGAGGTCATCCCCTCCTCGATGGCGACATCCGGGGTGACGAAGCGGAGCGTGTCGCTGTCGATGCGCAGTTTCATGCCCTTATTGCCGGCGAACAGGCCGGCGAACACCTTCTCGATCGCCTTGCGGCCCTTGTGGTGTTCACCGGTGAGATCGACATAGTCGCCGTCCTCGGCCCAGAAGGACGCGAGGACTTTTGCGTCGCCCTTGTGGAATGCCGCGATGAAGGCGTCCTGGCGTTTGGCGATCGCATCCTTCTCGTTCGCGCCCGGTTGTTGGGCCGTACCTGGCACGGCGATGCTGACGCCGAGCAATGCGGCCAAGATGAATGGAAGACCTCGGAGTGTCATGTCTGGCTCCTTCAGAATGGCAACAGCCACCAGCTGGGAGTCCCAGCCGGTGCGAATCATTATAGCCGGTGACGGTTAGCGGCCGACGTAACCTGTCCGAACCACACCAGCGCGATAGCCGCCGGCCGAGACGCCTGCGGCGGAGTAGCCGGCGTAGGTCGTCGGCGAATAGGCGCGCGTCGTGGTCGCAGCGACGCCGCCGTACGCTCCGCTCACCGCCGTCGTGTGGCGATAGGCTTCCCCGCCGTACGGGCCGGCCACCGCAGTGGTGCCGGTGTGCGCGACGCCGTACGGCGTTGCCACCGTTGCGCCGGTGTGCGCCGCTGCGCCGTACCGCGTGGCCGCCGCCGTCGTGCCGGCATGGTAGACGCCACCCGGCCCGACTGTCGTGACGCCAGCGTGGTACGCTCCGTAGCCGTGCGCCGCCGCCGGCAGCGCCAGCGCCGCGAAGAAGGCCGCCGTGGCAAGGAGTGATCGGATCATGGAATCCTCCTGAAGGTATGGATCGTCGTTCGTTTCTCGGCTCACTTGACGCGCTTCATCTTCACCACTGGCCCGTCCGAGATCGGCTTGCCGTCCACTTTCAGGTCGGTCAGGTGGATCGAGAAATTGTCCTCGTCGATCTTCGTCAGGGTGTTGGTCGCAGTCAGCTTTGAGCCGTCGCGCTGCGTGCCAGCGATGGTGATCTTCCACTTGCCGTCGCCGGCCTTCTTCCAGGCAGTCTCCGCGAAGCCGCCGTTGGACAGGAAGGACCACGATCGCGGTTGCCTGGTCGACTCGTCCCAGGCGATCCACTGGACGCCGCCGGCGAGGGAGACGTCCTTCATCGTCAGGTCGAACGAGTTGATCAGGAAGTTCTGTGTCGTGTCCCAGTTGTATGACGCCCGGGCCGAGCCGCCTTCGCCGGCCTGGGCCCAGTTGCCGACCAGGAATGCCAGGTCGAGCAGTTTCGCCGAGTTCGTCGCCGGGACGGCGATCGCCTCGCGGACGCTGGCGATGTACCACTGATCATCCTTCTTGACGTAGACCACCGAGTAGCGACTGGCCGACGGCGGGCCCTTCGGCATGACGACCTCGGAGTAGCCGTCCTCGAAGGCGATGTCCGGCTTCGGCACGCGAAGGCCGGTGATGCGCAAGAACAGCTTCGCCCCCCTGGCGTTGGCGAAGAGCTTCGCGTACGAATCCTCGATGGCCTTGTGGCCCTGGATGTGGTGCCCCTCCGGATCGACCACGTCGCAGTCGGCGGTGAAGAACGACGTCAGGGCCCTGGCATCGCCCTTGTTGAACGTCTCGACGAAGGCTTCCGCTCGCTTGCGGAGAGCCTTCTCTTCGGCGGTCTGAGGATCCTGAGACTGGACCGACCCTGCCAGGAGCAGGGTCAGGGTCAGGGCCCCCATGAGCATCTGTCGCATCTGAATCCTTTCCGTTAAGTGCGCGAACCGTCCTGGTGTCGTTCCGTACGAGGCCTGACGGGGACGGGGCCGCCAAGGTATGGTTCAACCGATCAGCAGGTCCTTCACGGCGGCAAGGGCATCACGGGTTCTTGAGCACGCCGACGGAGAGGTCGCCGTCGGTGTGCCAGGGATCGCCACCCCCGTTGCGCCCCGAGAGGGTTGTTTGGAACCCGTCAACCAGGTAGGTCCCTCCCAGTTGCCCGGCCTCTTTCAGGGTCTGGATGAGGCGGTCGCGTTCGGAATCGATGTCGGCGGCGATGTGGTGTGTGACCTGGCCCGTGGTATGGCTCAGGCCGACGCGCTCGTCGTAGGTGGCCGACCCGAACCATACCGGCAATCCCTCGGGGCTGAGTTGGTCCCATTTCCAGAACCGGACGTGGTGGCGCTTCCGGGGATTATCGCCGACTGGCTGCTCGAAGGCCAGATCCTGCTTGCGGCCGAACAGGAACAGGTTGCTGACCGGCGCGTCCTCATAGGTCCGCTTGAGGACGGACGCCTCGGCGATCTCCAGACAACTCTTCAGCGTCAGAGGATCGGCTGGATGCCATCCTGCGGCCAGCATCGCCTTCTTCACCTCCGCTTCGCTGCCAACCAGGGCAACGTTGAGCGGGTCGCCTGGAATGTCGTCGGCGGTGTGCGTGATCCGCGGCGCGTTTTCCCAGGCGGGGTGGCGGTGCGCGTAGCCCACCCAGACCAGGGGCAGGAGGACGTAGGCCACCACGAGATAGAGCAGCACCAGGGCGAGGACGCCGACCGCCGCCCGTTTGACCAGGCGAGAGCGTCCAGGGCTCGGATCCGGGGACATGGGACCTATCCTCCCGCGCCAGGAAAGCGCGACTTCTGGACAGGACAAGCGGGCCTCATTCACGACCGAGCAACTCGTCCCATCCGCAGGTGAACATTTCGCCCACGACCTAGTTCCCGACGGCTTTTACCGGGGGCACCTTCCAGGTGCC
>CAYYJM010000200.1:0-12056 GCA_964471755.1 uncultured Alcaligenaceae bacterium
TTGACGCTCGATTTTCCGAGGCTCCTTCATCGGAGGCCGATCCACCCTGCGTCGTCACCCCCGTCTGAAGTCCGTTGACTCGGGAGGCCGCTTTCGTTAGAGGACCCGCACGGCTCGTTCGTCATTTTTCGCGAAGCTCCGGACGCTCCACCCACTGGCGCGGTAGAATAACCTTCCGCAACTCACCACCCCGGAGTCGTCCATGATGAACGAAGTGCTGATCGGTGCCATCAGCGGTGTTGTCGCGGCCCTCATCGGAGCGGTTCTCACCTCCTGGTTGAGCTACCGTTTCCAGGACCGACTGCTCGACAAGCAGATGGCGATGCAAAAGGAGCTGATGCAGGAACAGAACAAGTTCCAGTCCACGCTGCTCGACCGGCAGTTCCAGGAGACCCGTAACCGCGACTTCAACAATCGACTGAACCCCTGAGCGCCCTCCGCCGCGAGACTCACGAGATCGAACCATGTCGAACCAGGCCTGCCTGTTCGCCAACGATAACCCTCTCCCCTGTAATCCGCACGCGGAGGACAGCGATGCGGCGACGGACGCTCGGATCCTGGCCGAGGCGGACTACGCCGTGCCCGTCTTCTGGCTGGCCTGCTTCGACACGAATCACCTTGTCATCCTGGACGTCGATGGCGACGGGACGCTAACGACGGTGGTTGCTCCGCTCGACGAGGTCCGCCAGCGACTCGCCCAGCGCGATGCGGCGCTGCGCGAATTGTTCCCGCACTACACCGATAGCTGGGACGCCTGGCGGTCCCTGCTCGACACCGTCGAGGAGGGCTTCCTCAAACTCGACGCCTCGGAAATCTCTGCCTTGGCCGACACGGATCAACAGTTCCGCGAGCAGATCACCGCCGCCCTGGCGTGGTTCGATTCGCGCGAAGAATTCGATCTGGAATGCCTGCTGGCCCTGTCCGGCATCGAGGATTACGATCCGGAGGAACACGCCATCGAGTTCGATCCGGAAGAGGAAGACGTGGAGAAATTCCTCCTGGGCTGGATCGAGGACGAGGCGTGACCGCACCCGTCGCCGTCCCTGCCGAGACACCGTCGCTCTCGCTGACACAGGGCCGTCTCTGCATCGTGGCGGCGGCTCTCCTGTGGAGTCTGGGCGGTGCCCTGACCAAGCTCCTGCGTGAGCCGACGCCGCTGGGCCTGCATCTGCCGCCGCTCGATCCGCTGCTGATCGCCGCCTACCGGGTGTTCTTCGCCGGCCTCGTCCTGCTGCCGCTGCTTCGGCCGCGTGATCTGACGTTCAATCCGTGGATGATCTTCACCGTCCTCTCGTTCGCACTGATGAACGCGACCTACATCACGGCGGCCGCCCTGGGCTCGGCGGCCAGCGCCGTCCTGCTTCAGTACAGCGCCCCGCTCTGGATGTATCTCATCGCCACGTGCTTCCTGGGTGAGAAGGCCACCCCGCGTGGCACGCTGACGCTGGCCATCGGCATGACCGGGATCGCCATCCTCATCGCGGGTGGCTGGCAGGACGAGAAGGTCGCCGTCGTTCTGCTGGCCCTGACCTCGGGCGTCTTTTTCGCCTTCATCCTGATCGGTCTGCGTCTGCTTCGGGGCGAATCGTCCGCCTGGGTGACGGTGCTGAACCTGTTCGGTGGCACGCTCGCTCTGGTGCCACTGGTCTGGCACCTGCCGCTACCGAGCTGGCCGCAGGTGGCCACGCTCGTCTTCTTCGGTGCCGTGCAGCTGGGGATTCCGTACCTGCTCATGGCACGCGGTCTGCGTGTCGTCGGAGCCCAGGAAGCGAGTACGTTGACGTTGCTGGAGCCGTTGCTCAATCCCGTGTGGGCGTTCCTCGCCTCCCCTGGGACGGAGACGCCGACGATCCATACTCTGCTCGGCGGGGGCTGCGTGCTGGCCGCTCTGCTCTACCGTTACTGGCCGACCAGGCCGGAAGAGGCATCATGACCGACCCGACCGTCACGCCGCCGATCAAACCGACGCCCCTGCCGCGTCTCGTCTCGCTCGACGCCTACCGCGGCTTCATCATGCTGGCGATGGCCTCCAGCGGTCTGGGTCTGGCCACGGTCGCCCAGGCGTTTCCCGACAGTCCGCTCTGGCAGTTTCTCGGCTTCCACGCCGAACACGTTCCCTGGGTCGGCTGTGCCTTCTGGGATCTGATCCAGCCGTCGTTCATGTTCATGGTCGGCGTCGCTCTGCCGTTCTCCCACGCCAGCCGGAAGAGTCGAGGCGACAGCGACCGGAAGATCCTGCTTCACGCCCTGCGGCGCTCGCTGGTGCTGATCCTGCTCGGCGTCTTCCTGTCGAGCAACTGGCAGCGGCCAGGACAGGGAACGAACTGGGTCTTCGTCAACGTCCTGTGCCAGATCGGTCTGGCGTATCCGTTCCTGTTCCTGCTGCGCGGCCGGGGACTGCTCGTGCAGCTGCTCGCCCTGGTCGGCATCCTGGCCGGCACGACGCTCGCCTTCGGCCTGTATCCCGCCCCGGCGTCCGCGACGCAGGACGGCTGGTTCGCTCACTGGACGAAGAACGCCAACCTTGGCCATGCCTTCGACGTCTGGTTCCTGAATCTTTTCCCGCGCGACAAGCCGTTCGTGGCCAACGATGGCGGCTATGCCACGCTCAACTTCGTGCCCTCGCTGGCGACGATGCTCCTGGGCCTGATGGCCGGCGAGATGCTGCGGCGAGTGCCGTCATTTGGTCGGCAGTTGCTCTGGCTCGTGCTGGCCGGGCTGATCTGTCTGGGCGTTGGCACCCTGATGGCCGGGACGGTCGCGCCGCTGGTCAAGCGACTCTGGACGCCGTCGTGGGCGGTTTACGGTGCCGGCTGGACGTTCCTGATGCTGGCCGGCTTCCATGCCATCATCGAGGGGATCGGCTGGAAGGCGTGGGCGTTTCCGCTGGTCGTCGTCGGCATGAACAGCATCGCCATGTACGTCATGGCCCAACTGCTCAAGCCGTGGATCATCCACACGCTCAAGGTCCATCTCGGCACGGACCTCTTCGCCGGCACCTATGGCCCGATCTGGACCAACGTCGGCATCCTGGCCGTCCTCTGGCTGTTCTGCTACGCGATGTATCGGCGGAAGGTGTTTCTGAAGATTTAACCCGGCGAGCGTGGGGCGTCAGCCCCATGACTCTTCATCCGGAGAGAAGAAGAGAAGATCATGGGGCTGACGCCCCACGCTCGCCAGTAACTACCGAGCCATCCCATGTTCCTCGTCGTGTCCGAACTTCGCAAGCGATACGGCTCGCTCGTCGCGCTGGATGGCGTCAGCTTCCAGGTCGAGGAGGGCGAAATCTTCGGCCTGCTCGGTCCCAACGGAGCCGGCAAGACGACGCTGCTGTCGATCCTGTCCTGCCTGTTGCAGGCGACGAGCGGCTCGGCCACGCTCCAGGGACAGTCGCTCTTGCCGGGCAACCGCGGCGTCCGGCCCCTGCTCGGCATCGTGCCGCAGGATCTGGCCATCTACGCCGACCTGACGGCTCTGGAGAATCTCTGCTTCTTCGGCGAACTGTACGGTCTGCGCGATCCGGAACTCTCCCGCCGGGCGCACGAGATCCTGGCCAGCATCGGCCTGGAGGAGCGAGCTCATGACCCGACGCGCAACTTTTCCGGCGGCATGAAACGTCGGCTCAACCTGGGCGTCGCCCTGATGCATCGGCCGCGTCTGCTGCTGCTCGACGAGCCGACCGTGGGCGTCGATCCGCAGTCGCGAAACCATCTGTTCGAGCAGGTCCGTCGCCTCAACGCCGAGGGCGTGACGATCGTCTACACCAGCCACTACATGGAGGAGGTGCAGACGCTCTGCAAGCGGATCGGCATCATCGATCAGGGCCGACTTCGAGCGTGCGACACGTTGCCGAATCTGCTCCGGCTCCAGGCTGGGCAGATCCGGCTTCGTCTGCGAGACATTCCCGAGCGGCTGCGGGGGAGACTGGCCGGCCTGCCGGGCACGCGCCTGGCGGGTGAGCCCCGGCGCGAACCCGGCCTGGATGGCGTGACGATCCTGCTGATCTGCGACGAGGTCAAGACGACGCTGATGCCGGTGGTGCGAGTCCTGACCGAGGAACACGTCGAGCCGCTGGCCCTGGAGACGGAGGAACCGAACCTGGAGCGCGTGTTCCTCCAGCTGACCGGCAAGGCGCTGCGAGATTGACTCCGCAACTCACCCCGCGGTCTTGCGTGCCGCCGCGGCCAGTTCGTTGAACACCTCTTCCGAATCGCGATCGCCGCGATCCCGGGCGACGTTCAGGCCGGCCTCGGCCAGGTTCAGGGCCAGCGTCCCCTTCTTCATGCGGATCAGCGCCTCGATCGCCTCGATCCGCAGCTTCGCCTTGTCGGGCGAGCGCTCGAAGAGCGTGTGGAAGACCTCGGCCGCCTTCTCCGTCTGACCCTGCTTGGCCAGCACCTGGCCGGTTCGCAGGTCGAACTCGTCGCGACGGGCTCCGCCATTCTGCTCGGCGTCGAACTGCCGACCCGACTCGGCGTACTCCAGTGCCTTGCTCGGTTCGCCATCGGCCAGCTCGCGCAGGATCAGGTACGAGTAGATCGCGAAGCGGTCGTTCTTCTCCGGCTCGGCTGGCCGGGCCACGATCGCCTCGGCGAAGTGTCGGGCCAACTCCTTCGCGTCGAGCTTCAGGGCGGCCTGGTGGGCCTGCTCCACCTGCCGCAGTGTCAGCGTGGTGACATCCAGGCCGGCCAGTTCCGCCGCGTTCAGGCCGGCGACGTTTACCGTCGTCGGCTTCTGCCCCTCGACCGGCTTCTGCTCCGCGACCGGCTCGGGCACCGGTTCCAGGCCGAGATGATGACGGACGCCGTTGAAGTCCGCCGGGGTGACGTGCAGGCCATTCGTGCATTGCTGAAGGAAATCGACGATGCCGGCCAACTTCCGCTTCAGCACGGCGCTGCCGGCCGCGTCGATCGGACTGTTCCCGGCCAGCGACTTCAGCGGCTGGTGCAGCCACGTCTCCTGGAAGTAACGACGGGCCGCATCGTGAACGCGCTCGTTGGTCAGCGACGTGTTGCCCGGCGTCGGCAGCAGCAGCGCCGGCAGGATCACGTCACGGAACGGAGCCGGCGTCTTGACGATCGTCGCCTCCTCCTCCGATAGGCTCAGGCGTTCGCGAAAGATGTCGCGCAGGTGTTCGACGGACTCCCGCTTCGGGCCGCGCACGCGCAGCGTCTGGCCGATGATCGACAGGTACGCCGCGAACGTGCCGGTGTCGCTCGTCGTCGAGCCCTCACTGGTGGCGATGCCCTTCTGGATGTCGAGAACCAGCGTGAAGAACGTTCCCTTCTCCTCGGTCGGCTGGACCAGGAGTCGGCCCTCCTTGCTCCAGGCGGTCAGAAGATCGGCCACCGGCCGGGGATCGCGAAGGGCGAAGCCGAAGGCGTAGTGGACCTGGTCGCACTGCTCCTCCAGACCCATGCCCATGCGGAGGACCTCGCCCAGGGCACCGGTTTCCCGGCCGGAAGCGTCGTCCGTCTCGTGCTGGATCGACTGTTCGAGGGCCTCGACGGCCGTGGCGTTCTCGCCCAGCCAGGCCCGGGCCAGGCCCAGGTTGAACCAGGCGGCCGCGTCCTTCTCGTCCTGTCGGGCGATCTCGTCGCACAGTTTCGCCAGGTCGCCCAGGCGGGACGGCGCGACCTCGGCGAGGCCCGCCTCCCAGCGTGCGCGGCGCTGCGCATCGTTCGATGCGGGACGGCGCAGGGCGTAGGTCTTTCGGGCCGCCTCGGGCAGTGGTGATTCGGGGCCAAAGTAGTTGACCGTGGCCTCGCGCAGGTCCTCACTGCTGGGAGCGAACTGAGTGGCCAGGCTCAGGGCCGCGTGGCCGGCGATCGGCCGTTGATGGGCCATCTCGTTGTCGAACAGGATGTGGTAGACCAGGGCGAGGCTCTCGTGGGCGGCCGGGTCGTACGCCTCGGCGGCGCGCCGGGCCAGGAGCATGGCTCCGCCGATCTCTCCCTCGTTCATGCGCAGCTGGGCGCGCATCAGCAGACCGTTGGGGTAGTTCGGGTTGATCGCGAAGGCCAGTTCGAGAACCTCGTCGGCCTGCTCGGTCTGGCCGAGATTGGCCAGGAAGCGGGCCTTGGTCCCCAGCGCCTCAGTGCTTTGCGGATGGGTCTTGATCACCTCGTCGATCTGGCGCAGGGCCGTTTCGTGCTGGCCCTGCTCGAACTGCGCATCGGCCCGGCGGATGTCCGAGTAGAACGACTGGCAACACCACTTGAACTTCTTACCACTGCCGCACGGGCAGGGATCGTAGGGCTGAAACATGGCTGTCCTTTTCGAGTCCCGGAGCTGCCCCGGCGATTGTTACTGATCCATTCAGGATAGCAGATCCGCCCAATCGGGGAAAGCGTCGCAATCGATCCGTTTGACAGGCCCGGAAATGTATCCCATGTTTGCGAAGCGGGAGTCGAGACGATTCCGACGCGGCCGCTGCGCCGGTTGTCGCGACCTCGGGCTAGGGGATGCAAGCGAGGAGTGGGCCTCCGACTGGCGATGGCCAGGTGACAGCCCCTCGCGCTGTCTACTTCACTGGAAGGATGCTCGCGACATGATGACAACCGACCTCGGCGCGTGCGAGTGGTTCGTCTGGGATCTGCGGCGGAGTAACCTGATCGACCGCGGCCACCTCGACCAGATCATTGGGGAATTCCTCGGCAAGCACCCCAACGCCGAGCCACCGGCGCTGGCCGAATTCCTGGTCGCCCAGGGAATTCTGACGCCCTTCCAGGCCGAACGCCTGCTCCAGGGCAAGACCCAGGGCTTCGTCCTGGGGCCGTTCACCCTCATGGACTCGCTCGGCTCCGGCAGCATGGGCACGGTCTACAAGGCCCAGAACAAGAACGACAACGGCTGGTACGCGGTCAAGGTGCTGCCGCGCCGCAGCATGTGGAACGTGCGCATCGCCCGTCGCAAGGTTCGCGCCTTCGAGCAGGCCCAGCATCCGGCCGTCGTGCCGTTCGTGGACGTCGGCACCTCCGGCGGCATGCACTACCTGGCCTGGCCGCTCATCGATGGCACACCGCTGGACAAACACATCGAGCAGAACGGCCCGATGCCGGCCACGCAGGCGGCGCTGATCGCCTTGCAGACGGCCGAGGGCCTTGATCTGGTCCACCAGCAGCACCTCTTCCACGGCCTGCTCAAGCCATCGAACCTGATGCTCGGTTCCGATGGCCATGTCAAGATCCTCGACTTCGGCATCGGCTGTCTGCTGGCCGAGACGGAGGGCGAATCGCTGGTCGATACGATGTCCACGGCCAACTCGGTCAACAGTGGCCTGGACTGTGCCAGCCCCGAGAGCATCATGGACCCGAACAACCTGACGGCGGTCGGCGACCAGTACAGTCTCGGCTGCGTCCTCTACTACCTGCTCGGCGGACGCTATCCGTTCCCCGAGGGGACGGCCGTCGAGAAGATGATGGCCCATCAGCACAAACAGCCGACGCCGCTGCGCAACCTCGCTCCCGATACGCCGGAGGAGTTGATCAAGATCGTCGAGAAGTTGATGGAGAAGGAGCCGGCCAATCGCTTCGCCAGTTGCGCCGAGTTGATCGAGGTTTTGCGTCCGCTGACCTCGGGCGTCGCGCCGACGCGCCATCGCGTCCCGCAGCGCAACGCCGCGTCGCGTTCGCCGGCTCAGGGACCGGCCCAACAGCCGATTCGTCCGATCGCTCCGTCGAATCGTGAGGTTACCGAGCCGGAGCCGACGACCACGCCAGCGCAGAAGCATCCGGTCCAGAAGCCGGCACCGACCCCGCAGCGTCCGACCACCCCGGTCCAGCGGGCTCCGCTGCCGGTAGAACCCGATCCAGACACGTACGAGGAACTGCCGCCCGACGAAACGGCGCAGGCTCCGGCCCGGCCACCGCTGGGCACCCTGGGTCTGGTCCTGCTCGCCATCCTGGCCGGCCTTCTGGCCTGGCTCGTCACCACCTTCTTGAAGTGACGGACTCCTCGATGGATCGGCAGGCGGAGTCCTGCCGATCCGTCGTTTTTGGCCGCGCTACTTCCGGGCCGTGGCGTCGTAGACGTGCAGTTTGCCATCACTACACGGCACGGCGAGGCGCTTGCCATCGGGATGCAGAGCCAGATCGCGAGCGTTGACCGGCAGCTTGAACGCGAACAGGTCCTGAGCCGAGTCCGGCTTCCAGAACCAGAGCATGCCGCCATTGCCACCCGCGGCGCTGATCAGGTGACCGTCCGGATGGCAGACGACGCCCCAGGCCGTGCCCTGGAACGCCTGCTTCGGCTTGAGCAACTGCTTGACCTTGGCCGTCTCCCAGTCGAACAGGACGACCAGCGGATTCCCGACGCCGGCGAAGGCGTTCGAGACGTTGGTGATGCCGGCACAGGCAAGGTACTTGCCGTCCGGCGTGAAGGCGATGGCGCGGATGCCGCCGATGTCGGCACCGAACGTCTTGTCGTACTTGTGCAGCACCTTCGCGTCCAGCTCGCGCTCGGCGGTCCCCTTCTCGACCTGCCAGACCTTGACGATGCCCTTCTGATCCGCCGAGACGAGGTACGGCTGGGTCGGATGGAAGGCCACGTTGTAGACGTGGCTCTCGTGTCCTTGCAGGGTGCGGATCGGTTTGCCGTCAGGCAGGGACCAGAGCTTGACCGTCCGGTCGTTGCCGCACGAGGCGAGCAGCGTCTCGCTCGGGTTGACGGCCAGGGAGCGAATCCAGCCGGTGTGGGCCTCGATCGTGTGGCTCGGCTTCGGCTCACTGGCGTCGAACGGCCAGAAGAGGATCTTGCCGGTGTAGTCGCCGGAGAGGAGCAGCTTTTGCTTCGCGTGGAAGGCCAGGCCGCGAAGCCAGGACTGGTGGCCCTTCAACTCGGTGTGCTTGCCATCGGCCAGGGTCCAGCGATGGATGACGCTGTCCTCGGCCGAGGCGAAGACGAAGGTGCCCGTCGGGTCGAAGCGAGCGGCCAGGAGCGGGCTCGGCTGCTTGAACTCGCCGGCCGGCCGGATGTCGGCGGGCTTGAGGGTGACGTTCACGCCAGGATCTCCGTGATCGCGTCGGCCTTCGGATCGGCCATCGGGATCGGCTGTTCGTGGATGTACCAGTTCTTCTTCGAGTCCAGACCCAGAGCCCGCAGGTAGGTGTGGAACAGATGGCCGGCGTTGACCATCCGATCGGTGACGGCCGTGCCAGTCGCGTTCGTCTTGCCGACGACCGCACCGCCCTTGATGCCGCAGCCGCCCAGGGCCACCGAGAAGGCCGTGCCCCAGTGATCGCGACCGAGATTGCGATTGATCCGTGGCGTCCGGCCCATCTCGCTCATGACGACGATGAGCGTCGAGTCGAGCATGCCGCGTTCCTGGAGATCGCTGATCAGCGTGGCGAACGGTCGATCGAACTCTCCGAGCTGCTCGATGTGGAAATCGAAGTTTTCATGGTGCGTGTCGTAGTTGGAGTGCGTGACCTTGACGAAGGTCGCGCCGCCTTCGAGCAGACGCCGGGCCGTCAGGCAGTGTCGGCCGAAGTCGTGATTGCCGTAACGCTCACGCGAACTGACCGGCTCCTGATCGAGGTCGAAGAGATGCTTGCGAGCCATGAGCTGGGCGGCCTGATCGTACGAGCCGGTGTAGGCTTCCGTCTCGGCGGTGCGCCGCGCCGCGGCGAAGCGATCGTCGAGCCGACTGCGGAGCCCCTGACGCTGGCGTTCCGTCGCCGGGGTGACGCCGGACGGCAAGGCGATGTTGGCCGGGGCCTGACCGTCGCTCAGAGAGAGCGAGGCGAAGCGCGGACCGAGAAAGGCCGCGTCCTCCTTGTTCACGCCGCCGTTGCCCTTCGGCGTGACGTGGATGTAGCCAGGCAGCGGATTGTCCTCGGCGCGCAGGAGCTTCGCGCAGACCGAACCGAGGTGCGGATGCGGCATGGCCGGGGCCTTCTTCCAGCCGGTGTGCATGGCGTAGGCACCGTTGCCGTGATCGTTGATCGTGGTGTTGAGGCCACGGACCAGGGCCAGGTGATGCATCAGCTTCGCCGTGTGCGGCAGCAGCTCGCAGATGTGCGTGCCGGGAACGGACGTCGGAATTGCCTGGAAGGGACCACCGGTCGTGGTGCCGGGCTTCGGATCCCACGATTCGAGCTGACTGAGGCCGCCGGCAAGCCAGACGACCAGGACGCGCTTCTGCTGCTTGCTGAGTTCCTTCGCGGCGGTCGGCTGCACCAGCGAACCGAGGCCGAAGGCGCTGGCACCGACACCGAGCGCACCACCGAGGAAGCCACGCCGCGAGAGCGCATGCTCGACGGAACCACAGGCGGGGTTGCGTACCATGACGGAGAGTCTCCGGCGAGGGTCAATGATTGAAGCGAAATTCAGCACTGGCGAGCAGGGCCCACACGAGGTCCTGGAGTGCCTGCGGTTTGTCCGATCGAGCGGCGAGAAACTCGGTGACCAGTTTCGTCTCCTCGGCGGCGGGCCGGCGGGTGTAGACGCTCAGGTAGAGTTCCTCGGCCAGGGCTTCCGGCGTCGCGGCCCTGGCCAGTCGAACCGTCAGGTTGAGGCCGGCCGGAGCGAGCCAGCCCTTCAGTGTTGGGCCGTTGCCCAGGAAGAGGGCCTGCTCCGCCCGGGCGTCGAACGACTCGGCCTCACCCGGTTCGCTGGCGAACGCATTGGCGAACGGCGTGAGGACGGGGGCGATCCGGGCGTAAAGACTGGCCTCGGTCGCCTTCGCACCGAGGGCTAGCCGCTGGTTGGCGAGGTAGCCGGTCGCCTGCATCAGCGAACGGGTGAGCTGCTCTGGAGACAGCGGCTTGAGCTGGGCCGTGGCGAATCGGTCGGCCTCGACTCCGGTTCCCTTCGCCGTCGGCAGGCTCGAACGCTGGTACGTCTCGCTCAGGGCGATTTCGCGGAGCAGGTAGCGCATGTCGAAGTGGTGCCCGGCGATCTCGCTGGCCAGCAGGTCGAGCAACTCCGGGTGCGACGGCGGGTTGTAACTGTGATCGAGATCGAGCGGATCGATCAGACCGCGCCCCAGCAGGTGAGCCCAGAGGCGGTTGGCGATGTTTCGCGGGAAGGCGCGGATCTCGGCCGAGGCCAGGAGGGGGCCGAGCTGGCTTCGTCGGCGGTAGGTCGGCACCGCCCGTTCGGCCCCCTTGGCCGGCGGCGCGATGACGTACTCCTTGCCCTTCTCGACTGGCCTGTCCGCGACGACCTTGCCGCCGAAGAGACGCGGCTCACCAGTCATCGTCTCCTTCTTGGGGTCGAAGACGCTCTGGAACGTCGTCACGCCGTCGGCCTTCTCGCTGAGGACGACGAGTTTCAGTTTCGGATCGTTGACCGTGGCGGTTCGGCCGAGGAAGGCGTAGATGCCGTAGTAGTGAGCCTGCTTGTAGTCCTCGACCTTCGGATGATCGTGGCACTGGGCGCACTGGAGGTTGACTCCGAGCAGGAGTCGGCCGATGTCGCGCGTCATCAGGTGCGGTTCGCCACGATCGATCAGGAAGCGGGCGGCTGGCCGGGTCTTCGGATCGGAGCCGTCGGCGGTCAGGATTTCGCGAACGAGAACGTCCCAGGGTTTGTTGGCCGCGAACGATTCGCGCAGGTAGTTCTGCCAGGTGGCGGCCGGCACGTTCTGCGTTTTGGCACGTTCGAGCAGCATCACGTCGAAAACCGTGGCCATGTGCCGGGCGTGTTCGGGGCTGGCGAGCAGTTGATCGATGAGCTTCGTCCGCTTGTCGGCGGCCTGGTCGTCGAGAAAGGTCCGGGCCTCGTTGCTGGTCGGCAGGATGCCGATCAGGTCGAGGTAGACGCGCCGGAGAAACTCGGCGTCGTCGGCCCGAGGAGATGCGACCGCAGTGAAGTTCGGCAGCCCCTTCGCGATCAGGGCGTCGATGCGCTGATGCAGCGGTTGCTCGGCGCGTACGGCACCGGTGAGCAGAAGAACGACGAGGAGCGAGAGCAGACGCGAAGCCGTCATGGGGCTCGTCCTTTCGATTCAGGCAGGCAGGCGATCGTAGCGGACTGGGGGGGTCTATCCAGCGTAAACGAACGGGGCAGGGAGTCAAGCGAAAAACAGGGCGGTTGCCGAGGTGCGGTAGAAC
>CAYYJM010000201.1:0-11873 GCA_964471755.1 uncultured Alcaligenaceae bacterium
TGAAGAGGCGTCTGGGAGACCGCTTACCGCGATGCGGCACCCGCCTGTATCACCACGGGCATCCTTCCAGGCCTTTCCCGCCACAACCCTAGGTTGCGTTCGGAGTGCAGTCAAACGGACGGTGGCAAAATCAAGCAGAAATGCGGATTAATCGGCCTGTTCCGGACATGAACCTGGCGAGCCGGGAGCGTCAGCGACCGGAGTAAACGCTTCTGGTGTCGAAGCGTTTACTCCGGTCGCTGACGCTCCCGGCTCGCCGAAGACCGGAGTTCCGTTTTCCGCGCAGAAGTGTTCACTCCGGTCACGGACGCTCCCGGCTCGCCGAAATCACCCTGCTGACGCGATCCGGCCTTCCATCGGACTCGATGCCGTCGCGTACATCTTCTTCGGGATTCGACCACCCAGGTATGACAGCCGGCCGGCCTCGCAGGCGTGGCGCATCGCGAACGCCATCCGAAGCGGGTCCTTTGCGCTGGCGATGGCCGTGTTCAGAAGCACGCCATCACAGCCAAGCTCCATCGCCACGCTCACATCACTCGCCGAGCCGACGCCGGCGTCCACGATCACCGGGTAGTCCGGGTCGCCGTCCTTGAGGTACTCCAGGATGATACGAATGCTGTTCGCGTTGAGGATGCCCTGGCCGCTGCCGATCGGACTGCCGGCCGGCATAACGCTGGCCGCTCCCGCCGCCTTGAGCCGCTTCGCCAGGATCGGATCGTCGCTCGTGTAGACCAGAACCTGGAAGCCCTCATTGACCAGCACCTCGGTCGCCTTGAGCGTGTCGATCGGATCGGGCAGGAGCGTCTTGCTGTCCCCTAGACATTCGAGCTTGACCCAGTCCGCGCCGGGATTGCCCAGGTTCGTCAGCAGTTCGCGGGCCAGGCGAGCGTGCCGGATGGCGTCCTCGGCGGAGAAGCAGCCGGCCGTGTTCGGCAGGATCGTGTAGCGCGACAGGTCGAGGTAGTCGAGCAAGTTGCGGCCCTCGCGATCGACCAGACGCTCCCTCCGCACGGCGACCGTGGTCACCTCGCAGGCCGACGCGGCGAGACAGTCGCGCATCAGGTCGTAGCTGGCGTACTTGCCGGTGCCGGTGAAGAGACGGCTCCGAAAACGATGCTTGCCAATGACGAGCGGTTTGTCCTCGGGCTCGACCGGTTCGCCGCTGCCGCCTCGGACGAGGGTGACGATCTCGACACGGTCGTTCTCACGCAGGACGTGATCGGCATGGCGGGCGGCCGGGACGACGGCCTGGTTGACCTCGACGGCCACACCCTTGCCCGGCAGACCGAGCGATTCGAGAAGCCGGGCCACAGTCGGCGGGTCAGGGAGTTGGCGGGATTCACCGTTGATCGTCACGGTCGGCATGGCAGGATCCTCTTCAGTTAGCCGCCGGCTTGCCAGCGGTCTTCGTCGCGAATACCCGCCGGTAAGCCTCTTCATTTAGCCGCCGGCTTGCCGGCGTTCTTCGCAGCAAATACCCGCCGGCAAGCCGGCGGCTAAATGAAGCCGGCTTGCCGGCCAGCCGACGAAACCCCGCTGGCGAGCCAGCGGCGAAATGGCCGTCAGCCAGGCGGCCGCCTACGCTATAACTATGCGCTCGTCTCCAAAGGGCGAGGTGATCTCCGACGACCGGCTCAGGCAGGAACGACCCATGTCCTCTCACTATGTCCCGCACACGAAGGTGCCCACCCTGGTCTTCCCGACCAGCGCCCAGGCGAACCGCCACGTCGCGCTGATGATCGAGAGCCTGATTCGGCAAAACAACTCGGCCGGTCGTCCAACCGTCCTCGGCCTGCCGACCGGGTCCACCCCCGTTGGTCTGTACCGCGAGCTGATCCGCCTGCATCGCGAGGCCAGCCTCGATTTCTCTCGCGTGGTGACGTTCAACCTGGACGAATACTACCCGATGAAGCCGGACAACCCCCAGAGCTACCGGCACTGGATGCAGGCCACGTTCTTCGATCACGTCAACATCGACCCACGCAACGTCCACGTTCCGGACGGCACCATCCCGCCCGACGAGATCGACGACTACTGCGCTCGCTACGAGCAGCGCATTCGCCGGGCGGGAGGCATCGACCTGCAAGTTCTCGGGATCGGTCGAACGGGCCACATCGCCTTCAACGAGCCCGGCTCGACACGGCATAGCCGAACTCGTCGGGTGACGCTCGACCCGGTGACGCGGCGCGACGCGGCCAGCACGTTCTTCGGCGAGGAGAACGTGCCGCATCAGGCCCTGACCATGGGCGTCGGCACCATCCTCGAAGCGCGCAAGATCGTCCTGCTCGCGTTCGGCGAACACAAGGGGCCGATCATCCAGCGGACGGTCGAGGGGCCGGTGACCGACGTCATCACGGCGAGCTTCTTGCAGCAGCACCCCGACACGACCTTCCTGCTCGACGCCTCGGCCGCGCAGCAACTCGCGGCCATCGATGTGCCGTGGACGGTCGGGCCGGCCAACTGGACGCCGGCCCTGATCCGCAAAGCCGTCATCTGGCTGGCCCTGCGCGTGAAGAAGGGGCTGCTCAAGCTGTCCGACGAGGACTTCCGCGAACACGAACTGTACGAACTGCTGCGCGAGCGCGGCCCGGCCGGGAAACTCGCTCGCGGCGTCTTCGACGAGATGCTCGGCACCATCTGCACCCAGCCGGCCGGCCCCGATCCGAAAACGGTCCTCGTTTTCAGTCCGCATCCCGACGACGACGTGATCAGCATGGGCGGGACGCTGATCCACCTGGTCGAGCAGAAGCACAAGGTCCACGTCGCGTACATGACCAGCGGCAACATCGCCGTGTTCGACCACGACGCCTGGCGCTTCACCGACTTCGTGTCGGCATTCAGCCACCTGTTCGGCATCCAGATCGAGCAGATCGAAACGGTCAAGCAGCGCGTGCAGGACTTCTTGTTGACCAAGAAGAAGGGCCAGCCGGACAGCGAGGATCTGCTGCGGATCAAGGGGCTGATCCGCGAGACGGAGGCGCGAGCGGCAGCCCTGGCCTGCGGCATCCCGCCCGAACGGCTGGAGTTCATGGACCTGCGCTTCTACCGCACCGGCACCGTGGCCAAGGCCCCGATTCATCCGCAGGACGTCGCCGACATCGTTGCCCTGTTCGAGCGGTTGCAGCCGGCCCAGATCTACGTCGCCGGCGAGATGTCCGACCCGCACGGCACGCATCGAATCTGTGCCGAGGCGATCTTCGAGGCGGTACGTCAGGTGCGCAAGAAGGGCCAGCACTTCGAGGTCTGGCTGTATCGCGGAGCCTGGGAAGAATGGGCTCCGCACGAGGTCGAGCGGGTGGTGCCATTGAGTTACGACGATCTGGAGCGGAAGAAGCAGGCGATCTTCCGGCACCAGTCGCAGAAGGACCGGGCGATGTTTCCGGGCGGTGCGGATCGCCGTGAGTTCTGGCAGCGTGCCGAGGACCGAAACAAGCACACGGCGTTGACGTACGACAAGCTGGGCCTGCCGGAGTTCTACGCGCTGGAGGGCTTCGTGCAGTGGCGGGAGGAGTGACCGGAAAAAGAAAGACCAAATCCTGCCACCGGCGCGGTCGGATTGAATGAGTGTCACGTCTGGAAGTAGGAGTCGGCCCCAAACCGGGAGAGCCCCGGCTCCGTTTCAGAGGATCGAAGCCATGCCGATCAGTGTGGTCTGTTCCGCGTGCAACAAGACGCTCAAGGTGGCCGACACGATGGCCGGCAAGGCCTTCAAGTGTCCCGGCTGCCAAAGCGTGGTCAGGGTGGCGACCGTGTCCACGCCGACCAGGCCAACCTCCGAACGACGGGAGACGGTCGCCCCGGAAGAGGAAAGCCCCGTCCGGAAAGAACGTCGGGACGAGGATCGCGAGGCCGAACGGCCCGCTCGCAAGTCGCGTCGGGAAGATCGCGATGAGGAGGACGATCGTCCCCGCAAAAAGCGGCCCCTGGTCGAACGACTGGAGGAACCCGACGAGGACCTGGCCATCGTGGCGATCGACCTGGAAGACTCGAACCTGCCCGATCACATCCGCGATCGGATCGAGCAAGAACTGACGAAGGGGGAGAAACTTTACTGGGTTGGCATGCCATCACGGCGGATCGTTCTCCTGCGTAGTTTGTGGGGGCCAATCGTCGGCGTGATTGTTTTCCTGCTCGTGCTGGGATTCTTCGTCCTGCCAGGGATAATGGCGGCCGGCCGGGCCGGGGGTGGCGGGCTCGGCATGGTCATTCTGCCGGCCCTGATCGGAATGGTCGTGTGCGGTGGGCTGGTCATCATGCCGTTCTACAACCTGTGGCGGGCCGGCCGAACCTGCTACGCCCTGACCAGTCGCCGGGCCATCGTCTGGCAGGCGGGCCTCTTCGGCGGCGTCGAAATGGAGAACTACAACCCGGCCCGCCTGGCGAGCATGTGGCGGCGCGACATGTGGATCTTCGGTAAAGGTGGCGGCGACCTCGTCTTCCGCTCCGTGACCATCGTCACCGTGACCTCTGGCAAGCATGGCGGTGTGTCCCGGAACACGACGTACTACGGCTTCCTGGCCATCGAGAACGTCCGCAAGGTGGAACGACTCGTCCGCGAGGTACTGGTGGACAAGGTCATCGACCGGATGACATCGTGAGGGACTTTGAACAATTGTTCATTTAATTATCGGTGGGAAATCAGAAAAAGTGCCGATCCGGTCTGGTTCGGAGAATGGGTGTCTGGTACCGTTGCGGAAGGAACTGGCTGGTCGCCACGCCGTGTTCTGGGTGGGGTGGCCAGTCTGTACACCTTTGCGCTGGTGAATTGTCGATGAAATTCTCGGCCGGTATCTTGCTCTATCGCGTGCCGACCAGCAGCGTCGAGGTGCTGCTGGTCCATCCCTCCGGTAATTATAATCGCCGGTCGCCCTGGGGCATTCCGAAGGGCGAACTGGATCCGGGCGAGACAGCCGAGCAGGCGGCCCGACGTGAGACGCGCGAGGAAGTCGGCCTGGACATCACCGGGCCGCTGGTCCCACTGGGCCACTGCGACTATACCCGTACACGCAAACGGGTCCATGCCTTTGCCTTCCAGGTGGAAGGCACTCTGGAACCGGGGCCATTGTCGTGGGAGGTGGATCAGGCGAAGTTCTTCTCGCTGGAGGAGGCTCGTCGCCTCTGTCATTCGGCCCAGAGTATCTTCCTCGATCGACTCGTCGCTCTCCTGGCCAATTCCCCTTCTCAGGCCGCGCCGGCAAACCCTGCCGTTCCCGCTGTATCGAACGAATCCGAAGAAAATGTCGGCTGAGTCAATTTCCCGTGCTGCCTGAATCATCTCCGGCGCGAATGTGAGGTATGCTATTGATGGGCTTTTCCTGCTAGGGCGTTAGATCGCCCCATCGTAGGATAAACCATCGTTTGTCCGTCGGCATACCCGAAGCATTGGGCCGGGATTGCATCATGACCGAACACCAGCGCACCGGCGTGCCGAGCGAATTGCTTTTGGGCACTGGCCTCTGCCTGCTCGGGGTGGTGTGGTCCTACTGGCCAGCTGCGGTGAATCTCGTGGGCCGCTGGTCGGACGACCCGCAGGCGTCGCATGGGTTTCTGGTGCCGGTGGTCGTGGCTCTGGTTCTCTGGTATCGCTGGGATTTACGACCGAAATCCGCGCCGACCTCGTCGAGTTGGGGTATTGCCGTGTTGCTGTTCGCAGGGAGCTTGCGGTTCCTCGGCGCGTATCTGAATCTGGACTGGCTCGATGAGTTTTCACTGCTGCTCACGCTGGTCGGATGTGTGCTGTTGATCGCGGGATTTGCCTGGCTACGGTGGACGGCCTGGGGATTGGTTTTACTGCTGTTCATGATTCCGCTGCCGTTCATCGTCGAGCGCGGCGTGGCCAGCACCTTGCAGCGAGGTGCCACGCTGGCCAGCACCTACTTGCTGCAAACATGTGGATTTCCGGCAGTGGCGGAAGGCAACACCATCACCGTGGGAAAGGCCCGCCTGGGAGTGCTGGAAGCCTGCAACGGACTCGGAATGCTGCAATCGTTCCTGCTGTTGTCGGCGGCCATGGCAATGATCAGTCGTCGGCCCATCCTGGAGCGGATGTTTCTGTTTGCCTGCGGCCTGCCGGTGGCGTTGCTGGCCAACCTCGTTCGGATCACCAGCACGGCCCTGTTGACTCTGAGTACCGAAGCGGCGCTGCATCAGCAGATTCACGATGTAGCTGGCTGGTTGATGATTCCGCTGGCGTTGTTGTTTTTGTGGTTGATCACCAAGGTTCTGGATCATTTGTGGTTAGTGGACCCCGCCGTGGCCACGCGTCCCTCGGCGAGTCGGCAGCCCGTTGCCTGTTCCCTGGCGAACGGAGCCGGCCCCTGACATTCCCGATCCGGGTATGGAGAGATGGCGATGCGAACAGGCGAAACCGCTCCGCGCACGGTGTCGGACCACGACACGCCTCCCGTGACGCGCGCTGCACTGACTCCTGGAATCACCGAGGGAAGCGATCTGCCGCCTGCCCTGACCAATCCGCCCGGAGTCGATAATCTCCTGGCGGCCGTCAAACGCCGCTGGCCACTGATTCTCTCGATCGGCCTGGGAATGGCGCTGGTCGCGTTCC
Source organism: uncultured Alcaligenaceae bacterium (assembly GCA_964471755.1). GTDB lineage: Bacteria > Planctomycetota > Planctomycetia > Gemmatales > Gemmataceae > CAYYJM01. Next base: position 6,563 of record CAYYJM010000201.1, read on the forward strand.
TGATCGCCTGGTCGTTCGTGCCGGGGAACTTCACCAGTTCGATCATCTTCTCCATCGCTCCGCGACACGATGGAGGCGAGGGAGAGGTCGCCAGTTTCGCCCGCAAGCAGTTGGTGGTTCTCAAGAACCCACAGATCCTGAGCGAACTGCTCACCTTCAGCGACGTTCAGGAACTGCGCGAAATTCAGGATCATGCTGACGATCCCGTCCGCTGGCTGCAAACGACACTGGTGGTCGATCTGCCGACGCAGGGTTCGGAAACGGTCCGCGCCACTCTTCAGGGAGAATATCCCGAGGACGTCGCCACGTTGTTGACCGCGCTGAAACGGGTCTACTTCAAGTGGCATCAAGCCGATCTGGAGAGCCGGACGCAACTTCGCGAAGGCCAGGTGGGGGAGGATCTGAGGAATCTGGATCTGCGCCTCGCAGCGAAGCACAAGGAGTTGGTCGATCTGAAAATCAAACTCGGTCTGTCGGATCAGAAGGGGGTTGAGCAGCGATTGGCGGACCTGCGCGATTCGCGTCGAGATCATCACAACGCCATGCTGCGTGAGAAATCCGATCAGAAACGTCTGGAGGATGAACTCGACCGCATCCGCCAACAGATGACCAATCCACAACTCATCGAGATCTCGCTCACCGAGATCGAGGAACAGTTCCGAACCGACGTTTCCCTGAAGCAGCAGCTGGAAGAAATCAGCAAGGTCAACGCCCAGATCGCATCGATCCGACAAATTGCCGCCCCGGAGACCGTGGAGCAATCCGTACGTCCGTTGGAGGCTCAGAAGGCGGCGTTACTGAATCGCTACAAGAAGACGGAGCAGCAGCTTCGGCCGGCATTGGAATCGTCGGCGCGAGCGCGACGCATGGTCGAGTTGCGCCGCGAAGAGAGGCAGGCTCAGTCCGCCCTGGACCGTGCCAGGGCCAACGGCACGGTGGCCGAGGATGCAATCCGTGCCATCGAGCAGGAAACCAATCAGTTGCGCGGCTCCATCACCGGTGTCAATCCGGAGCAGGCGGTCCAGGTCGAAAGGCTGAATCAGGATCTCAACACGCTGAATGAAAGCCGAAAGAGCCTGACCGCGCAGATGGATCGAATCCGTCAGGAACAGAACGCCGGTATCCGCGTCAGCGTCCTCCAGGAACCGCAGGTTCCGCGGGTGCGGACCACGGACCGGAAATGGAAGTACGGCCTGGTGGCGGCCCTTGGTGCCTTCTTCCTGGCCTTCCTGGTTGTGGCGCTGATCGACTTCCGCCATCGGCGGGTGAACTCGACGCTCGACATCACCCAGGGCCTGGGCTTGCCGGTCGTGGGCACCTTGCCGCTGGTGCCGAACCGCGACGTTCGGGGCTTGCTCCACATGGACGGCAGCGAGGCCAATCCCGCGCAGTTGGCTCTGCGTGAGGCGGTGGACGGCATCCGCACCGTGGTCCTGCACGCCGGGCGACAGCAGCCCTTGCACGTGATTCTGGTCGCCAGCGCGCTGCACGAGGAGGGCAAGACGACGCTGGCTTCTCAGCTCGCCACCAGCCTGGCCCGCAGCGGACGGCGAACTCTGCTCCTGGATTGCGACCTGCGGCATCCCTCCTGCCACGACCTGTTCAACCGGCCACTTGCGCCCGGTGTCTGCGAGGTACTACGCGGCGAGGTGCCCGTCGAGGACGCCGTGCAGAGTACCGAGCAGTCCCTGCTCTTCCTGCTGCCGGCCGGCCGGCTCGACAGCAAGTCCTTGCAGGCGCTGGCGCAGGAGATTCCGCGAACCCTGTTCGCGGTGCTGCGCGAACAGTTCGAGTTCATCGTGATCGACTCCAGCCCGTTGCTGCCGGTCTCCGACACGCTACAGATCGCCGACCATGCCGACGCCGTGCTGCTGGCGATCATGGAACAGAGCAGCCAGTTACCGGCGATTCACAAGGCGCAGCAGAAGCTGACCATGCTCGGCGGTCGCATCCTGGGGGCCGTCGTCGGCGGCACTCAGCAGGAAATCTACCAGTATGGCTCACGAACCCGGGCTGCCCAGAAACCCCAGGAGGTCTGATTCGTGCTGCGTCGTCTGGCCCCGATCCTGGCCGGTCTGCTGGTCATCCTGTTGTCGGGGCTTCTGCACGGCTACTGGACCCTGCGCTGGTTTCCGTCGCCCGTCGTCGAGGCCGCCGTGCAGCGGATGCAGGATGTCCCCGCCAGCTTTGGCGACTGGACGGCGAAGACACTGACCGTCCCCGACGAGGAACTGAAGCGGGCCGGGGCGCTGGGCTGGAAGATTCAGTCATATGTCGCTCCGGACAGCGACCTGCCCATCACCACGCTGCTGCTGGTTGGCCGACCGGGAGCGATGACGATTCACCGGCCCGAACACTGCTACTCCGGAGCGGGCTACGAGCTGATGGGCCGACCCGTTCGCTACACGGTTTCTTCGGCGAAGGGCGAGGCCCTGGGCGACTTCTGGACCGCGCGATTCGTCCGCCAAACGGCAACCGGCGAGGTGGCTCTGCGGATCTTCTGGAGCTGGAATGCGGGCGGACGCTGGGTCGCCCCCGACAATCCGCGCTGGAGCCTGGCCAGTGAGCCGGCCCTGTTCAAGCTGTACGTTATTCGGCCGATCACGCAGCGATTCGACAAACTCGACCAGGAACCGGCGGTCGCCTTCCTGCGGGAACTTCTCCCTCACCTGACCCCGGCGCTGACCTCATGAATGCGAACATCGAGCCACGACGCCGGTTGAGTCCGGGGGCAGACGCGCGCGGTGCGGGGAGCCTGCCCGGGACCGCGCATCCGGCCAGCCCGGCGGCGACCTGGTTCGCCTTCACGCTCTTCCTGTTCGCCAACGCGATTCTCTACGTTCGGCCAACGGAGTACCTGGGCGACGTTCTGGGCCAGCGCGTCTTTCTGGTGCTGATGGGTCTGTGCCTGCTGGTCGGCTTTCCGGCGATACTGACGCGATTCTCCCTTCCGGGGGCGAACACCGATCCGCTGCTGTGGTTGCCGATGCTGCTGTGGGGAATCATCGTCGTCTCCAACCTGGGCGTTGGCCGACCGCTCCAGGCGCTGGACGGCCTGCTCGAGTTCGGCAAGGTCATGGCCTACTACCTGCTGCTGCTCGGGTTGACGACAACGACTGGTCGTCTGAAGCAGCTTCTGTGGTGGCTACCCTGGTTCGCCTTCGTGATCACCTTGATCGCCGTGCTGCAATATCACGAGGTGATCAAGCTCGACCTGTTCAAGCAACTTCAGGACAACGACATCAAGCGACTCCGGGCGACGGGCATCTTCCGCGATCCCAACGATCTTGGCGTCCTGCTGGTCGTGGCGGTCATTTGCAGCCTCTACTTCCTCTTCCGCGATGGCCTCTTCCAGGCTCCGCTCTGGCTGGGCCTGATCGGTCTATTTCTGTACGCGATCTACCTGACGCACTCACGCGGTACGCTGCTCGGTCTGGGAATCGCCCTGTTCATCCTGATCCGGGCCCGGATTGGCACGATCCCGGCCCTGATGCTCGGCTCGATGCTGTTGCCGGGGCTGCTGCTGTTGAGCGGTCGTGGCGTCGATGTCAGCGATCGAGATGACACGGCCATGTCACGCATCGGGCTCTGGAGCGACGCGATGGTCGAGTTTACCGCCTCGCCGCTGTTCGGCACCGGCTTCGGCAATCTCGTCGAGAACATGGGAATGATGGCCCATAATTCCTACATGCACGCATTTGCTGAGCTAGGCTTTCCTGGCGGCTGCGTGTTCCTGGGGATGTTCATCTGGGCTCTGTGGACGATGCTGACGTTGACGGCCAACCACCGACGGATCATCGATCCCCACCTGGCCGACCTGCATCCGACGATGACCGCTCTACTGGCCGGGTTCATGGTGTGCATCTTCTCGCTGTCGCTCTGCTACGTGCATCCGACCTTCACGGTGTTGGGCCTGATCGGAGCCTACCTGCACCTGACAGCGACCAGACCGGCCCGGCCGCGGACAGTCATGAACGACCGATTCTTTCTCTGGCTGGGGCTGCTCGGGGCATTGTTCCTGGTCTTCATGAAGGTGTTCATTCCGTTCATGCGTGTTCTGGGAGGCTGAGGGAGAGCGATGGCCACTGCCGAAGCACTCGACGTCCGCGAGCCGATGTGGTGCTGCGACCGCCGACCGCCTGGCGGCTGATCAACTTCGGCGAGCTGTGGCGCTACCGGGAACTGATCGCCATCCTGACCTGGCGCGACATCCGAATTCGCTACAAGCAGACGGTCTTCGGCGCGGCCTGGGCCATCCTCCAGCCACTGCTGATGATGGCCGTCTTCACCCTGGTCTTCAGCAAGGTGGCCGGCTCGACCGGCGAGAACGCTCTGCCCTACCCGCTGTTCGTCCTGGCCGGCCTGCTGCCGTGGATGTTCTTCGCCCAGGCGGTGACGACGGGCAGTCAGTCCGTCGTCGGCTCGGAGCGGCTCATCACCAAGGTGTACTTCCCGCGGCTAGCTCTGCCGTTCGCGGCCGTCGGAGCGGCAGTCGTCGATTTCCTGGTGGCGTTTGGTCTGCTGCTGGTCGTGATGCTCGTCTGCGGGTACGTCCCGGGGGCGTCGTTCCTGCTCGTGCCGGCGATCTTCCTGGTGGTTCTGCTGCTGGCCCTTGGCCTGGCGGCGGGCCTGGGCGGGCTGACGGTGCTGTTCCGCGACTTCCGCTACATCACGCCGTTCATGATCCAGCTGTGGATGTTCGCGACGCCAGCGATCTACCTGCCCGAGGCCGGGGCGAATTCCTCGCCCTGGGTGCAGGCGGTGCTGATGCTCAATCCGATGAACGGCCTGATCGACGCCTTCCGGGCCGCGTGCCTGGGCCAGCCGATTTCGCTGCTCGGGCCGGTGGTCGGCGTGCTGCTCGGCGTGGCGGTCTTCTTTGCCGGCTGCTTCGTCTTCCGCAAGGTCGAAACCCGGTTTGCGGACGTCATCTGAAACGAGGTCACCATGCCAGCCGTGATCACTCTCGACAAACTGGGGAAGTGCTTCCAGGTGCCGATCGGCCTGGGCCAGGCGTACCTGACGCTGCGGGACAGTCTCACCCAGATGGCCGGTCGGCTCGCGTTCTGGCGCAAGCATGAGCCGACGACCCGGCCCTTCTGGGCGCTGAAGGACATCTCCTTCGAGGTGCAGCGCGGCGAGGTCGTCGGCCTGATCGGCCGAAACGGAGCGGGCAAGAGTACGCTCCTGAAGATCCTGTCGCGGATCACCTCGCCCTCGGAGGGCGAGGTGCGGCTTCGCGGTCGAGTGGGCAGTCTGCTGGAGGTCGGCATGGGGTTCCACCCCGAGCTGACCGGCCGCGAGAACATCT
>CAYYJM010000202.1:0-8572 GCA_964471755.1 uncultured Alcaligenaceae bacterium
GAATCGATCATGCCGCAGACGCGCGAGCATCTGGAGATTCTCCGTCTGCTCGGTCTGCGTCACGGCCTGATCGCCCTGACCAAGGCCGACCTGGTCGATGAGACGACGCGCGAGGTCGTCGCGATCGAGATCCGCGAACTGGTCCAGGGGACGTTCCTGGCCGAGGCCCCGATCCTCGCCACGTCGGCCCACACCCGGCTTGGCCTGGACGAGCTGAAGGCCGAGCTGGCGAAGGTCTGTGCCCGAGTGCAGGAACGCCAGAGCAAGGAGTGGTTTCGTCTCGGCATCGATCGCTCGTTCATCGTCCAGGGGCATGGCACCGTGGTGACCGGCTCGGTCGTGGCTGGCAGCATCCGCGTCGGCGACGAGCTGGACTGGCTGCCGCGCCGCGAGAAGGTTCGCGTGCGGTCGTTGCAGAGTCATGATCAGTCGGTCGAGGAGGTCCATCGCGGCCAGCGTGCGGCGATCAACCTGGCCGGCGTCGAGCATGCCGACGTTCATCGCGGCCAGGAACTGGCGACGGCCGGCTACCTGGAGCCGTCGCGGATCGTCACCGTGCGAGCGACGACGCTGGCGCACTTCTCCCGGTCGCTGAAGCATCGGATGCCGATTCGCTTTCACGTCGGCACGCAGGCGGTGATGGGCACGCTCGCCCTGCTCGACTGCGACACCATCGATCCGGGCAAGTGGGGCCTGGCCCAGCTCTTTCTGGAAGAGGAGGCGACGACGACGTGGGGTCAGCCGTTCGTGCTGCGAGACGTGTCCGATCAGCACACACTCGGCGGCGGTCAGGTGTTGCAGCCGGTCGCGGGGAAGATTCGTCGCCGGCACTTCGAGCTGCTCGAACGGGTCGAGCAACTCTGGTCGCAGGAGCCGCGAACGCGGGCCGTCACGGTCGCCTGGTTCGGGGCCTTCGATGGCTTCACGCTCGGCGACCTGGTGCGCGGAGCGGCCCTCGCTCCGGACGAGGCGCAGGCGATGCTGGAGCAGCTCAGGGCCGAGGGCCAGCTCGTCGAACTGGCCGTCGGCGGCGCTCGCCGACGCCTGCTGCATCGCGACATGGTCGCCGAGCTGGAGGAACGTTTGCTGACGCACCTGGACTCGCTGCACGAGCAGTTTCCGCTCATGTCCACGCACGATCGGCAGAAGGTGCAGGCTCAGTTGGCCTACGTTGGCGACGATCCGCTCGTTCATGCCGTGGTCGAGGGCATGATCAAGCGCAAGGTTCTGCTCGGCGATCTGAAGCGGCTTGGCCGGGCGGACTTCAAGCCGAAGCTGAGCGCGAATCTGCGGAAACTGAAGGACAAGGTCATCGCCGCCTTCGCGGAGGGCCGTTTCCAGCCGCCGGAGCTGGCCAGCTTCGTTGGCGCGGCGGGTGGCAACGCCGGCAACCTGAAGGATCTGTTCGACGTGTGCATCGCCGAGGGCTACCTCGTCCACGTCGGCGGCGACGTTTATCTGCACGCGGACGTGGACGCGGAGATGAAGACCCTGGTCAGCGAGCGACTCCGCCAGCAGACGACGGGTCTGACCGTGGCCGAGATCCGCGACCTGCTCGGCACGACGCGCAAGTACGCGGTGCCCCTGTGCGAGTACCTCGACCGGGTGGGCGTCACTCGGCGCGAGGGCGACCTGCGCGTGCTGGCCGAGCCGGCGGCGTGAGGTCAGCGCGAGCGGAGCTTGTCGAGAACCTCCTTCGCCGCCTGTTTCACCAGCTTCGGCGTCGCCGGGTCAGCGATCGCCTTCTCCAGGTCCGGGATGGCGAGCTTGCCGTTCTCGATCAGGGCCTGGCGGGCCGCCTCGGCGTTGGCGGCGTTGCCGCCGCCGGGCAGGCCCTGGATCAAGATGCCCCGTGCCTTCGCGTCCTGGGGATCGATCTTGAGAACGGCCGTGGCGATCCAGCGATCGGTGAACCCGTCCTGGCCGTGGAGCGTCCGCAAGAACGGCAGCGTCTCCTTGGCCGCCGGGCCGTAGGCGATCAGGCCGTTGAGCGCCCCGCTGGCGGCGTCCCGGGTGCCGAGCTTCTTCATCACCTCGACCGCGATGGGAACGACGACCTTCGGGTCGGCACCGATCGCGCCGGCGACGTGGAGCAGCATCCCTTCCTGGGGGGACTTGAACCCGCGTTCCTTCTGCCGCTGGATGGCCGCGACCAGCTTCGGGCCGGCCGGCTTCCCGTTCGGTCCGAGGGCGAGAAGGACGCGCAGGATCGGCTGCTGCGGCTTGTCGGCGTTGAGGGCGTCGCCGAGTGCGACGGCACCGACCTCGCCGAGTTGGACCAGCGGTGGGGTGCAGATATCGACGGCGAACGGGTCGCGGTCGTCCCGCGTGAGACGCTCGATCAGCACCCGCGCCGCCTCGGCGCTCGACGGATCGACGTAAGCCAGGGTGGCGGCGGCAGCGAAATCCTTCTGTTCGACGAGTTTCTTGAGAGCCGGCACGGCGGCCCTGGCGGCTGGCCCGGCCTTTCTCAGATCTTCGAGGGCGGCGGCGCGGGCCGCCTCGTCCTTGCCCTGGAGTGCGGCGATCTCCTTCGCGTACGGCCCTTCCTGGCAGCCGACGACGAGGGTGAGTACCAGCGCTACGCCGCGGGCCACGTTCATGCTCATACTGGTTTCACTCATACTGGTTTCTCTCCGGGAGAACACGTCCGCCGCGTCCCGGCTAGAATGAAACGAGCCTGGGCCGCGACGACCGCCCTGGCGATTTTATTCCCCGCGCGACCTCACACCAAGACGGCACCCGCATGGGGAATCGGGAAAAGGGGACATCCATATGAATGTCCCTTTTTCGTGGCCAGGCCATCATTCACGGTAATCGTGCCAGAGCCCATCCGGCCCACGGATCTGGTTCGGCACGAACGTCGGCTTGTACTCCATCGACGGGCACCCTTCGACATAGTAACCGAGATAGGCGTACGGCCAGCCGCGTCGGAGCGCCTCGTGGATGATGCTCAGGACGTTGAACGTGCCCAGGGAGCGCTGCCGGTAGTCCGGATCGTAGAAGAAGTAGATGCCCGACAGGCCACCGGTCAGCGGCTCCTGATCGACCTGGGTCAGGGCGAGCCGACCCGACGCCGTCTGCACCGGCGGCAGAGCATCGACGTAGCCGACACCGATCAGCCGTGAGCCGTGGTAGTAGCACCATTCCTCGACCGGGAAGGGGTGATGCACGAACGAATCGGCATAGGTGACGCTGTCGCGGGGCGGATGGTCGGGCCAGCCCTTGGCCTCGCTCTGAAAAGCGTGGTAGCGGTCGTACAGATCGAGCTTCGCCCGGGTGACGGTCGGCTGACCGATCCGCAGCGTCACGTCGTTTTCGTTCGCCTTCTGAGCCCGCCGCTGGCTGCGACTGGGCCGAAAACGCTCGACGAGGACACGCAACGACTGACAGGCCTGGCAGCTGGGACAGGCGGGCCGGAATAACATGGTGCCGAAGCGCCGCCAGCCATCGATCATGCGCTCCTGGTACTCGTCAAGTGTCATGCGGCCGACATACTCGTATTCGAGCGACCAGACCCGATCGGGCAGGTAGCCGCACGGCGTCGGCGAGGCGATGTAGCGATACAGCGTTTCCATGCGACGGATTATCCGCAACGAGAGAAGGGGCTCCCCATCCACACCTACCGAGTCGGCGGTCGGAATGCAAGGGCTCGCGCGGCGACCGGGGCCGCCGCCGGAAACGCCGCAGACAACGCCCCGATGGGGTGCGTGTTCCGGTTGTCGCACACCAGGGTCACCTTCACTGCTCGGGGGTAGTCCACCGGCAGCAATCGCTTGATCTCTGCGGCCCAGTCGAGGCGCGTCCGCGTGGTAGTCCTCGCGCAGGGGCCGGCCCGGTCCGGGCAGGATCGGCTCGTGGCTGTGTTCCAGCAGTTGCTTGCTGGCCTCGTCCATGCAGATCAGCGGGTGTAATTGATCGTGCGGTGTCGCTGCGCTCCCATGCGAGGATTGGTGGGCCTACGCTGTGGCGGGCCTCGACACGTTCACGGCGTCGGTGGCGCTCCCGCCCACCCTACACGGGCTGGTCTCCTACCCTACGTTGCCGGCAGCTTCAAAGATGCACCCATTCGGCACGCGACATGCTTCATGAGGCCCGGTATAATCACGGTCGTTCGTTCGTCCGTTCTCGCGGAGGCATCCATGCGTCGATTCTTCCTGGCCGGGTTTCTGCTTGTCGGCTTGACGCTCGTCGTCTCGGGCCAGGAGGCCCCCAAACCGAAGGCCGAACCGATCGCGGTTCCCTATCGACTGACGGTTCCGAAACACATCATGGTACGGGCCAAGATCAACGGCAAGGGCCCGTTCAACTTCATCCTCGACACCGGAGCCCCGGCCCTGTTCGTGGCGACCAAGGTCGCCGACCAGCTCGGTCTGAAACCGGACGAGAACGGCTGGGGCAATTTCGATCGCTTCGAGATCGAGGGTGGCGTCGTCCTGGAGAACGCCAGGGGCATTATCCACACGCCGTTTCAACTGGAGGGCATGAACGGCATGGGTCTGGCCGGAGCCGAGTTGCACGGTATGATCGGCTACAACATCCTGGCCCGCTACCGGATCGAGATCGACCTGACCAGCGACAAGATGCTCTGGACGCCGAGCGGTTACGAGCCCCCGCTGCCGAAGCGAGCGGGCGGCAAGGGCGGCAGTGGTGGCGGCGGTCTGGAGGTCATGGGCAGCATCATGAAGACGCTCGGCGGCTTCCTCGGTCGCAAGGCCACGCCGGAGGTCGTCCTCCGGGCGTCGCTCGGCCTGGAACTGGCCGGCGAGAAGAACGATGTGGTCCGTATCCAGAGTGTCCACAAGGAGAGCCCGGCGGCCCGGGCCGGCGTCAAGGCGGGCGACCGACTCGTCAAGGTCAAGGGACGCACGGTCGTCGATGTGGCCGATGTTCACCGTTACGCCCGCGAACTGAGTCCGGGCGACAAAATTGAGTTAACCGTGGAACGCGACGGCCAGACGAAGGGTATCACCGTGGAAGCCGGGAAGGGGCTGTAACCATGCATCGCATTCTGTCGCTGTTCGCGCTGACGGGCCTGCTCCTCGGTGGGCTCAGCTGGGCCGACTCTCCGGCCGTGAAGAATACGCCGGAAGCCAAGCCCGTCGTCGTGCCGTTCGAGATGCTGAAGAGCGGCCACATGGCCATCATGGCTCGGGTCAACGGCAAGGGACCGTTCAAGCTGATCTTCGACACGGGAGCGCCGACGACGCTGATCAACAACAAGGTGGCCAAGGCGGCCGGCCTGGTCAAGGGTCGGGGGCCGGCGTTCTCGCTGTTCGGCTCGATGGGCGAGGTGACCATCGATTGCCTGGAAGTCGGTACGCAGAAGGCCGAGAAGATCCAGGCCATCGTCATGGACCATCCGACGGTCGAGCAGATCTCGCGGTTCCTCGGCACCCCGATCGAGGGGATCGTCGGCTTTCCGTTCTTTGGCCGCTTCAAGACGACGCTCGACTACAAGAGCCGAACGATGACGTTCGTGCCCAACGGTTACGATCCGCCGAACGTCATGGAATCGATGGTGAAGGCGCTGCTCGCCGGCGAGAGCCAGCTGATCCTGGCCCCGACGGTGACCTGGGGCTTCAGCGTCGATAAGGGCAAGGACAAGGACGCCGACGGGTTGACCGTCTCGGCCGTGCGACCGGACAGCCCGGCGGCAAAGGCGGGCCTGAAGGTGGGTGATCGGCTGCTGACACTCGATGGTCGCTGGACCGATACGGAGGTGGATCTGTTCCAGGCGGCCTCGGGCGTCAAGCCTGGCTCCCGGACGATCCTGAAGGTCAAACGTGACGGCAAGGAGCTGAAGCTCGAAGCCGTTCCGGTGCCGGGGTTGTGATTTCATTTAGCCGCCGGCTTGCCGGCGGTCTTCGTCGTGAATACCCGCCGGCAAGCCGGCGGCTAAATGAAGAACCGCCAGCTAACTGAGGCCCGAGCATGACGCGCTATCTTCCCCTGGCTCTCTTCGTGGTCCTGTCCTTCGCCGCGGTCGGCTGGCTGATCGGCGCTCCACGGCTGGACGATCGGCCGGCACGGATCGAGTCGTTTGAACTACCCGATCCGCGCACGGGGAAGACGGTGGCACTGAAGGACCTCGCCGGCCGCAAGGCCGTGGTCGTCGCCTTCCTCGGCATCGAGTGCCCGCTGAACAACCAGTTCCTGAGCGTCCTCGCGGAGTTGCACGCGGAGTACGACCAACAGGGCGTCGCCTTCCTGGGCATCAACAGCAATTCGCAGGACACGCCCGACCGCGTGGCCCGGCACGCACTGCGGCACAAGATCCCCTTCCCCGTTCTGAAGGACGCCGGCAATCGCATCGCTGATCGCTTCGACGCCGAGCGGACGCCGGAAGTGTTCGTTCTCGATCCGAAGGGAACCGTCATCTACCGGGGCCGGATCGACGATCAGTTCGGCATCGGTTTCGCCCGACCCGGCAAGCCGACGCGGCGCGACCTGGCCGTGGCTCTGGACGAACTGCTGGCCGGCAAGGCGATCACGACGCCGCGAACGCCGGTCGAGGGCTGCTTCATCAGCCGGGTCAAGACGCCGAAAAACGACGGAGCGATCACCTACACGAAACACGTTGCGGCCATCCTCCAGAACCGCTGCCAGGAGTGCCATCGGCCCGGCCAGGTCGGGCCAATGGCACTCCTGACCTACGACGACGCGGTCGCCTGGTCGGAGATGATTCGCGAGGTAGTCACGGACGGTCGGATGCCCCCCTGGCATGCCGACCCGAAATACGGTCCCTTCGAGAACGATCGGAGCCTGACCGCCGCCGAGAAGAAGACGCTGCTCGGCTGGATCGCTGGCGGTCTGGTCCAGGGTGATCGGCAGGATCTGCCGCCAGCCCGGAAGTGGGTCGAGGGCTGGAAGATCGGCACGCCGGATCTCGTTCTGGAGATGCCGAAGGAGTACACCGTCCCGGCGGCGATGCCCGGGAACGGCGTGCCCTACCAGTACTTCAGCGTGAAGACGAACTTCAAGGAAGACCGCTGGGTGACGATGGCGGAGGCGAAGGCCGGGGCGAGCGAGGTGGTCCATCACATGCTCGTCTTCATCGTCCGACCCGGGCAGCTGCTGCCGATCGAAAACGGTGGCGGCAACGTCCTGTGCGGCATGGCACCGGGCGACATGCCGTTGATCTGTCCGCCGGGAACGGCGAAGAAGATCCCGGCCGGGGCGAGCCTCTTCTTCCAGATGCACTACACGCCCAACGGCAAGGAGCAGAAGGACCGTTCACGGGTCGGCATGATCTTCGCGAAGGAGCCGCCGAAGTACCGCGTGACAACCCGACCGATCATCAATCCCACGTTTCTGACGCGCCTGGACAGGATCCCGGCCGGGGCGGAGAATTACGAGATTCGTTCGGAATTCACCTTCCGACGGGCCGGCCACGTCGTTCACTTCATGCCGCACATGCACCTGCGCGGCAAGGACTTCCGCTTCGAGGCGCACTATCCCGATGGCAAGAAGGAGATTCTGCTATCGGTGCCGCGCTTCCAGTTCGGCTGGCAGAGCATCTATCGCTACGCCCAGCCGAAGGCGATGCCGCGAGGGACCAGGATCGTCTGCATCGCGCACTTCGACAATTCGGCTGGAAATCCGAACAATCCCGATCCGAAGAAGGACGTGTACTGGGGCGACCAGACCTGGGAAGAGATGATGGTCGGCTGGATGGACTACCACTACGATGATCCAGCGGTGCCGTGAAGTCTCACGCCGTCGTGTCGTCCTCTTCCGTGATCGGCGTAGCCCCGGGCGGTGGCGTCCGCCCCGTCTGGCGAACGTAGAGCGCGCGACGATGGGCGTACTCGCTCTCGGACAGAGAGTCGAGATCGGTCGCCCCGCCGCGTGTCGCCTGATCGAAGAGCTGCTTCAGGAACGGGATGCACCAACCGCAGCCGGTGCCGGCTCCGCCACACTGCGACAGCTGGCTGACGACGCGCGGCTGCTCGATGCGCAGGAAGTTGAGTAGTTTACGTCGGGTGACGTGAAAGCAGTAGCAGACCTTGGCGTCGAGATTCATCGGCTCCTCACTCGTGGTGGCTTCTTCAGCTTACCCGATGGAGGTTGCCCGGCCAACCAGGATCGTTCTCGCTATCGAGGGGTGTCGCTCCGAGGCAATTCTTCGTGGAGGTCTTCGTGTTGCGATCCATGAGTGCAGCCACAGCGATTCTTGTGTTCGTCCTCACTGTCCACGCAGCCGGTCAGCCGAACGCCAACGTCAAGCAGTTCTCGGCAGACATCGAGCAACTCAACGCCCTGTGGGAGAGCCCGAAGATGGACTTTGCCCCAGGCATCACCGGCCGGATTTACCTGCAACTGAAGTTCAAGAAGGACAGCACCGTTGGTCAGGCGACGGTCCTCGGATTCGTGTCCAGAGTCGGAATCTTCGTGAAGCCTGGCCCCTCCTGGATCGCCGAACTGAAGGAAATGGAGAAGGAGCGGTTCATCGTCCTGGCTGAAACGAAAGACGACCAACGCAGGGCGTTGACCGAGATTGCCTATGAGATCCAGGGCGGCCGACTGAACATGAAAAATTCGCGGCCACTCTCGTTTGAAAAGGGCGGCA
>CAYYJM010000202.1:8582-11821 GCA_964471755.1 uncultured Alcaligenaceae bacterium
GAACAACCGCCGCTGCCGGGATGGTTCACCGGGTTATTGCTGGGAGGGGCCACGATGCGGTTGCCGGAAAGCAAGTTACTGCAAGGTCTGATCGGCTGGTTTGCCGGAGGCGTGGTCTTCCACCTGATCCTCACGGCTTTCCGGCGTGACCGAACCATCAGCGATGCCGTCGGCAACTTCTTCACCGATCTTATTGTGCCCTACATCTGGGGGGCGTTTGGTTCGCAGATTCCACTGGTGTGGATCGGGAGCGCGATCTGTGCGGTCGTGTTTGCCCTCTGCGTCGCCACCCGAGCGAAGGCGGCGATCGGGTGGGCTCGGCTCTCGCTGTCGGCGATTCTCTGCTTTTCCCTGTTTACGCTCTGGCTCGAACCGTATACCTCCGTGGCCGGAGTTGCTTCCAACGTGGCAATGGAGCTGGCCAAGGTCCCCATGAAATTCCTCGACGTGGGGGTCTCGATTTTCTGGGTCGTGATTTTTGTCAGAGCATCGGCGGCCCTTGAACAGGAGTGCCGGCCGACGAGCGGGGCAACCACCGACGAACGCCGCAAGACGCGAAGGGGCGAGGACCGCCACCTGTCGAACGCGACAGTACGGGGGCACCGGTTGACCTCACCCGAGGGACCGAGGTTTCTCCCCTGGATGATCGGGTGTGGTGTGATCTTGTTGCTTGTCCTGATGGCCCTTGCCCTGGTGATGTACATGTTCCTCAAGGCCTGACGGCCTTCAATCGCGCAGCAGCACACCGGTCCACACGGTGGCGGGCTCTGCGATCTGTGGCAGTGGCGTGCCACCCCGTGAGATGGTTCCGATCGTCAGGACGCTCTCCTCCACGGACATGACCTCATCCAGTTCCAGATATCCCACCGTGGTGATCGTGGCCGTCATCTGAAAGTCGAGGCCGGCCAGTCGATCGACGCGATCGAGCCGGAGGACGTGACGAAACCCGTCCGCATCGATCGACAGTTCGATCAGCGTGGCGACGACCCGGGTCCGACCGGTTGCCTGGGTAAACTCGAATCGCTCGCCAACCTGGCCGAGAGCAACCCACTGCGGCTCCCTGTCCGTCGCGAAGTGGAAGACGGGCGTACCGTCGTCCAGAAAGGTCAACCAGAATGTCCGACCTTGTTTGCCCCGATAGACGGGACCGTTCCAGGTTCCGGCCAGGGAGTGCCGATCGCCCAACCGGGTCGCGCCGGATGCCAGCCATTTGCTCGTCGCCATGTCGATTCTCCGCATGTGTTTGTGAGCCCTGATCCTTGTTCGGACCAGGAGAAGAGATGTGACAGGAGAAATCGGGCTGACTCGTGCGACCGGGTAATTTGGATCGTCCAGGATGACTCGATTTCTTCGCGAGCCTGTACAGCCCTGCTAGAATGACACCATCCCATTCCCGGAGATGGCCATGCCGTTACTCGATCACTTCCACCCACCGCTGAGCGCCGAGCGCCGCTGGGAATCGTTCCACTCCAGTTGGGCCACCCGGATCGCGGACGCCCTGACAGAGCAATGGCTGCCGCCGAACTACATCGCCGAGGAACACGCTCACTTCGGCCCATCGGTTGAAATCGACGTGGCCACCTTCGCCCAGGAAGGAACGGGATCGCGGACGGAGGGTGGGGCATTGGTGGCGACGGTTGGCTCCGAGGTGTGGGCTCCGCCCGCAGCCGACGGAGCCTTCCCGGCGGTGTTTCCCGACACGTTCGAGGTTCGCGTCCTGTCCACGGACACTGGCCCCCGGCTGGTGGCGGCCATCGAGCTGATCAGCCCCGGCAACAAGGACCGACCGGCCGAACGCCGTGCCTTCGCCACGAAGTGCGCCAGCTACCTGTACCAGGGGATCAGCGTCATCATTGTGGACATCGTGACGAACCGGCGGGCCAATCTCCACAACGAGCTATTGCAGTTCATGGAGGCCGGCCTGTTGCCGCTTCCGCCCGAGGTGAGTCTCTACGCGGTCGCCTACCGGCCAGTCCGGCGCGGCGAGCGCGACGAGATCGACGTCTGGCGTTCCCCGCTGGGGTTGGGCATGAACCTGCCAACGCTGCCCCTGGGACTGCGGGGTGACCTTGCCGTTCCGGTGGACTTCGAGGCCACCTATACCGAGGCGTGCCTCCGCAAACGCCTGCCGGGCTCCTGAACTCGCCGGGAAATCAGACAGGGAACGACCTCCGTCGCGCCCTACAATAACGGTTGACGCTCGCGTTGAACGACCGGCGAAGGAGGACGCGATGAGCATCCGTGCGGGCGGCGACCCCCTGGTGGAGGTGGTCCCTGAACTCGAACACCTGCTGACCGATCCGCGCCAGTATCTGACCGAGGGGCCGTTGCTGTTCGGGCCGCGGCGCTACTTCGGCCTGGCCGCCCTGTTCGGCCTACCGGGCATCGTCCTGCTCATCCTCTGGGGCTTCGCTCCGGCCGAGACGGATCGCCTCGCTCTCGGCATCGCCATGCTCGTCGGGGCGTCCATCTGGCTGTTCTACTCGCTGGGCAGTGCCGGGCACTCGATCTTCCTCGGCCCCAATGGTGTCGAGATCCGTTACCGGGATTCGACCGTCTTCTGCCCCTGGGACCTGTTCGACGTGGACGACGAGGTCTGGACGCCGGCCGGTCAGGAGAGCCCGACGGCCGGCGTGACCGTGCCGATCGCACCGGAGGCCGTGCCCCTGGTCGTCTGGCGGCGCGGCGTCGTCGAACTGGGGCGCGGTCTGAAGATTCGCGCCCCGCAGGCCTGGCTGCTGTCGCCGCACGAACTCGTTCTACCGGGCCGCTACGAGTTGCGCTCGGAAGACCTGGGCAAACTCCTGCTCCTGCTCGGCATGCGTCTGGGCGGTCGGATCGCGGCGGGCGATCTGCGAACCACGGAGGCGATCCAGTCGGAGTCGGCACCGGACCTGCCCGAGCCCGATCGGGACGGCTTCTACACCGTATCGCTGACGCGCTTCCGTCTGCCGCCCTGCTGCTGCGTCTGCGCCGGCGAACCGGAACGGACCCTGACGTTGATGGCCACGTCGGGCGTCCTGCCCTGGTTCGGAGCCGGCCCGTTGATGTGGACGCCGGCCGGTCAGAGCGTCCCGGTCGAGGTGCCCATCTGTCAGCGCTGCTTCGATCAGATCCAGGCGAGCTACGGCACGGCGGTCCTGCGCTGGACGGGCCTGTTCGCCCTGATCGGCCTGGTCGGCGGTCTACTCGCTCCGGGCGACATGCGGGGAGTCGGCCTGGCGATCTGGGTGGCCATC
>CAYYJM010000203.1:0-11797 GCA_964471755.1 uncultured Alcaligenaceae bacterium
GCGCTGACCGACGCGCTGCTCCTGCGCCATCTGGACGAGAGCCGACTGCTGATCCACCTGGGCGGCCTGAGTCGGGTCGTCTACCTGCCAGCGGGCGAAACGGATCTGCTCGGCTGGGAAGCCGGCCCCTGCAACGGTCTGCTCGACGCCCTGATGCGCCACCTCACGGCCGGCCGGGAGCGGTTCGACTCTGGCGGCCGACACGCCGTCCAGGGCAAGTGCCACGAACCCTTGCTGGCCGAGTGGCTCAACCAGCCGTTCTTGCAACGTCGTCCGCCGCGCTGCCTGCCACGCAACCTGTTCGGCGAGGAGTTCGCCAGCGAGGCCGTCCGCCGGGCGCGGGCCTCGAACCTGCCGTTGCACGATCTGCTCTGCACCGCGGCTCACTTCGTCGTCCGCTGCGTCACCGATGGGCTGCGCTGGCTGCCGGAGGAGAGCCGCATCGATCGCGTGCTGCTCTCGGGCGGCGGCGTCCGCAATGGTCTCCTCTGGCACCTGCTCGGCCAGCAGTTCGCCGGGCTGCCCCTGGAGCGAACCGACGCGCACGGCGTGCCGGCCGGGTTCCGCAAGGCCGTTTCGTTCGCCCTGCATGCGGCCCTGTTCCTCGATGGCGTCGCCGGCAACGTGCCGAGCGTGACCGGAGCCGCCGGCCCGCGCCTGCTGGGCAGTCTGACACCGGGCAGCCCCAGTCACTGGGCACGAACCCTCGCCTGGATGACGGCACAGACGGCACCCCTCGGAGTCGAGGTCGAGCGCGAGGAAGGATGGTAGCGGTCGGCCGACTCACGTCTCGCCGACCCCGGAATCACGCGTCTCACGGAAGCGGTAGCCGACGCCGCGAACCGTCTCGATCAGATCGTGATCGTTCAGCTTGCGTCGCAGCGTCTTGATGTGAACGTCGATGGTCCGCTCCAGGACGATCGCCCCTTCGCCGATGGCGGTCTCCATGAGTTGATGGCGGGTGAAGGCCCGGCCCGGCTGGCGGAGCAGGCACTCCAGCAGGCGAAACTCGGTCGGAGTCAGATCCAGCTCGCGGTCGCCGACGAAGGCTCGATGACGAACCCGGTCGATGCGCACGTCGAGGCACTCGATCTGCTCGGGGGCCGGAGGCTCGGCCAGCGCGTCACGGCCGCGCTGGCGGGCCTTGATCCGTTGCAGCAGCACCTTCACGCTGAACGGCTTGGCGACGTAGTCATCGCAGCCGTGTGCGAAGCCGAGGATCTGGTCGGTCTCCTCGGCCCGGGCCGACAGGAGGATGATCGGGATGGCACCGGTGATCGGACTGGCCTTCAACTCCCGGCAGACTTCCAGGCCGCTCCGATCGGGGAGTATTCGTTCGAGCAGGATCAGATCGGGCAGGTGCGTTCGTGCCAGGCGCAGCCCCGCGCCGCCGTCGCTGGCGATCAGCGGTTCGTAGCCTTCCTGCCGGAGATGGGTCTCCAGCACGTCGCACAGCGGGCGTTCGCCATCGACGACGAGGATCTTCAGGTGGCCCGCCGGGTCGGTGGTGACAGATGCGGTCGCGGCTGCCATGATCGAACTCTCCCTGGACCGATGCGGCCTGGCCATCAATCCGTCCGGTGACGAACGATCTCCCCCTCGACGAGGTAGACCACGTCCTCGGCGATGTTCGTCGCGTGATCGGCGATCCGTTCCAGGTGCCGGGTCGCCGAGAACAGCGACAGCCCCGGCTCGATCGCCTCCGGGCTGGTCTGCATGTGGCTGATCACGTCGCGGATGATCTCGGCACAGTGATTGTCCACCTCGTCGTCCAGGCGAAGCACGGCCTGGGCCTGCTGGGTGTTCTGGTTGACGAAGGCGTCCAGGCACTGGCGGACCATCATCGTCGTCAGGTCGGTCATGCGTTGCAACTTCCCTGGCGTCGGCGTCTGCGGGAACTTGGCCAGGACGATGGCGCGCTCGGCGATCTCCTCGGCCAGGTCGCCCATGCGTTCCAGATCGGTGGTGATCATCACCACGGACACGATTCGCCGCAGATCGCTGGCGACTGGCTGGTGCAGGGCCAGGAGCTTCAGGCACTCCTCGTCCAGGGCGTTCTCATCGCGGTCGATCTGCGAATCACCGGCGATCACCTCACGGGCCAGGCGCACGTCGCGGTCCTGCAAGGCGCGGGTCGCCTTGAAGATGGCCGTCTCCACGAGGCTGGCCAGGGCGAGCAGGTCGCGGGTCAAGGTGTTCAGATCGCGTTGCATGTGCTTCGACATGCGCGGCCGCCTCGGCGACAAGGCCACTGCCCACACCCCCGCCCCTGCCGTTGCTTACCCGAACCGGCCGGTGATGTAGTCTTCCGTTTTCTTGTTCTGCGGCCGCGTGAACAGCAGATCGGTCGTTCCGACTTCGATCAGCCTCCCCTCGTAGAAGAAGGCCGTCTGGTCGGAGACGCGGGCCGCCTGCTGCATATTATGGGTAACGATGACGATCGTGTAATCGCGTTTCAACTCGAAAATGAGATCCTCGATCCGCGTCGTGCTGGCCGGGTCGAGGGCCGAGGCCGGTTCGTCCAGGAGCAGCACCTCCGGATCGGTGGCCATGGCCCGGGCGATACACAGCCGCTGAGCCTGACCGCCGGACAGGTTCAGGGCCGAGTCGTGCAGTCGATCCTTGACCTCGTCCCACAGAGCCGCCCCGCGCAGGCAGCGCTCGGTGATCTCGTTGAGGATGCGCCGATCCCGGATGCCGGCCAGGCGCGGACCGAAGACGACGTTCTCGAAGATCGTCTGGGGAAAGGGGTTCGATTTCTGGAAGACCATGCCGACGCGCCGCCGCAGCGTCACCAGGCTGATGCCCGGCCCGTAGATGTCCTCGCCATCGAGCAGGAGTCGGCCCTGGACGCGCGTCCCCTCGATGAGATCGTTCATCCGGTTGAGCGAGCGCAGGAAGGTCGATTTGCCGCACCCCGAGGGGCCGATCAGGGCCAGCACCGAGCGCTCCGGGATGGAGACCGAGATGTCCCAGAGGGCCTGCTTCTTCGCATACCAGAAATTCATCCCGGAAATAACGAACTTGACACGCTGGGAATGCTCGCTGACGGCCCGGCCACTTTCGGCCCGGTCGCTGATGATTGCCGAGTAACCCAGCGTCGAGGTTCGGGTGCTGCTCCCCATACTCGAGTCTCTGCGTGTTTGCGGAGGCCACGAAGGCAAGGAGTATTCTACGACCCAAATGTGTGGTTTCCGTGAAGATTCGCACAATTCTCGTTCCGGGTCGGTCACCGTGGGTCGTTGTTCTCCGCTCGTCCTTCGGTATAGAACCAGTTGTGGATCGGCCGCAGGATGGCCTGAACCTCGGCGACAAGGACCGGATCGAGCGGCTTTTCGGACCACTCGACCCACTTGCGCACGTTGGCCGGGTTGGCCGAGCCGACGATGCACGTCGTCAGGTCCGGCCGGGCGATCGAGAACTGCAAGGCCAACTGGGCGATGTCGATGCCCTGGCTGGCGCAGTGGTCGGCGGCCTTCTTGCAGATCGCGCGGACCTCCGGCGTGGCCTTGTGCCAGGCCGGCAGCGGTGCGTTGGTCAGCAGCCGGGCCGAGAACGGAGCCGCGTTCAGGATGCCGACGCCCTTCCCTTGCAGATACGGCACCAGCTCGGCGAGCATCGTGTTCTGCAACGTGTAGTGGTTGTACGAGAGAATCACGTCGAGCGGGGCCCGCTCGAGGACGTACCGGAAAATGTGCATCGGGTAGCCACTGACGCCGACGAGGCGGACCTTGCCCTGCTGCTGGATCTTGCGCAGCGCTGGCAGCGTCTCGTCGATGATCTGCCGCATGTCGACGAACTCGATATCGTGGCAGAGGATGATGTCGAGGTACTCGACTCCGAGCCGATGCAGGCTCACGTCGATGCTCTCGACGACGCGTCGTGCCGAGAAGTCGAAATGGCCGGCGTCGTAGCGACCGAGCTTGGTGCCGAGGTAGTAGCGATCGCGCGGTACGTCGCGCAGGGTCGGGCCGAGCAGGCACTCACTGAGACCCCGGCCATAGTACGGCGACGTGTCGATGAAGTTCATGCCGAGGTCGAGAGCGACGCGGACGGCGCGCATGGCCTCGCCGAGGTCGATGGCGCGGAACTCCGCCCCGAGTGATGAGGCACCGAAGCTGAGCCAGGAAAGCTGTAGGCCGGTCTGGCCGAGTGGTCGAAGCTGCACGATACGTCCCTCTGATGGCGGTCGCGACGTTGTCAGGCTACGCAACCAGCCCGGTCCCGGCGAGGAGACAACCATGCTGCTGCACGCGGGAGAGACGACGACGGTCCAGGTCGCCTTCGTGGCCGACTACGCCTGCTGGGGCCGGACGGCCGGCGGCGAGGTGGGCATGATCCCACTGGAGGAAGAGGACTTCCCCGAGGTGGGCCAGCGTCTGCGCGTGCGCGTGGTGCGACTGCTCGACCCGGTCGGCCAGGAGCAGCACTCTGACATGACATACGATGGCCGAATCCGCCGGGTGGATTTTCTGGGATCGCTGGAACCGATTTAGCCGCCGGCGTGCGCGGGAGTTGGGCTACGCGGTGCGCAAGGTCGTGTCGGAGCCAGGGAGAGGCGCATCGACCACACCAGCCCACCGCAACGATCCGCCACACCCCACCGAGACGGTGCGCGCACAGCCGGCGGCCCGCACCAGGCACCTGCACTGTTAACTAGCGGTCAGCAGATGCGGTTCCTGGGGCGGCGTTTTTCAGTCGGGCTCGGCCCCGCGGCCGGACAGGTCGCCGATGACCTGGCTGACGCCCTCATGATCGAAGAACACCGGCACGCCTCCCGGCGCGATGAGGATCGCGATGCCTTCCCCCACCGCGAGGATGTTGGGGCGATCGACCTCGTATCGCTCACCGTCCACCAAGGCCACCGTGAACGGCTTGAACGGCCTCCGGTTCTGCAGCGCCTCGATCGTCGTGGTGAACGTCTGCCGGTCCATCATCGGCCCCCTGCTTCGTCGCAAATCGTTACCAGGACATTATACCGCCCCGCCGACAAGCCAACAAGCGGTTGCCGCCGGCGAGAGGGGTGCCTGCGGGCCGGTGAGCCGTCCCGCCGGTCGGTCTGCTGGTCGGGTGGCAGGAAGTCATTTGTCAGCCGAGCTTCCGACGAGTCCGTTACCAGAGATGCCGGTCAGGACGATTGCAAAGTCACCCGGCGTCGCCGTAAGTCATTGAGCGATGGTTGGGCATCGACCGCCGTTTCAGGACTTACGGCGTGCCAAACCGACTTTGCAATCGTCCTGAGATGCCGGACCTGATCCTGGGTGTTCGGCGATGGGATGCACCCGGAATCGACTCCCGACCCCTTTGTTTTTCTTTTACGCCTCCCTGGGGCGGCGTTTTCGTTGCATCCAAGAACGTACGCACGCCCCAGCAACAGAGGGCTTACCTCTTTGTTTCGACATCCCAAAACAGCAGCAGATCATCGTCACCCCCAGAAACGACTGTCTTTCCGTCCGGGCTAATCGCGACGCTCCGAACCCGCTGCGTGTGCCCTTTGAATATCATTTTCACCCGACCAGTTTCCACGTCCCAGAGTCGTACGGATTTGTCCCAACTTGCGGAAACCAAGGTTTTGCCGTCGCGACTGAACGCGAGTGCTTCCACAGAAATCTCGTGACCTTCAAGCGCCCCGAGTTCTTTCCCGGTCTGAACGTCCCAGAGTTCGATCCGCCTTCCGCCTCCGGTTGCGAGGAGCTTGCCATCCGGAGAGAACACCACGGCATTCAGAATGACTGGTTGACCTTTCATTGTTGCAAGGGGTTCTTTCTTGGAAATGTCCCAAAGGCGGGTAACTCCCTTATTATCACCAGTCGCGACAGTGCCGTTGGAGGGATTGAAGGCCACACAAGGAGTCGCCACTTCGTGCGGGAAAGTCGCTACCTGCTTTTCTTTCGCGACATCCCACACCTGGACGATTTTACTCCGGTCGGTCGCTACCGCGAGCAGTTTAGAATCCGAACTGAACGACAGGGAAGATGCAAGCCAGTCCTTGGTGTTGATGGACCGTAGCTTGTTTCGTTTGGCGTCGGCCACGTCCCAAAGGATGACCCCGGAGTACGCCAACGTGTTGCCGTCCGGGCTGTAAGTGACTGCAAAAACATTGCTATCAGTCCTGGCGGTTTCTCTCAGCTTGCCCGTGTCCACATCGTAGATATGGAGACCAAAACCACCAGCGACGACAAGAGTTTTTGAATCTTTGCTGAAGGCGGGAGAGAGAGGAGCCCGCCCGAAATTGACATTGATTCGGGGTTTGACGATAATTGCTGGTGCGTCTGCCGACCGAACGGCCTGACAGAAGATTGCTGGAACCGAAGCCAGCACAATGACAAGGGCACCGATTCGGGCGCAACGCGGTTGCATCAGGCACCTCCCTCACGATTTGGTGTGGCCGAACAACACGCTCAGCAGTCGGCTCACGCGGAGATTGGCGTAAGGACTCGACTAACCTTCATTCGCGTGGCCGGTCTGCTGGTCGGGTGGCAGGAAGTCATTACTGGCTTCCCGCCCCCTGAGAACCGGACGTGCGGGTTTCCTCGCATCCGGCTCAAGCCTCCGCGAACGCCTCTGGCGAGACGCGCACGGTTCCGTTGCTTGCCGTCCGTGAATGGATCTGCCGGTGACAGTTCGCGTGCAGTAACTCCAGGTTGCCCGCACTGTCCGAACCGCCCTGGCTACGCCAGCGCCGGTGATGCACGTGCCACCACGCCGAGTCTTCCGCACATAGCGACTGGCGACACGCCAGACAGCGACCCTCTTGTTCTCTCCTATAGTTACTCGATCGATCCCCGACCGCGTTGCTGCTGGCAGTCGCTGTGTCGGCTCGCGCTCTCACGACCGGAGTTGCCTCCGAGGTTACCGTTGTCACCCGAACTGCCGACGAGTCTGTTACCGAAGACGCCGGTCGGGATAGCAGACTGCTGAGGGAACAACAGGTAACGTCCTCCGCGTTCCTTCGCTCAAGTCGTTACAGATCTACTCGACGCTTCGAATCGCACCAGCGGATTGTTCGGCGTCAATCCCCGCGATCCTCAAGCCGTAAGCAACAATCCCACGGACCGCGGTGAGCCATGATTTTTGCGAACGTCGGGTTCGCTTCGAACTCAGCAATTAATGGGACAAGGGGGAGAAGCCAGGGTTCGCCGGGTTGCCCGGAGTGGTTGGCCGAGTCGAAGCCACACCAGAGCGATTCTCCAGAACGCGGCCAAGGAGCGGTCAGAACGAGAACAATAGCGTCGACATCAGTCTCTACTCCAGATCGCCTTCCCATCTCCAAGCCGCACGTTTTTTTTCGGCTATTCCCGGCACATTCAAAGATAGCGAAAGCTCCATAATCGTTCTCCACGGGCTGCGCCAACGACTCCTTGAACACGGCCCAGAGAGTGGGCACGGAAGAGACCGAAACGGTTCGACTGCATCGTCTCTCGTCCCATTTTCCAAGCGACATCTCGGCTTCTTGGAGTGCGTTCTCAAGCCAGTGTTGATAGGGTTGGAGATCCATCCGCCTCGCGCCACTCTTCGGTCGGGTAAGGAGGCCGAGTTACCCCGACCTCCTCCCCAGGAAACCGGACGTGCGGCTTTCACCGCATCCGGCTTGTGCTTGCGCTCAACGCCTCACACGATGAGACGCGGCTTGCTTCGTTTTCCAACCGCCTTGCTGTGAATCTGACGATGGCAGTTCGCATGTAGCAACTCCCGGTTGCCCGCACGGTCCAAACCGCCCTGGCTACGCCAACGCCGGTGATGCACGTGCCACCACGCCGAGTCTCCCACACGTAGCGGTTGACGACGCACCAGACAGCGACCCTCTTGGTCTCTCCATTGATACTCGATCGACCCCCGACCGCGTTGCTGCTGGCAGTCGCCGCGTCGGCTCGCGCTCTCACGACCGGAGTTGCCTCCGAGGTTACCGTTGTCACCTGAACTGCCGACGAGTCCGTTACCGGAGACGCCGGTCGGGATAGCAGACTGCTGAGGGAACAACAGGTAACGTCCTCCGCGTTCCTTCGCTCAAGTCGTTACAGATCTACTCGACGCTTCGAATCGCACCAAAGACTGGTTAGGCGCAGACCTCGACGGCGTCTCCGGCCTGGATGCTGTTCAGAGCGGCCTTGACCTTGGGGACAAGAGGCACCAGATCGGCCAACCGGTTGCTCGGGGTCACCATCACCACGACCGCCACGCCGGATGCCGCCAGGTTCTGTTGATGGCGAAGGTTTTGGTCCACGGTGAGCAATACCTCGAAACCCGCTCCGGCCATCAGAGTGAGCAACTCGCCGTTCTTCTTTCCGGCCCAGCTCATCTCCTGGATCGTGCTAACGTGGTGACCGGTCAACTCTCGACGAAGCGGCCGGGGGACACATTCGTCAAGCAGAATGCGCATGGGCCACCAGCAGTTCGTTTGCCTGTCCCAGCACCGCGACCGCCTGCTCACGCGAGACGGTCGGGAAATGGTCGAGGAACTCCTCTAACGTGTCGCCCGCAGCTAGGTAATCGAGTAGGGTGCGGACCGGTACCCGCGTGCCGACGAATACAGGCGTGCCGCCGAGGATGTCAGGGTCGCTGTGAACGACGGAAGAAGCTATGGTCATGGTCGCACCTCCTGCCGTGATTGTACCAGCGAACCGTGCTGCCGCCAAACCAGTGAGAACGTGGGAGGCCGTCACGTCCGGGGGACGACGGTGTCCACCACCGACTCGGCCCGCCAGAACTCCATGATCATGGCGTTCCGTGGTTCCGAGTCGATTGAGCCGGCCCGGCAACTGATCCCGGGCGTTCGGCGATGGGATGCACCCGGAATCGACTCCCGACCCCTTTGTTTTTCCGGGATAGCAGACTGCTGAGGGAACAACAGGTAACGTCCTCCGCGTTCCTTCGCTCAAGTCGTTACAGATCTACTCGACGCTTCGAATCGCACCAGCGATTTGTTCGGCGCTCTTCAAGCCGATTCCTCAGCCTTTGCTTCCGAACCGGCTTCGATGATCCGCAGGACGCTGTCGTGGTCGAACCAGTGCGGCACCCCGCCAGGAGCCAGGAACACCGCCATCCCTTCACGGGCGATGACCGCGTCGGCGTGATCGACTTCAAACCGCTCTCCGCCATGAAGCTCGACGGAGAACCCCTTGAACGGCTGTCGCTGCCGCAACCGCTCCACCAGGATCATGAAGTTGTCCGCCGTCATGCACCACCTCCCGTGATTGATCGCAGTCGGCCCGCACGGCTCGTTTGGAGTATTGTACCGCCGACGTCCCTCCTCGATCAGATAATGCGCAAATACTTGAGCGCCACGATGACGAGGATTTGGTGAGTCACGAAACCGGCCCGGCACATGATTACACCGCGCCAGCATATGATTACGCCGCGCCAGCTGTCATGTTTCAAAATACATGGTTCACCGCAGGGCCGCGACCATGACCAGGCCGCCGACCAGAAGGGCGAACTCCGGCCGGCCAACCTCGCCCGTCGTCGGCTGCAGACGCACCACGCGCCGCTCGTGCAGGCGGCGCAATCCGTCATGGAATCCGCCGATCGTCAGGCTGGGATGCGGTGCCACAAGGGCGGTGAACAATTCCGGCAGCGGACAGGCGTCCGGCGCTCCGCCATTGCGACGACGATCGAGGTAGTTGACGGCATCGACGCTCCACGGCAGGCCGTCGAGCAGTTCCTTCGGCACCAGCGGCGACGCGGCCTCGATGCGGCGCAGGGCGTCATCGACACGGCGGGTCAGTTCCTCGAGCTTCTCGACCCAGCGGGCCGCGCTGCCGGCGACCGCCTCGCCGAGCTGGCGCAGGTCGCCGTGGAGCCCTTCCAGCCAGAGCGGAATGGCCTGCTGGTTGGCCTGGAGCGTCTCGCGCAGGTCGTGCAGGGCCCGTACCGGCGACTCGTGTCGATGCAGGAACTCGACGCCGGCCGGCGTCGGCCGGGCCCAGTCGATGGCCACCTTGCCCTTCGTCTCGGTGCGAACGATCTCGATCAGGCCCTCGCGCAGGGCCTGCTGGGCGGCATCGCCGGCGGGCCCGGTTCGGCCGGGAAACAGACCCTCCAGCTTGCCGGCCCGATAGAGACGCTGTTCCTCCGACCGACCCAGGGCCTGCCGCAGTGCGCCGACCAGGATCTCCGTCTGCTTGTCCATCGGCGATCTCCACCCCGCCTTGCTCCGAACCCCATACCGCCTACAACGGTCCTTTGGAAGAGCAAACCAGGAGACACCGATGACCAGTCCGACGCCGACCCGAAAACGCATCCTCAGCGGCGTGCAGCCGTCGGGCAAGCTCCATCTCGGCAACTACTTCGGAGCGATCCGCCAGCACATCGAGTTGCAGGACCAGGGCGAGTGCTTCTACTTCATCGCCGACTACCACGCCCTGACGACCATCCGCGACACGGCCAGGACAGCCGCCGACGGTGTCAAGAAACCACTGTCTCCCGCACAGCTGCTGCGTCAGTTCACCTTCGACGTCGCCCTGGATTACCTCGCCCTCGGCCTCGACCCGAACCGGGCCACCTTCTTCCGCCAGTCCGACGTGCCGGAAGTCTGCGAACTGGCCTGGATTCTCGAGACGGTCACGAACATGGGCCTGTTCGAGCGAGCCCACTCGTACAAGGACAAGATCGACAGGGGCATCGAGGCGAGCGTCGGCCTGTTCGCCTACCCGGCCCTGATGGCGGCGGACATCATCATCTACCGCTCGCATCTGGTGCCGGTGGGCCAGGATCAGGTGCAGCACCTGGAGATGACGCGCGACATGGCCGAGCGCTTCAACCGGGCCTTCGGCGTCGAGGTGTTCCCGATCCCGGACGCCCGGCTGACACCGACGAGCAAGATCCCCGGCATCGACGGCCAGAAGATGAGCAAGTCGTACGGCAACACCATCGACATCTTCGCCGAGGGGAATGCGCTGAAGAAGCCGGTCATGGCCATCGTCACGGACAGCTCGACGGTCGAGGATAAGAAGGACCCGGCGAAGTGTACCGTCTTCACGCTGTACAGCCTGTTCGCCACGCCGGAGGAGCAGGCCGCCCTGGCGGAGCGTTACCGGGCTGGCGGCATGGGCTTCGGCGAGGCGAAGAAGCTGCTGCTGGAGAAGATCAACGCCCACTTCGCGCCAGCGCGTGAGCGGCGCAAGGAACTGGCCGCCCGGCCGGACGACGTCGAGGACGTGCTCCGTGCCGGGGCGAGGCGCGCCCGTGCGGAGGCCCAGGCGACGATGGCCCTGGTGCGCGAGGCGATCGGCATGGGGCCGCGGCCGGTGTCGTGAGCGGAGCATCGCAACCGTGTAACCGGGAGACTGCCCATGCCAACCGACGATGAAGACCCGCGTCAGGACGACGGGATCAGCGAACGACGCCATCGGGAGCCGGACCGCCCGCGTCGTCGCCGACGGCGTGACGAGGACGATGAGGACGACGAGCGCGACTACCGATCCGACTACACCGACCAGACGGGCGGGCTGATCCCGTACAAGAACGGCTGGGCCCTGGTGTCGTACTACTGTGGCGTCTTCGCCCTGATCCCGTGCGTCGGCGGGGCCCTGGGAATCTTCGCGGTCGTCTTCGGCTTCCTGGGCCTTTCGCACGCCCGGCTGCACCCGGAGAGCAAGGGCACGGTCCATGCCATCATTGGCATCACGCTCGGCATCCTGGTAGTGCTGTTCCACCTGGTGGTGTTCGGGCTGATGGCGATGAGCAGCCGGTGGTAGAGCCGGTGATTCGGTATTCCATCAGCACGAGGGCGGGGAATAGAAAGGTAGGGTGGGCCGAGCGCCAGCGAGAGCCCATACGCGCCAACTTAAGCGAATGG
>CAYYJM010000204.1:0-11743 GCA_964471755.1 uncultured Alcaligenaceae bacterium
GTTCGTCCACCTCTATTCCCCAATGATCCTGCGCTGGGCGCGTCGCCAGGGCCTACAGGCCGTGGACGCCGCCGACCTGGCCCAGGATGTACTCGTCCAACTGGTCCGTCTGCTGCCGTCTTACCAGCGTGGGCTGGGCCAATCGTTCCGCGGCTGGCTCAGCCGCGTCACCCGTAGCCGCTGCCTCGACTTCCACCGGCGGTGCCAGCGCCGCCCACGCGGCGGAGCGGAGGGGCTCGACCAGGTCGCTGATTCCCGCGAACCCGAAGACATCGGCGAGCGCGAGTACCGGACTTTCCTGCTCGGCCGTGGGCTGGACCTGATCCGCGGCGACTTCGAGGAACGCACCTGGCAAGCATTCGAGGCGTTCGTGCTGCACGGCCGGCTGGCCGCCGAGGTCGCTGCCGAACTCGGCCTGACTGCCAACGCGGTCTACCTGGCACGGACGCGCATCCTGGCCCGGCTGCGCCGCGAGCTGGATGGCCTCCTGGAATGAGCGACATTTTCTCCGTTTTCGCGAAAGATGTCCCGGACCAGGAGCGTTACGCCTTTACGGGAACATCCCTCGGCACCCTTACAGAGACTCGTCATGGCCAGCGTCCTTCCCGAGCCGTCCCACGAGGACCTGCAGCGTTTCCTGCTCGGTCAGCTCGATGACGCCGACATCGCCCGGATCGAGCAATGGCTGGACGAGAACCCGTCGCGTGGCGACCAGCTGAGTCTCATGGCCGCCGCGGACACGATGACCGAGGCCCTCGCTCTGACGCTGCACTCGGACGTCCCGACCACGCAGGAGGCCGATGCACTGGCCCGCCGGGCACTGGACGTCCTGTCCGGTGCCCAGGTCTTGGCCACCGACGCAATGCCGGAACGCCTGGGCGGCTACCGCGTCGTGCGCGTCCTGGGGGCTGGCGGCATGGGTGTCGTCTACGAGGCGATCGACGAGGCCCTGCAGCGCAAGGTCGCCCTGAAGGTGCTGCGCGGCGAGAAGCTGCGGACGGCCGAGGCCCGGACCCGCTTCCTGCGTGAGGCCCGGGCGGCGGCGGCCCTCAAGTCGGACTACATCGTCACCGTCTACCAGGTCGCCGAGACCGACGGGGTTCCGTACCTGGCAATGGAGTTCCTTGAGGGACAGACGCTGGAGGACTGGCTCCGGGGCCAAACTAAACCGCCGAGCGTGGCCGACGTGATCCGCGTGGCCCGCGAGGTGCTGACCGGCCTGGCCGTTGCTCATGACAAGGGCGTCATCCACCGCGACATCAAACCGCAGAACCTGTGGCTCGACGCCGACACGGGTCGAGTGAAGATCCTCGATTTCGGCCTGGCCCGCGACGTGAGCCGGTCGGACGGCTTGACGTGCGAGGGTGCTGTGATGGGCACGCCGGCTTACATGGCCCCCGAGCAGGCCAGCGGCAAGCCGGTCGATGTCCGGGCCGACCTGTTCAGTGTCGGCGTGGTGCTGTACCGGATGCTGGCCGGGCAGTCGCCGTTCGCGCGTGGCGGCGTGCTGGCGACGGAGACGCCGGCCGCCGTCGAGACGCTCGCCGTGGGTGTGCCGGCGGGCTTGGCCCGGTTCATCGGTCGGCTGGTGGCGAAGGACCCAGCCGACCGGCCGGCGAACGTCCGGGCGGCGCTGGCGGAGCTGAACGCGCTGGAGAGGACGGCTCCGGCCACGCCGCCGCGGAAGCCGTGGCCGTGGGGCCGGATCGCGGCCGCCCTGCTCGGCTTCGGCTTGCTGCTGGCCGGGATCATCATCACCATCAAGTGGCGGACGCCGGACGGCAAGGAGGGCATGGTCGAAGTGGCGATCAAGGGCAAGGATGACCCGGCGACAAAGGAGCCACCCGCCCCGGAGAAGATCCGAGTGGGCGAGCCGTTGCCAGGGCAGCCGAAGGACCTGTTCGCGGTCATTGGAGAACCCCGGCAATCGGGAGACTACTTCGGTGGCGGGACACTGCTGCTGGGAGGGTCTACTTTGCTCGTGCAGTGGGACAAACGTGTGGCACTCTACGATCTGGAAGGCCCAGCCCCACGGTTAGTGCCGGATCCGAACAACCTGCTGAAATGCCGCGAACGGGTGGTCGGATCTCTGTCGGCTTCGGCCAACTTCGCCGGCATCGAGAACCGGATGGTGAACTGGGCCCGGAAGGAGGTTGGGCTCAGTGGAAGTACCCCGCCTGACACCAACCTTCGGGCGTGGAGTGCGTTCGGGAAGATCGTCGCCTCGGTCAACGAGCGGATCGAGCTATTCTTATCCCAGGGCGGCGAGAAATCCCAGCATCGGATTGCTGAGATTCCGGTCAAAGCGGAACTGGTTGCCTTCGTTCCCTCCACCGAGATCCGACTGTATGTCCTCGTGAGTCAGGGGGGGACCTACCGGCTGCACCACTACGAAGTCGCCCAGGGCCAGGCGCGGTTGCAGAACAATGTCGATACCGGGTTGCTGGCCGGCTCCGGCGTTCCATTCGTCGCGACGTCAAGCCGGTTGCTCGTTATTCCACAACCCGATGCCTGCTACATCTGGACCCTGGGAGATGATGAACCGGCCGCCTCGATCAAGATTCCCGTTCCCGGGATCCGCGTCGCCCGGCTCGGAGCACGCGATGCCGTACTCGCTTTCGCCACGGAGAAAACTTTCGGTCTTTATGATCTGAAACAGAAGCGAATCGCCCACGAGTGGAAAGTCCCGTTCACGGTGACGAATCTCGCCTTCGCCTCCGACGGACGACACCTGGTCACGAGCAACGACAACGGTACCGTCTACATCTTGCGGTTTCCCGAGGGGAAGTAACATGGTATCGCCTACGGCCGGATGCACGAGTCGGCGTGGCTTCACGCTGCTTGAACTGCTCGTGGTCATCGCGATCATCGCCGTCCTCCTCGGTCTGCTCCTGCCCGCGGTCCAGACGGCGCGCCAGGCTGCGAGTCGTATTCAATGCAATAACAACCTGCGGCAAATCGGTCTGGCTCTGCATCACTTTCACGACACTTACAAGGTGTTTCCGCCGCTGACCGGAACCAGACACGGCGTGCCCTTCGTCACACTGAAAAACTGGGGGCCGGTCTCGCGCACGGCGTTTACCTGGCTCCTGCCTTACATCGAGCAGTCGGCCTACCTCGACTCGTCGGCCGTCGTCAAAGCGTACCTCTGCTCGTCCGATATTACCAACCAGGAAGGCCGCTGCCTGACCACCTATGGCAACGCCCATCTCAATGGGGTCGCGAGCTACGGGTTCAACTATCTCGTCCTCGGTAACCCCAACGCCGCCACCACCGAGGCCAGGCAGGAGGGGGGAGCCACCCGAATCGCTTCCCTCGTCGATGGGACCTCGAACGTAATCGTTCTGGCCGAGAGGTATGGCACCTGCTCGCTTGGCACCGTCCTGGATTCCACGACCACCTACGGGAACCTCTGGGGCGACTCGACCGACATCTGGCGTGCCCTCTTTGGCATCCCTCGCCACGACAAGACACCGATCGATGCGGGCTACTATCCGGGCCTGATGTTCCAGGTCCAGCCGCGCTACCTGGGAGAATGTGACAGCCGCGTACCACAAACACCACACCGGGCGATGCAGGTCGCCCTGGCGGACGGAAGTGTGCGTGCCGTCCAGAAAGCGATCTCTCTGCGGACCTGGCAATCCGCGTGTGATCCCCGAGATGGGCTGCCGCTGGCCGACGACTGGTGACAGCGTCGTCCGGTTCGTGCCAGGGTCGCACTCCAAACCGGCCGCTACCTCATCACCACTAACCTGAGGATTATTACGCGCTGTGAACCCCCGGAGATCGACACGATGGCCAGGAAGACCGCTCCGACGAATGCCACCCCCCCGGCCGCATCTCGGCCGGCTCGCGTGGTCGAGCAACTCCGCGAGCCGGCCGAGGTCCGCTACGCCGACCAGCTCGCCGCCCTGAAGCAGAACGACCCGGAGCCCGCGCCACCGGCCTGGAACCTGTCGCCGCGCTCCGTACTGAAGTACATCGTCGGCAGCAAGACGCCGCTCAAACTCGACCGCGATGGCCAGACGATCGAGGTGCCGATCACACGAAAATTCTTCGGCGACGACGGCATCGTCGAGCGGTCGATCGTCACCCTCGCCTCGGAGCGGGCCCTACTCCTGGTCGGCGAGCCTGGGACAGGGAAGAGCTGGCTGTCCGAACACCTCGCTGCGGCCATCTCCGGCACATCGATTTTGACCATCCAGGGAACGGCCGGCACGACCGAGGAGCAGATCAAGTACAGCTGGAACATCGCCCGCGTCATCGCCGAGGGGCCGAACCCGAACAACCTCATTCCCGCCCCGACCATGGTGGCGATGAAGGCGGGCAAACTCCTCCGCTTCGAGGAGATCACGCGCTGCGTCCCCGACGTGCAGGACGCCCTGGTGTCGATCCTGTCCGACAAGGCGGTCGCCATCCCGGAACTGCCCGACGCGAACATGGTCTGGGCCAAACCCGGCTTCAACATCATCGCCACGGCGAACACGCGCGACCAGGGTGTCAACGAGCTGTCAGCCGCGCTCAAGCGACGCTTCAACTACGTCTACATCCCGATCATCGGCGACCAGAAGACGGAGATGGAGGTCGTCCACAGCCGGTCGCAGGAGTTGCTCGATCGCTACGACCTGCCGGTGAAACTGACGCTGACCGTGATGGAACTGCTGACGACGGTCTTCCGCGAGATCCGCGACGGCCAGACGATCGATGGCGTGAGCATCAAGAAGCCATCGACGACGCTTTCGACGGCCGAGGCGATCGGCACGGCACTGGACGCCGCCCTGTACGCCCGCTTCTTCGGCCAGGGCACCCTCGGTGCGGCCGATGTCGCCCGGAATCTGATCGGCTCCATCGTCAAGGAAGACCTGAACGATCTGGCGATCCTGAAGGAGTACAACATCCTGGTCGCCAAGAAGCGAGCGGCGAAGAGCGCCGAATGGAAGGAGTTCCACGAGACGTTGAACCGGGAGCTGAAATGACGTGGAGCCAACTCGTAGGGTGGGCCGAGCCGCAGGCGAGAGCCCACCAACCCGGCGAGGCCCGGTGGGCTCTCGCTGGCGCTCGGCCCACCCTACAAAGGACGCAGCCATGACGCGGAGCGCTACCGCCGACCCCGTCGGCCAGGCCGCCAGCGCCCTCACGCTGGACATCGACGCGCTGCGCGC
Organism: uncultured Alcaligenaceae bacterium; assembly: GCA_964471755.1. Taxonomy (GTDB): domain Bacteria; phylum Planctomycetota; class Planctomycetia; order Gemmatales; family Gemmataceae; genus CAYYJM01. The sequence goes on from CAYYJM010000204.1 coordinate 5,163, forward strand.
CCAGGTCGAGCGCGTCCTTGCCGAAGACCTGTACTGGTTCCCCGTCCGGCACCACTCGCCGATGATCGCCCGCGCCCTGGATCGCGTCATCCACGAACGCAAACCGAAGATCATCTTCCTGGAAGCGCCGGCCGACGTCGGGAACGTCATCCCACACATCCAGGACGCCAGGACGCAGCCTCCGATTGCCATCTACTGCTCGTACCGCGACGATGGCAACGTCCTCGGCCTGGCTGGCATCGCCAGCCCCGCCCCGGACATTCCGCCGCGCTTCTCGTGCTTCTATCCGCTCCTTGCTTGCTCGCCCGAGTACGCCACGATCCAGGCGGCGGCGAAGGTCAACGCCCGCATCGTCTGCATGGATCTACCACAGCACGCCCGACTGCCACGCCGCGAGGAGCTGGCCCAGCCCGAGAGGCCCGCCATGCCCGGCCCGGACGACGAGCGGACGCTGACGACCAGTCGGTTCTACCAGGCCCTGGCCGACACGGCCGGGTTCAAGTCGTGGGACGAGGGCTGGGACACGCTCTTCGAGTCGCGGCCAGATTCGGAAGACCCGGAGTGTCTCCGCCGCGACCTGGCCCTGTTCTGCGCCGCGTCACGCATCACACGCGATCCCCGGGCCGTCGCCAGCGACGACACCCTACCGCGCGAACGGCACATGCTGCGCACCATCACCGAGACGCTTCACACCGAGAAGATCGCCCCGCGCGATGCGATGGTCGTCTGCGGCGGCTTCCACCTGTTCCTCGACCGAGCTGACACGACATCGCCACCGGAATGTCCGCCCGGGACGGTGTTCAACACGCTGGTGCCGTACTCGTACTTCCGCATGTCGAATCTGGCCGGCTACGGAGCGGGCAACCGCGCGCCGCAGTTCTATCAACTCTGCCACGACCTGGCGAAGGCCGGCCGGCTGGACGATCTGGCCGTCGAGTTCACCGTCCAGGTGCTGCGCCAGACGCGCCGGGCCGGCTCGCACGTCTCGTCGGCCGACGCCATCGCCGTCGCGCAGCACGCCCGGATGCTGGCACGTCTGCGCGGCCGGACGCAACCCGTCCTCGATGACCTGCGCGACGCCCTGATCACCTGCTGCGTCAAGGGCGATCCGAAGGAACAGGGCCGGCATCTGCTCGCCGCGTTCGACAAGGCGGCCATCGGCACGAAGCTCGGCAAGGTGACCGAGGCTCTGGGCCGACTGCCGATCCTGAGCGACTTCCACGCCCAGTTGAGCGACCTGGACCTGGCCGAGATCGCCGAGCGCGAGGGCAAACGGTATCTCGACCTCGACCGACGCGAACCGCGCGATCATCGACGATCGATCTTCCTCCAGCGCATGCGCTACCTGCGGGTGCCGGTCTGCTCGCTGGTCGAGCGGCCGGCCAGCGACGTCGAGGGCGGCCTGATCTTCCGCGAAAGCTGGCAACTCGGCTGGAGCCCGGACGTCGAGCCGAAGTTGATCGAACTGAACCTCTACGGCGACACGATCGAGGCCGCCGCCCTGGCCCGGCTGCGCGAGCAGATCGCCGAGGACGGCCTGCAAGCCGACGCCGCCTGTGCGCATCTCGTCCAGGCAATCGACATGGACTTCGCCGATCTCGTTCAGCACGTTGAGGAGGTCTGCGCCCAGGCGATCGATCAGGACGGCCGATTCATCGCCCTGGCGAGTGCGTTATCGAGCCTGAGCCTGCTCGATCGCTATGCCGTGTTCCGTGGCCTGCGCCGCGACGTACTCGGCGAGTTGATCGACCGCTGCTTCGATCGGGCGTGCTTCGCCCTGCTCGATGCGGCCAACGCGCCGGACGACCAGCATCCGGCGATCGTCTCCAGCCTGCTCGTCCTGGCCGAGACGGTCCAGCGAAGCGATCGGCCGGGCCTGGATCGTGATCTGTTCGCTGAACAGGTTCGTCTCGCGGCGGAGAACAGCCAGGTGCCATTCCTGAGCGGGGCGTTCCTCGGCCTCCTGACCGAGTTGCGCACGCGGCCGACCGAGGATCTCGCCGCCGACGTGGCAGCACTCGCTCGCGCCCCGGCCGATCGCATGGTCACCGCCGGCGACTTCATCGACGGCATCCTGGCCGTATCGAGTACCGCCATCATGCTCGGGGCCGACGCACTGATCGGTGCGATCGATGAACTGTTGCGTGCGGCCGAGTGGGAAGTGTTCCTGACGATGCTGCCACGGATGCGCGGCGCGTTCGAGCGACTGCACGAACGTCAGCGCGATTCGCTGGCCGAGAACGTCGCCCGCCGCTACGGCCTCCGTGAGGCGGAGGAAGTGACCGAGCTGCGGACGTCGATCGGAGCGGCGGCACGGATCGCCGAGATCGATCGCCAGGTGGCCCGGATTCTCGCCCGGTGGGAGTTTTGAGACTTTCCCTGGCGAGCGTGGGGCGTCAGCCCCATGAGCGTTCGCAGACTCATGGGGCTGACGCCCCACGCTCGCCAAAACCGCCCGAACGGGAGCCCGGATGACCACACAGCCGAACGACCACGATCGCGAAACCCTGACCCGCTGGCGGCTCGTCCTCGGCAAACAGGCCGAGCAGCACGGCCTGTCCTGCGCCGGCAACGAGGAGGCCCAGCGCGTCGAGGAACTCGTCGGCTTCCTCTTCGAGGAGGGTGATGGCCAGGAGGCAGGCTCAGGGCAGGGACGCTCGGCCGGCGGTCGGAACCGCGGCAAATCGAAGGGTCGCCAGGGCGGCAAGGGCAAGTCCACGCTCTCCGTGCCGGAGTGGGTCGCGGCCGTGCATGAACTCTTTCCACGGCAGGTCAAGGAGGTCATGGAACGCGAACTGGTCAGCCGACGCGGCATCCATGAGCTGCTCTCCCAGCCCGATCTGCTCGAAAAGATCGAGCCGAACACCGAGATCGTCAAGACGCTCCTGACGCACAAGAATCTGCTCACCCCGGAGACACGCGGCCTGGCTCGCAAGATCATTCAGCAGGTCGTCGAGGAGTTGAAGGACAAAATCCGCGTCGCCATCGAGAACGCCATCACCGGGGCGATCCGGCGCGATCGCCATTCGCCGCGCAAGGTCTATCGCAACCTCGACCTGAAAACGACGCTGCGCCGCAATCTGCGAAATTACGACGGCGAGCGAGAGAAACTCCTCGTCGATCGCCTCTACTTCTACGCGGCCGAGCGAAAGAAGCGGCCCTGGCACATCGTCCTGGCCGTGGACCAGTCCGGCTCGATGCTCGACAGCGCCATCTTCTCGGCCGTCATGGCGTCGATCTTCGCCGAACTGCCGGCCGTCAGGACGTCCCTGTTCCTGTTCGACACACAGATCGCCGACCTGTCCGACAAGGTCGGCGAGCCGGTCGATGTGCTGCTCTCGGTGCAACTCGGCGGCGGCACTGACATCACGATGGCAATGCAGTACGCCGAGACGCTGGTCCGCGAGCCAGCCCGGACGATCGTCGTGCTGATCACCGACTTCTACGAGGGTCGGGACGAGCGCGACCTGATCGAACAGACCGAGAGCATGGCCCAGGCTGGCATGCGTCTGATCGGCCTGGGAGCGCTGGGGTACGACGCCCGGCCGGCCTACAACAAGGAGACGGCGAAGAAACTGCGCAAGGTCGGCATGGACATTCTGGTCTGCACGCCGGAGAAACTCGCCGAGTGCATGGCCCAGATCATTCGCGGCTAACCTCGACCTGTCACCGCTCCCACGGCAGACGGTCGTCGTCCCAGTTGCGGCGGCGATGGCTCTCCTCCTGCAACGCCTGGAAGCTCTGCATGGCGAAGAGACCGAAGAAGATCGCCGTCAGCAGGCCGGGTGTGAACGGGAACCATTCGTTGAGGATCGGAATCAGACCGGGCTTGCCGTTCTGCGACAGGATGATGTGCAACGCCAGGACGATCGCGGTGACCATCGAGATGATCAGGGAGTAACGCCGGCCGTTGGCCCGCCAGGTTCCCTCGCAGAGTTCCCGGCTCACCTGACCGCCGTCCAGAGGCCAGATCGGCAGCAGGTTCAGGATCGGCCAGAACAGGTTGATGATCCAGAGCATGAACAGCAGGACGGCGACCGGCCGAAAGAACGCCGTCGGGGCCACGGTGCGCCGGATCGGATCCCATAGCAGCCAGAGCAGACCGAGCAGCAGGAACTGTGCCCCCGGACCCGCCAGGTAGACGCAGATCCGCTGCCAGCGCCGCGGAACGTCGCTCGAACCGATGGCCAGGCCGCCGAAACTGAACAGGACGATGTGTCCGGATGAGCCGAAAATGCGGCCCGCAACGACATGACCCAGCTCGTGAATCAGGACCGACAGAAAAACGCAGCCGACCCACAGGGCCACGAAGCCGAGCCCCTCGGCACCCGAATCTCCCAGGCCGAACCACGACCAGCCGAGGATGGTCGAGATCAGCCAGAACATGGGATGGACCCGGACAGGGATGCCGAACATGCGCCAGCGCAGGTCGTACGGCGTCGGGTTGGGTTCGAGCATCAGCATGCGGGTGACTCGCGTTCGCGGGACCGGGTTCGGATTCAGAATTACCGGGGCAGTCAGGTCGCTCCGGACGGTGTATATTGTAGTGCCGTGCCCGATGGGGGAAATGTCCTTGACGGCCGGGGCGAACCTCCATACAGATGGAAGGTCTGATGGTGTGTCTGTCACGGGGAATGTCGTCCCGTTCGCCTTCACAATCGCGCTGGTCACCGACCTGGGGGAATCACTGAGATGGCCAAGGGCCTCGACCCGGATTTGATGGATCGCTGGAAGATCCAGGACGCCCTCGAAGCATACGGCGTGCGGAACTGGGGCAAAGGGTATTTCGGGATCAACAAGGCCGGTCACGTGGTCGTCATGCCCAGCAAGCGTGCCGATCAGGGCATCGACCTGAAACTGCTCGTCGATGACCTGCAGGAACGCGGCTACCAACTCCCGCTGCTGCTGCGCTTCACCGACATCCTGCGCCACCGCGTCGGCGAGATCCACGACGCCTTCCGCAAGGCGATCGAGGAAGCCGAGTACCAGGGGGCCTACTGCTGCGTCTACCCCATCAAGGTCAATCAGCAACGCCAGGTCGTCGAGGAGATCGTCGATTTCGGCAAGGAGTTTTCCTTCGGCCTCGAAGCCGGTTCCAAGCCGGAACTGCTCGCCGTGCTGGCCCTGACCAACGACAGCGATGCGCCGATCATCTGCAACGGCTTCAAGGACGATGAGTTCATCAAGACGACCATGCTCGCCCGCAAGATGGGCAAGCAGATCATCCCCGTCGTGGAGAAGTTCTCCGAACTGGAGATGATCATCAAGTACGCCGAGGAGCTGAAGGTCGAGCCGGCCATCGGCGTCCGCGTCAAGCTGGCCGCGCGGGGTGCCGGGCGGTGGAAGTCCAGCGCCGGCTACCGCTCCAAGTTCGGCCTGACGCTCACAGAGGTCCTCGAAGCGGTCGAGTATCTCAAGGCCCGCGACATGGCCCACTGTCTGCAACTGGTGCATTTCCACCTCGGCAGCCAGATCACCAACATCCGCAGCATCAAGAATGCCCTGACCGAGGCGTCGCGCATCTTCGTCGAGCTGTACAAGGCGGGCGTGCCGGTCAAGTACCTCGATGTCGGCGGCGGTCTCGGGATCGACTACGACGGTTCGCAGACCGATTTCGAGTCGTCGGTGAACTACACCCTGGAAGAGTACGCCCGCGACATCGTCTTCCGCATCAAGAGCGTCTGTGACGAGGCCGAGGTGCCGCATCCGACCATCGTCTCCGAGTCGGGCCGGGCCACGGTGGCCTATCACAGCCTGCTCGTCTTCGATGTCCTCGGCGTGTCGAACTTCGACCGCTACCAGACTCCTCCGGACCTCCCGGAGGACGCTCCGCAGCAGGCGGCCGACCTGTTCGGCATCCTGCGCGAGATGAAGAAGAAGAACCTGATCCGCCACTACCACGATGCCGTCGAGGCCGTGGACGAGGCGATCAACATGTTCAACGTCGGCGCGATGTCCCTGGCGGATCGCGCGCTCGTCGAGCGGCTCTTCTGGGCGGCGGCGAGCAAGATTCTGCGTCTGGCTCGTGAGCTGGACTACCTGCCGGAGGAGTTGGCCGGCCTGGAATCGCTGCTCTCCGACACCTACTTCTGCAACTTCTCCGTCTTCCAGTCGGTGCCGGACAGCTGGGCGATCAACCAGCTCTTTCCGATCATGCCGATCCATCGGCTGAACGAGGCTCCGACCCGTCGCGGCGTTCTCGGCGACATCACCTGCGACAGTGACGGCAAGATCGACCAGTTCATCGATCTCCGCGACGTGCGGAACACGCTCCAGCTGCACCCGTTTACCGGCGATCAGTACCTGATCGGTGCCTTCCTGATCGGGGCCTACCAGGAGATCCTGGGCGACCTGCACAACCTCTTCGGCGACACCAACGCCGTCCACATCACCGTGGATCAGGAGGGGGAGTACACGATCGAGGAGTTCGTCAAGGGCGATACCGTGCGAGAGGTCCTCGAGTACGTCGAGTACAACGTGAGCGACCTGCTCGACCGAATGCGCAAGTCGGCCGAGCAGGCGGTGCGGGCTGGCAAGATGTCGGTCAACGAGTCTCGCCAGCTCCTGCGCTTCTACGAGGC
>CAYYJM010000205.1:0-1799 GCA_964471755.1 uncultured Alcaligenaceae bacterium
TGCGCTCCCGTCGGAGCATCGGTGGGCCTGCGCTGTTCCGGCCTTCCGGGACGATTGGGCGTCGGTGGCGCTCCCGCCCACCCTACATGCCTCCACTACTGGGATCCGCCCGCCGGGTGCCTGGTCATCAGAATCCGCGTCGGGTATGCTGTCAGCAGAGTTCTCCTGTCCTGTTTTGCCGGAGAAGAACATGCGTCGCCTGTCTGGTCACGCGGTTGTGCTGCTGCTCCCGGCCTTTCTGGCCGGTGTCGTGCTGGCCGTTCCGGTCCCCGTCACCGTCGAACCGATCAAGGATCGCAAGGCCTTCATCCCGTACCGCAAGTACGAGCCTCTGCCCGGCAAGGTAGTTGGCGTCCTGGTCGCCAACGTCGTCGCGGTGATGGGCCAGGACGGCCGAAGTGGGCCGCCCGACGCGATCGCGTTCAGCCGCAACGCCGGCAGCTACCGCTGGGTCTACACTCCGACCGAGGCGAACGCCCTCATCACCAACCTCCAGGTCCAGGTCGGCGAGAAGGGCCAGCAGGTCAAGGTCTACCCGAAGTTGAACATGGCCAACGCGAAAAACCTCGCTCCCTGGAAGGTCGAGGGGCCCGTCGCCCTGGTCGAGGTCGAGGTCAACGACGGCCTCGGGGCTCCTGCCGACGAAGGATTCGTCGCCACGAAGATGCGTCGTCTCGATCGGACGAAGGAGTTCCCGTTCGACCTGCCGAAGGTGATTGCCGATCTGCGCAAGACCTACGCGGAGCATCAGAAATCGCACCAGGCCGCCTGGAACCGGGTCCTGGCCGACGCCCGGAAGAAGTGGCTGAAGGACCGCCAACCGACGGGGCCACGGGAAACGCAGGAACTGTTTTACGTCACCTGGCTGGCCGACAAGAACCTGCTGCGGGTCCACTTCCGCACCCGGATTAGCGACGGGGCCTACACCGAAGTGGACGGCGGCGCGGACATCAATCGCCTGCCGCCCCTGCGGCGGGGGTGGCGTGAAGCGCGACGCCCACCGCCACCGCCTCCGGGCGGGAAGTTCCGCACGGGTACGACGTTCGGCGTCGAGTTCGGCGTCGCGTATGAGGTGGCGATAGACGGCGAGGTGGTCCGCATCCTGGAACTATTGCCGGAGGCGTTCGGACAGGAGTTGCCGATTCCGCCCGGAGCCTCGAGCAGGAGATAATCACTCGGCGGCCTTCTCAAGCATTACTACCGCGCCGCGGTGCCTGGAAAATCAGGCCGTCAACCTTGTCGCACAGGGTGGGTAAGAAAGGGACGACACAAGCCCGGAAACGCAGCAAGGACTCGGGGCAGATCGCCCCGAGTCTTTGTTGCGTAAGTGCCGGAGACAGGACTTGAACCTGCACAACCAGTAAAGGTTACCAGGCCCTCAACCTGGCGCGTCTGCCATTCCGCCACTCCGGCATACTTCGTATGGTAGAGCATTCTGCCAGGAAATCAAGAGGGCTGCGACGTTGAACCGCTCAGAACGTCGGCGAAACCGGACCCACGGCCCGCCTCACTCGTCCTTGACCTGGTAGCCGCGCCAGAGCCAGCGGAGCGCGTCGGGCAGGATGCTGCCGCCGTGCTTCGAGTTGTGGGCTCCCTCGCCCCAGACCATCTTGTGGTCGTAGCCCTTCTCTTGCAAGGCGGCGGCCATCGCCTTGTTCGCCTCCGGCCAGCTGCCGAACTGGTTGACGATGTCGTTCTTGCCGTCCTGCTGGAAGACGCGGATCGGCTTCTTCGGCGTCCCCTTGACCAGGTCCGGATACTTGTTGCCACCGCGAATGTTGGTGAAGCTGCCGATCGTC
>CAYYJM010000205.1:1809-11729 GCA_964471755.1 uncultured Alcaligenaceae bacterium
ACCTGGCGGAACTGGTCGGGCCGCTCCCAGGCGACCGTGAAGGCACAGATGCCACCACTGGACGCGCCACAGATGGCCCGGCCTTCCGGATCCTTCGTGATTTTGACGTGCTTCTCGACCTCGGGAAGGATCTCGGTCATCAGGAAGGTCGCGTACTTGTCGGAGAGAGTGTCGTACTCGACGCTACGGTTCGTCGCCCGTTTCGACGGTGCCTGACCCGGGGCGAGGATCTTGGTGCCGGGATTGATGAAGACGCCCACGGTGACGGGCATCTCCTTGCCGTGAATGAGGTTGTCGAAAACAGTCGGCACACGCCAGGCTCCGTTGCGCGACTGATAACCGCCACCGTCCTGGAAAACCATGAGGGCGGCCGGCTTCTTGCCGTCGTACTGAGCGGGGATGTAGAGCCACCACTTCCGTGTCATACCGGGAAAGGTCTCGCTGTCCTTCATCTCGAACTCGAGAACCTTGCCCTTCGGGACGCCGGGCCGTTCCATCGAGTCGGGGCCGAGTTTGTACTGCGCGTCGGGATCGGCCTTCTTGGTATCCTGAGCCGTCGCGACTGGCACGCTGGCCAGAGCCAGAGCGAGCAGAGGTGCGGTGAAGAGACGCGGAAGATTCATCGAGTCGGCTCCGTGGGGGTGGTCTGCGGTCGGTGGCTTATCGATACCCCGGCGGAAGGGCGGATGCAAGGAGATTCACCGACTCACTTCCCGCGCAGCGCCGCGTTGATCAGTTCATCGAGCTTCGACAGAAAGCGTGAGCGGTCCTTCTGCGTCATCGGTGCCGGGCCGCCTGAGACGGTGCCATCCTGACGGAGCGTGTTCATCAGTTCGCGCATCGCCAGGGCGGCACCGATGTCGTCCTCGGTGAACGGTTCGCCCCGAGGGCTCAGGACGCGCGATCCCTTCACCAGGCAGCGGGCGGCGAGCGGAATGTCGGCCGTGACCACCACGTCGCCCGAGTTGGCCTGCTCGGCGATCCAGTCATCGACTTCCTCGTGGCCGGCACGGGTGATCATCTCGATGAGCGGATCATTCGGCACCGCCAGAGCGTACCGGGCGACGACGAGGACGCGGACGCGGTAGCGACCCGCGACGCGGTACGCCTCGGCCTTGACCGGGCAGGCGTCGGCGTCGAGGTAGAGGATCGTCATCGCTGGTCTCCGGGGTGGGGCGTCCGCTATCCTGAAGGGAGTGCCCACGGAATTGTACCACGGCCGAGGCGATTCGATGAGTGTCCTGCTGAGCGTGCAAGGTCTGACCCGAGGATTCGGTCCCCGACCCCTGTTCACGAACCTGTCGCTGAACCTCCGGGCCGGCGAACGACTCGGGCTCATTGGCGCGAACGGTGCCGGCAAGTCCACCCTGCTGCGTCTCCTGACCGGGCGTGACGAACCGGACGCTGGCGAGCGGATCGTCCGACAGGGAGCGCGTGTCGGCTATCTGGCCCAGGACGACACGTTTCCGGTGGGTCTGAGCGTCCGACAGGTGCTGCTGGAGGCCCTGGCCACGGAGGCGCTGGACGACCACGAACGCGAGGTGGCCGCTGACATCGCCTTGGCACAGGTCGGCTTCACGGACGGAGAGCAGCCGGCGGCGACACTTTCGGGCGGCTGGCGAAAGCGGCTGGCCCTGGCCCGTCAGTTGGTCCTCAGGCCCGACGTGCTGCTGCTGGATGAACCGACGAACCATCTCGACCTGCCCGGTATCGTCTGGCTGGAGAAACTCCTGCGCGGGGCGAAGTTCGGCTACCTCGTGGCGACCCACGACCGGGCCTTTCTGCGGGCGGTGGCCGATGAGGTGATCGAGATCGGGCGCTACTACCCGGAGGGCTACTTCCGGGCTCCGGGTACCTACGACGACTTCGTCGATCGTCGCGAAGAGTTCCTGGCCGGTCAGGCCGCCCAGCAGGAGCGCATGGCGAACCAGGTGCGCGTCGAGACGGAATGGCTCGGTCGCAAGGCGGCAGCTCGGACGCGCAAGGCCGGTTCGCGCATCGACGACGCCATGCAGCGGCGGCAGGATCTGGCCGAGTTGAAGGTTCGCAACGCGGCGGCGGGGTCGGCCGGCATCGATTTCGTCGCCACGGGACGCAAGTCGCGCAAGCTGTTGACAGCGACGGGCCTGTCGAAATCGCTCGGCGGTCGGCAACTGTTCCAGGACGTGGACATCACGTTGTCACCCGGCACGAAACTCGGCCTGCTCGGAGCCAACGGCAGCGGCAAGAGTACGCTCCTGCGCGCCCTCGCTGGCCTGGTTGAGCCAGACACGGGAACGATCGTCCGGGCCGACGCCTTGCAGACGGAGATGTTCGAGCAGGGCCGTTCGTCGCTGGACCAGGCCGTGACGTTGCGAAAGGCCCTCTGTCCGGAGGGCGACACGGTGCAGTATCGCGGTCGGCCGTTGCACGTCGTGGCCTGGGCGAAGCAGTTTCTGTTTCGGCCGGAGCAACTCGACGTGACGCTGGCGAGCCTGTCCGGTGGCGAGCAGGCCCGGGTGCGGATCGCCCAGCTGATGCTTCGGCCGGGCGATCTGCTCCTCCTCGACGAACCGACGAACCACCTCGACATCCCCGCGCTGGAGGTTCTGGAAGAGAGTCTGAGCGAGTTTCCGGGAGCGCTGGTGATCGTGAGCCACGACCGTGAGTTGCTCGATCGGATCTGTACCGAGGTGATCGGCCTGGACGGCCAGGGCAACGCCGGCAGTTACGCCAGCGTGTCGCAATGGTTGTCGGCGTACGAGCGTTCGATCGCGGAGCGTGAGGCGGCCAGGAAACCAACGCCGACGGCGAAACCAACAACGAATCCAACGTCAAAGCCAAGGAAATTGAGCTACGCCGAGCAGAAGGAGCTGGACGGCATGGAAGCGGCGATCCAGTCGGCCGAGGAGAGCGTGACGGCCTGTCAGGCGAAGGTCGAGGCAGCGGCCACGGCTGGCCACGTTGTGCTGACGGAGGCGTGTCAGGCGCTGGAAGCGGCGCAGGCAACGGTCGAGCGATTGTACGCCCGGTGGCAGGAGTTGGAGGCGAAACGGGGCTGAACCGGACGCCCTGGGGATAGCCCACCTGTCTTCTGACAACCGAACTCGCTCCACTATCCTGAACGACCACGCCAGCGGCGTTTCTCACCAGGAACGGTCAGTTCAACGCCGCCAGTTCGCGCAGGAGGTTCGCCCTGGCTCGTTCTTCATGGCTGGCCCGGAATCGCTCCGTGAAGTAGAGGTGCTCTCGCTCCAGGAACCGGGTCAGCACCTCGGCCCGGCCCTGTCGATAGGCCGATTCCGTAACCCAGTCATACTCGCGTCGAATGGCCGCCGCGTAGGCGTCGTACGTCTCGGACTTCTCGCCCAGGATGGCCAGGTCGGCATCGAGCAGCAGTTGGCCAGCCTCATCGTCCGGGCTCGTCGTGTGAGTGCGAGTCAGCAGCACCAGACGGACGACCTCGTCGATCTGGTCCGGGTCGAGCGTGAGTCGGGCCAACTGTTCCCGTGCGAGTTGAGCGCTCTCCGCCTCGTTCTGGCTGGAGCGGGGATCGTAGATCGCATCGTGGAACCAGACCGCCAGAACAACGGTCGCAGCGGCTCCCGACACCAGGTCGAGCAGCGTTCGCAGATGGGCCAGGGTGTGATAGTGACGCTGCGGCTCGTCCCAGCGGTGCAGGAGATCCCGGCCGAGTTCCTCGACGAGCGGGCCGGTTCGCTGCAACGCGGCAAGCGTGGCATGCCAGCGACTCAGCAGGTCGTTCATTGATCCAGACGCATCTTGCGGATGGCCAGGGTGATCCGGGTCATGGTGTCGTTGACGGCCTTCTCGTCCATCGAGCGGGCGGCCGTGGTCAGGACGCCGGCCTCCTTGCGGAGCTGATCGCTCATGTCGGCCAGGTTGGCCTTCTGTTGCGGCGGCACGTCCCAGGTCTTCGGCAGGATCTGCGCTGTCTGTTCCAGGGCGCGGGCGGCGTCCTGAAGTTCGTTCCAGTTGTTGCGGTAGAAGGCCGCGTTGGCCAGCTCGGCCTGGGCGCGGGCGCGGGTCAGAACCTCGGCGTACGAGGGGGGTGGCCCCTTCTCCGGCAACGGGGTCAGAGCGGCACGCTGATCGGTGCCGGTCGTCTGGCAGCCGATCAGGATCAGTAACGCGGTGGCAAGCAGGATGGTTCGCATGGCAGACACCCTTGCGGAAGACTCATCGGCCCGTCGAGATCGGGATCTCCGCGTACGTGCGGGGACCGGCAGACTGGAGGGTCTGGTCGGGGAACGCCGTCAGGTTCCGGGCACGGAGTTCCTGTTCCTCCATCGTCAGAGTCGGGCGGGAGACACGGAAGGCCGGCACCGGGCCGCGTTCCACCGGCCCGACGGCCTTGCAACCGACCAGCAGGAAAGTCGTCACCATCAGCAAAGTCGCGATCGGGCGGGCTACCATTTCGGCTCCTCGATGTTCAGAGGGACGCTGCCCTGCAACCCTATCTCCCTCCAGTATAGCGTGACGGGGGGGCCGTCCGAAAGGAGGCGAATCGACTTCCGGGACCGATATTGCACGTCGATCATCCGGTATAATCCGCAAAACCCTCCCGGTCGTCCCGTCTGGTACTCTGGGAACCTTTCTCACCGCGTGTAAAATGGCGAAAGACGAGGGCCTCGTGAAGCGGGAGGGGTCGTGACAGAGCGCATGGCAGAGCAACCGGGTCGGGTCAGTCTCATCGGAGCCGGGCCGGGCGATCCCCGGCTGATCACGCTGCGAGGTGTCCAGTGTCTGCACCGGGCCGACCTGGTCGTCTACGACCAGCTGCTGCCGCCGGAACTCCTCGATCACGCCCCGGCGTCGGCCCATCGTCTGGCGGTACAGGCCCTCCATCCGCAGCACGCCCGACGCGGCCCGCTCGTCATCCAGGCCCTGATTGACGGGGCCCGCAAGGGCTGGCACGTCGTTCGGCTCAAGGGGGGCGATCCGTTCCTGTTCGGCCGGGGCGGCGAGGAGTGCGAGGCCCTGCGTGCCGCTGGCATCCCCTACGAGGTCGTGCCCGGCGTCAGTGCTGCGCTCGGAGCCGGCGCCTGCACCGGCATCCCGTTGACGCATCGCCAGATGGCCAGCTGCGTCACCCTCGTCACCGGCCATGAGAATCCCGACAAGGGCGAACCGGTCATCGACTGGGAAGCCCTGGCCCGCGTTTCCGGCACGCTGGCGATCTACATGGGCCTCGGCCGACTGGAAACGATCACGGCCCGCCTGATCGCCGCCGGTCGGTCGCCAGCCACGCCGGCCGCGGCCGTCCAGTGGGCGACGACCGGGCGGCAGCGAACCGTAACCGCTCCACTGGGCCAACTCGCCGATGCGGTTGCGAAGGCCGGCCTGGGTTCGCCGACGGTCGTCCTGATCGGCGAGGTCGTCGCGCTGCGCGAACGGATCGCCTGGTTCGAGTCCCGACCACTGTTCGGTCAGCGGGTGCTAATCTGTCGGCCGCGCGGCCAGGCCGAGGAGATGCGCCGCCTGCTCGTCGAGTCGGGCGCGGTGCCGCTCCTGCTGCCGACCGTCGAGGTGCGGCCGCCCGACGACTGGGCTCCGGTCGATGCCGCTCTCGACCGGCTGACCACGTTTCAGTGGCTCGTCTTCACCAGTGTCAACGGCGTGCGGTTCTTCCTGCGACGGCTGCGCGAAACGGGTCGCGATCTGCGGGCACTGGGCGGTCTTCGCTTCGCGGTCATCGGCCCGGCGACGGCCCAGGCGCTCCGGGATTACTACCTGGAACCGGATGTTCAGCCGGCGAGCTATCGCTCGGAGGATCTGGCCGCGACGCTCTTGCCGCGAGTGCAGGGACAGCGCGTCCTGCTGGCCCGGGCCGATCGGGGTCGTGAGGTCCTGCGCGAGCAACTGGGCCAGGTGGCCGAGGTCGAGCAGATCGCCGTCTATTCCCAGGTGGACAGCCTGGATCCGGAGAGTACCGCCCTGGAAGCGCTCGAACGGGGCGAGGTGGACTGGATCACGCTGACCAGCTCGAACATCGCGCGATCCCTGGCACGGGCCCTGACGGCGGAGGCAGTGGCCGGGATCGTGAGCGGGCGCGTGAAGGTGGCCTCGATCAGCCCGATCACCAGCGCAGTCATCCGCGAACTGGGCTGGCCAGTGACGGTGGAGGCTCGCGAATTCACCGCGCCGGGAGTGGTGTCGGCCCTGCTGAACTGGATGCGAACCGAACGGGACGCCGGCCACTGATGAAGGTCGTGGCCTCAGCGTAAATCGCGTGAGGCGTCGTAGGCCATGAACAGGACGGCCCCGGCCGCCAGAACGGCGAGGATGTCCACGAAGGCGCTGACCTGATTGAACGGGAACCCGACCGCCAGGTCCAGCACAAAGAGCAGCAGGACCAGGCCCGCGACGCCCATCGAACCCCAGCACAACCATTTTTCCATGAAGAGCCCCTTCAACGCCTGCATGTTACCGCCCGGCTCCTGGGGTGAAAGTCGGCGTTACCAAAGCCCCGTGTCCAACTCGAAAAAAAATCCATACTCTTGATTGCACCATTGTAGCGGATCACAGGCAAGCAGCCACTAGCCCGGTGACGGGAAATTCCGAACGGAACTGCGGCAGAGTCGTACGGATCGGCACAATCGTTGTTCGGGCTGAGAGATCAGTTCGTATACTGAGGTGAAGTCAAACTAGTGCCGGGGTGTGCCCGGCGTTGACCGCTCGCCAACCCGCCGGACCAGGAGTAGAACCATGAGCCAGATCGAGGAGAAAATCCTCGCCATCATCAAGAAGACCAAGGGCGTCAAGGAAGTCACTCGCTCCTCGACCTGGGAGGAACTTGGCGTCGATTCTCTCGACGTGGCCGAGTTCTTCATGGAAGTCGAGAACGAGCTGGGCGTGACCATTCCGGACACCGAAGCCCAGGCTCTGAAAACGGTCGGCGAGGTGGTGGATTACGTCGAGCGGAAGAAGCAGGGCGGTTCCGGCGGGGCCCCATCGCCCTCGGCCCACTGAGGTCCGATCGTGGGGACGGATCCGAACCACGTTACAAATGTTCTCTGGGTTCTTGTTGCTTCGAGGCCGACGGTCGGCGATAATCCGTAGGTGACTCGGCCGAACTCGGTTTCGGTTTCCTCGGTTTGTCGTTCCGCGGTGCAGCGAGGCACGCAATGACCGACCCTCCGTATACGGATTCGCTCCCGACGGGTGCTTCCTCTCCGGAGGAAGCACACCCGGCTCCAACCCTTTTGGATCCGGTCGTCTTCGAGACGCCGCCAGACCCCACCCCCGTGGGCGTTCTGCCGGAAGTTCCCGGTTATACCGTCCTGGCCCGCCTGGGTCAGGGCGGCATGGGCGTCGTCTTTCGAGCGCGGCATCACCACCTGGACCGCTTCGTGGCTCTGAAAATGATCCGCGACGGCCTCCTGGCCACGTCGGCTCACGTCGCCCGTTTCCAGGCCGAGGCGCGTGCCGTCGCACGCCTGCAACATCCGCACATCGTGCAGATCTTCGAGATCGGCGACCATCAGGGCCGACCGTACTTCGCCCTGGAACTGGTCGAGGGCGGCAACCTGTCGCAGCGGCTCGCCCGGGGGCCGCTGGACGCGAAGCAGGCCGCCTACCTCGTCGAGGTGCTGGCCCGTGCGATGCAGTACGCCCATGATCAGGGCATCATCCATCGCGATCTCAAGCCGGCCAACATCCTCCTGATGGCCGACGACGCGCCCAAGATCGCCGACTTCGGACTGGCCAAGGAAGCCCAGGCCGAGATCTTTCTCTCGCACAGCGCCAGCGGCACCCTACTCGGGACGCCGTCATACATGGCTCCGGAGCAGGCCTGGGGCCGGGCTGCGGAGGTAGGCCCCGCCGTCGATGTCTACTCCCTGGGAGCGATCCTCTACGAGTGCCTGACGGGCAAGCCTCCCTTCCTGGCGGGCTCCCTCATGGAAGTCCTCGACGAGCTTCGTCATCGCGATCCGGTCCCGCCGCGCAGCCTGAATCCGGGCGTGCCGCGTGATCTGGAAACGATTTGCCTGAAGTGCCTGGCCAAGGAACCGGGCCAGCGCTATGCCAGTGCCGAGGAACTGGCCCGGGATCTGCACCGCTTCCAGACCGGCGAGGCGATCCAGGGGCGGCGCGTCGGAACCGTCGAGCGGGCCTGGAAGTGGATGCGCCGTCGAGCCGCCCTGGTCGTCGTCTCCAGCCTGCTCCTGCTCACCCTGACGCTGACCGCCCTGGGAGCGTGGTACGCCACCACCTGGGCCCGGCAGCAGCAGGAGACGGCGCGAGCGGATCTCCAGCGAGCCCATTATCCGACGCTGCTCCAGCAGGCCCAGCAGGCCCTGGCCCAGCAGCGGCCAATGGTCGCGCGTCAACTGCTGGAGCAGTGCCCGGCCGACGTGCGCGGCTGGGAATGGGATCTGCTTCATGCGCTGGCGCTCGGCCAGGCTCCGGCCCGCCTGGGCGGTCTGAACCAGCCGGTCCAGGCTGTGATCTTCGATCCGCTTCGCAAGCATCTTTACGCCGCCACCGAGGCCGGCCTGCGGATCTGGGATCAGGAATCGCTCGCCGAACTACCGCCCCTGCTTACCGGCGGTCGGGTCCAGGATCTCGCTCTGTCAGCCGATGGCCGCTACCTGGCCGCGCTGGTCGAGGCGAACGCCCCCCCTGCCCCGGCCCGGTTGTTCGTGCCGATCTCGCGGCGCTGGTTGGCCCCGGTGCGGGGGATGCTCCAGACGTTCCCGATTCTCGGTGCCCTGGGCAACGCGATTCTGCTACTGACCTTGCCGGTGGCCGCGCCGGCCGAGGTGGAGCCGCCCGCCGCCCCGCAGGCACCGCCGCAGCAGATGGTGCCGCCGCCCGTTCTCGTCATTCCGACCCGACGACACGACGTTCTCGTCTGGGATCTGGTCAGCCGCACGCTGGTCGTTCGCTGGATCTGCCCGTCCGGTTCGGGATTCCAGACGCCGGTGCAGATCGCTTTCCAGCCGGGCGGTTCGCAACTCGCCGTTCTGGCCACGGCCCGGAGCGTTCCGCAGCCGCCGATTGTTCTCGATCCGCAGCCGCCGTCGCTGGTGGCGTTTTTCGACCTCGTCCGACCGCAGGCCCGGCCGCGGATCATCGGTCTCAATGGCGTGGAATGTCAGACGCTCGCCTTCGCGCCGGACGGTCAGACCCTGGCTCTGGGCACGTCGCAGGGGCACGTTCACCTGCTCGACCCGGTCACTGCCCGCGTGCGTCAGGACCTGCGCAGTCCCACGGGTGGCAGCGTGGTTTCGCTCGCCTATGATCCGCAGGGCACCCGCCTGGCCGCCGGTCTGGCCGAGGGGCACATCGACATCTGGGATAGCGACAGTGGCGAACTGCTGCACATGCTGCCCGGCCACTCCGGCCCCGTGACCGCGCTCCAGTTCCATCCGACGACGCCCCGACTCTTTACCCTGGGCCTGGACGGCTACCTGCGCGTCTGGGACCGAACCTCGGGCCAGACGCTGTTCACCACCCGCGTCGGCTCGCAGCCCTACGTCCCGGCCCTGAGCCTGGACGGCTCCGGCGAACTGGCGGCCGTGGCCAGCTCGCCCGACGCACTGGGGCACTATGGATTGACGATTCTCGGTGCGGAAGCCTGTGGCAAGCCGCCCGTCTGGCGTTCCCGGCCGAGCGAGGGCGTGGGGATGGCCTGGCGTCGTCTTCCCCCCTGTCCGGGCCCTGCGGTTCCGGGACCGATCTCCCGGAATCTGCCGCTGGCTCCACCGCCTGGAGAGCCACTTCGCGTCGTGCCAACCGAAGCGCCGGGCGATGTCGCCGTAAGGCCTCCCGTCGCTGCGGTACGGGACACGTCGCCGCCAGTCTCGCTGCCGTGAGCCGGTCGGTGACGTGTCAGCCGTCAGAAACCCGGAACCGACTCACGCTCCCTTCTTGGCGTCGGCGAGTCGCGATGCGACGTAGTCCCAGTTGACGAG
>CAYYJM010000206.1:0-11658 GCA_964471755.1 uncultured Alcaligenaceae bacterium
CCGAGTTCCGGCCCGATGGCCAGATGATCGCCACCGCGAGCGAGGACAAAGTGGTCCGCCTGTGGGACGCGACCGGCCGGGAGACGCGGTCCTGGCGCTTGAACGAGAGGGCGAGGGCAGCTGTCTGGAGTCCGGACGGGCGGCGCATCGCCGGCGTGGACGAGCGGAGCCTGTGCGTCTGGGACACCACCACGGGAGCGGAGGTGTACGCCATCGACGGCAAGGGCCTGGCCATCTTCAGTGCCGCGTGGAGTCTCGACGGTCAGAGCCTCGCCGTCGGCGGCGGCATGGGCGTCCGCCTTTACGAGGCCCAGACGGGCAAGGCCATCCCTGGCTGGGACGCCAACACCGGCGACGTCGTCCAGGTCGCCTGGGACGGCAGCGGGGCGTACCTGGCCGCCGCCCTGCTGAGGGACGGCAGTCGGATCTACCACGTCGAAACCGGTCGGCCGTTGTCCCGGTCCCCCCGCGGCGATTGCCTCGGCGTGAGCTGGTCTCCAGACGGCCGGTTCCTCGCCCTGTGCCGCGGCCCGGCCGTCGAGGTCTACTCCCGGGACGACATGGAGCCGATCCTTTCACTGCCGCGCGCGACGGGCCACGCCTGGCCCGCGACGGCCGCCTGGAGCCCGGATGGCCGGACGCTGCTCACCCTGGTTTACGCGACCCCGGTCCTGTGGGACATGACCGCAGGTCCTGGCCCGGCGGATCAACCCCGAAGCCGGGCAGGATTCAGCCGGCTGGTCTGGAGCCCGGAAGGATCTCGGATCGCGGGCCCGGGACACGGCGACGGCATGGATTTCCGGGCGTTCGACGCCTTGCAGACGCAGCCTCTGCCGACCTTCCCCGACGACCTGCCGGCCCACGACGCGGCGTTCCACCCGCGCGGCACCCACCTGGCGCTGGCCCTCGGCGGTGAGCGCAACGCCGTCCTGATCCGCGATCTGACGACCGGGGCCGAGCGGACGCTTACCGTCAGGGATCCCAGGGCCGTGGCCTGGAGCCCGGACGGTGTCTGGCTCGCCACCGGCGGCAGCGATGGCGTCGTTCGTCTGTTCAACCGGGCCGACGGCTTCGAGGGCCAGCGGCTCGAAGGACATCGCGATGTCATCCGCACCGTCACCTGGAGCCCGGACGGCCGGTACGTCGCCTCGGGCGGAAACGACTTCATCGTCCGTGTCTGGGACGCCGACACGGGTCGGCTCGCCGCGGCGCTGAAGGGCCACACGGATCGGGTGCAGCACCTGGCCTGGAGCCCGCACGACGGCCGGCTCGCGTCCGGGTCGTTCGACGGCACCGCGAGAGTGTGGGACGTGCGGACGAAACGCGAGGTCCTCGCCCTGCGAACGGACGACCCGCCGACGACGAGCGTGGACTGGAGCCGGGACGGCCGGCTTCTCCTGACGGCCGGCCATCTCAACCTGCAAGTGTGGGAGACGACGACCGGGCAGCGGCTCGTCCGGCTGGAGTGCGAACGGCACCGGCACCGGGCGAACATCTGGTCGGCGAAATTCCACCCGTCCGGCGAGTGGATCGTCTTCGGCGACGGTGAGGGCCGGCTGCGCCTCTGGCCGTGGGATGGTCCGCCCGAGCAGGTACAGGTCCTCGAGGCGACGACATCGACACTCGTCGCCGTGGCCTTCGCACGCGGTGGGCAACGCCTCGTCGTCCGGGACGAGAACGGGGCGATCGTCGTCTGGGACATGCGGACCGGCCAGCCGGTGCCGCGCGAGGACGAGCCGGACGAGTTGCCGAAGGAGAAGGAGGCCCGCGATCCGGCGACCGGTCTACGGGCGGTCATCGACGAGTGGCAGGTGCGCGTCCATCTTCCGGTCAAGGCCGGCGGGAGGCCTCGCGACCTGTTCCGGCGCATCTCGCCGGCCCTGTGGCACCGTCTCCAGGCGGAGCAAATGGACCGCTTCGGCCGGGCGTTCCATCGAGAGCGACAGCTCGAGTGTGACCCGTTCGACCGCGTTGCACGGCAGGAACTGGAGGACGGCTTGCCGAAACTGGGTGACGACCCGGCCACGCGGGCGCTGCGACAGCGCTGGCGGTCGTTCCAGGCGGCACGGGTCGCCGGCTGGGTCGGCACGGCGGGAACCGGGGCGTTTCTCTTGCCGCCGTGAGCCCGCGTCGTTGGCGGTGCGACAAGGAGTGGTTGCCATTCCGGCGAACCGTCGGCCATCCTCTCTCCATCGTCCCCGGGCGAAGTCGATCTCGCAACCGAAGTGCCGACGACTTGACATCCTCCGGCTGGTAGAATGGCCGGGATACCGGAGGTGAGTCATGGATCTGCCGATGCCGCCACAGGGGCTCCCGCTCGACGACCCTGCCCTGTACATCAATCGGGAACTGAGCTGGCTCGAGTTCAACCGTCGCGTCCTGGAGGAAGCTCAGGATCCGACGGTGCCGATGCTCGAACGTCTCAAATTCGTCGCCATCTGCGAGAGCAATCTCGACGAATTCTACATGGTCCGCGTCGGCGGCTTGCAGCAGAAGCTCCAGGCCGGCATCGCCTATGGCTCCGGAGCCGATCGCACTCCGGTCGCCACCCAGGTCGAGTACATTGATCAGACCGTTCGCCGCTTGATGAGCGACGCCTACGGCGTCCTACTCGGCGAAATCCTGCCGGCTCTGGAGCGCGAGGGGATCGTCCTGCGCGGCCTGCACGAGTTGAGCGATGCCGAGCGGCTCCACCTGCGCACGTTCTTCCAGCGGCAGGTCTTTCCCGTGCTGACGCCGCTGGCCATCGATCCCGGCCATCCGTTCCCGCACCTGATGAACAAGTCGCTCAACCTGGCCGTCATCCTGGAACGGCCCAGCGATCAGGAAAAGCTCTACGCCGTGGTTCAGGTGCCGGCCGTGCTGCCGCGTTTCGTGCCGCTGCCGGTGGAGCCCGGTTCGTCCGCCCGGCACGTGTTCACGACCCTGGAGACGGTCATCCGGCTGCACCTGGCCGAGTTGTTTCCGGGCATGAAGCATGAACACGACGCCCTGTTTCGCGTCACCCGAAACAGCGACTTCGAGATCGACGATGAGGAGGTCGAGGACCTGCTCAAGACGATCGAGGAGGAGGTGCGTAAACGTCGGCGCGGGGCGGCCGTGCGCATTCAGATCGAGCAGACGGCTCAGCCGCAGCTGGTCGAGTTCCTGACCGGGGCGCTCGACCTCGATTCGACCGACGTCCACGCCTGTCCGGGCCTGCTCGACCTGACGAGCCTGTTCCACCTGTACGGCGTGCCGGGCTACGCCCATCTGCGCGATCCGGGCTTTCTGCCACAGCAGGTTCCGGAATTCACCATGGCCACCAGCATCTGGACGGCCATCCGCACCCGCGACATTCTGCTGCACCATCCCTACGAGGCGTTCAGTCACGTCGTCGATTTCATCGAGACGGCGGCGACCGACGATCGCGTCCTGGCCATCAAGCAGACGCTCTATCGGACGAGCAGCGATTCGCCCGTAGTGCGCGCCCTGGCCCGAGCGGCGGACAATGGCAAGCAGGTGACCGCCGTCCTGGAATTGAAGGCGCGCCTCGACGAGGAACGCAACATCCACTGGGCCCAGCAGTTAGAGAAGGCCGGCGTCCATGTCGTCTTCGGGTTCGTCAACCTCAAGACGCACTGCAAGGTCGCGCTCGTCGTCCGTCGGGAGGAGGACGGCCTGCGCCGCTACGTCCACCTGGCGACGGGCAATTACAACCCGACGACGGCACGCATCTACACCGACCTCGGTCTGTTCACCTGCAACCCGGATCTCTGTGACGACGCCTCGGCTCTGTTCAACTACCTGACCGGCTACTGCGAGCTACCGCAGTATCGCAAGTTGATCGTCGCTCCGGAGCGGATGCTCGCGTTCATGATCGAGAAGATCGAGCAAGAGCGTCAACTCGCCCTGGCCGGCAAGGAGGGCAAGATCCTGGCCAAGATCAACGGCCTGCTCGAACCATCGGTGACGCAGGCCCTCTATCAGGCCAGCCAGGCGGGCGTGAAGATCCACATCGTCTGTCGGGGCATCTGCAATCTCCGGCCGGGGCTGCCGGGATACAGCGAGAACATTCGCGTCGTCTCGATCGTCGATCGCTTCCTGGAACACAGCCGGATCTACTGCTTCGGCAACAACGGAGATCCGCAGGTGTTCGTCGGCTCGGCCGACTGGATGGATCGCAACCTGACGCGCCGAGTGGAGGTGGTTTTCCCGATCGAGCAATCCGACCTGAAGCGACGAATGATCGATGAAATCCTGGCCATCACGTTCGCCGATAACGTCAAGGCGCGGGAGCTGCTCCCGAACGGAACGTACCGCCGCGTGACGGTCGAGGAGGGGCAACCGCGCGTGCGGAGTCAGCAGCGCTTTCTGGAACTGGCCGCGGAGACCAATGCGCGGAAACTGGCCGAATTCCAGGCCATGCCGCCGCTCACCTTCGTGGACAGCCAGCCGGCCAGCGTCCGGGGAACTCGCCGACCGCGGACGCGCTGAGCAAGAAGGGCGAGCGTGGTCGGGGCGGGTGCCTGGTCACCCCGACCACGCCGGACTTCAGGGCCCGCACGACGAGCAGGCCGGCGCGGGACTGGCGGGTGTAGCGCAACCGCATCCCGAGCAGCGTCCGTACGGATCGAGCGGATTGTGCGGAGCGACGTCACAGCGACCAAAGTAGACGTTGTCCAGCCTCGTCTTGTGATGGCCACCTTTCGACTTGCAACCGGAAGAGGCTACCAGCAGACTGGCACCGACGATCAGGACAAACAGGCGTAGCCTGGTAAGATACTGTCGCATCGGGATCCATCCTCGTGCGGGGGGTGGTGTCGGTTCCGAAGTCGGGAGCGAGGGTAGCCCGACGCTATCTCCGGCAGGTCCGGCACGCGAAGAAACAACGGTGTGTCCGCTACAAGGATCGTCGTCGGCCCCTGGGGGACTTGATCAAAACCCACGCGGGTCGGTAAAACGCGAGAACAGGGAAAATTCGGCCTCGGAGGTTTACACGGAATGGACGCGATCATCCTGGCGGCCGGTCTTGGCACCCGTCTACGACCG
This sequence comes from uncultured Alcaligenaceae bacterium, assembly GCA_964471755.1. Taxonomy (GTDB): domain Bacteria; phylum Planctomycetota; class Planctomycetia; order Gemmatales; family Gemmataceae; genus CAYYJM01. Next base: position 5,032 of record CAYYJM010000206.1, read on the forward strand.
CACACCCTGACGACGCCCAAGCCGCTGCTGCCGTTGCAGAATCGGCCCATCCTCGACTGGACGCTGGCCGCGCTGCCTCGCAGCGTCGATCGTGTCCTGGTCGTCGTCAACTACCTGGCCGAGCAGATCGAGGCGTACTTGAAGACGCAGAGTCACCTGGCCGCCTGGGAGGTCGTTCGTCAGAGCGAGCCACGCGGCACCGGCGACGCGTTGCGCAGCTGCCGGGAGCGGCTGCGTTCGGATCGCTTCCTCGTTCTCAACGGCGACGATCTGTTCGGTGCCGCCGACCTGGAGAAGCTCGCGGCCACGTCGGCCGGCGTGCTATGTGCTCCGGTGAACGAACCCCGCAAGTTCGGTATCGCCTTCCTGAAGCCAGACGGCACCCTCGAAAAGCTGGTCGAGAAGCCGGCCCTGGACGGCACCCATCTGGCCAACACCGGCGCGTACCTCTTCCCACGCCACGTCTTCACGACGGAACTGACGGTGTCGAGTCGGGGCGAATACGAGATCACCGACTACGTCTCGGCCCTGGCCCAGCAGGAACCCGTGGCGGTGATCCCCGCGTCGTTCTGGCTGCCGATCGGCACAGTCGAGGCCTGGCAGGCGGCCCAGGGGCTGGACCTGGCGACGCCCCTGACGCGACATTGAGAGACTGTTCCATTCAGAGGCTGCACGGAAAGCCCCTAGCCCCGGTACTCCGGGGAGAGGGAGTCGCTTTCCGTGTAGTCTCTCAGTCGCATCACGGATTGGGAGGTAGGCCGCAAGTTCGCGGCACCAGACCGTACGTCATGGACAAGCGACCGTTCTCGCCCCCTTCATGGGGCTGACGCTCCACGTTCGCCATCGCCTTCCAGCCGATGGCGAGCGTCCTCGACCTCGTGCGCTCGCATGACCTGGAAGCGCTGCTGATACTCGCGAATCTTCGGTGACAGTTCCCAGCGGCTATACTTGCCCCACGTCCGGTCGGCCCGGTCGGCCTGCTCCTCGAAGGTCTCCCGGTAAACGATTCGGCCCTGCTCGACCAGTTTGACGAACAACGGTTCACCGACGATCGTCTCACTGGCATCGGCGACGATCAGGGCGTTGCCCCGAGCGTAGACGCGCAGGTAGCCGCCGAGCGATTCCTTGCCCGGCGAGTTGGAGAACTTCACGTTCGGATGGTCCTCCGTCGCCGTCCGCTTGTACGCGGCGGCGACCGTGTCACGGTGGACCAGTCGCCACCAGTAGCCGCCCGCGCCGGGAAAGAGCATCGTCGGCTCCTGGCCGGTCGCCTGGCGGAAGTGGTCGTAAACATGGCGGACGCTCTCCGGCGTGATCTCGTCCTCGAAGACGATCAGTCGCGGCTCGATGCCCAGTTCCTTCATCTTCGTGAAGTAGAGGACGCACTGCTCGGCGATGTTTCCCGAATCGATCCGGATACCAACTCCCGTCTTGTCGGGATAGCTGCGCATCACCCGGAGAGCATTCTCCAGGCCGACCGTCTCGGCATCGACCAGGTCGCACAGCAGCGACGCCTGGCCGAACGTCCGGACGAAGCGATCCATCATCTCGTACTCGGCGTCGCCGAGGGTACGGTCGAACGCCTGGCCGGCACACATCATCTCGTGGCCGATCGTGCCGACCGATTTGAACAGTTCGGGGTAGAGGAATTCGGCCGTGTCGTTCGAGGTGAGGCTGCCTCGACCGCCGACGTAGCGGGCCAGCAGGAGGACAAGGTTGGCCTGCTCATTGACCGCCCCGCGCAGGCCGAACTCGGCGTCGCGTGGCGTGGCCAGTTTCATGAGGCGGCCCTTGGTCGCCTGGAGAATCGGCGCGAAGTACCGGCACATCGCCGGCTCCAGGTAGGAGACGAAGCCGCCGGGCCCCTCGATCAGCAGGCACGGCATGCCGGCCAGGAAGGTCTGTCCGCCGGGCAGGCCCCAGACGTCGATCGGCAGGTACAAGTCGTCGTCGGTCGTACTATCGAGCAGCGACCACCACAATTCCCTGGGAAAGGCCCGCGTTGCCGAATGATCGGCGAACCATTGTGCCGATAGTTCGATGTCCCGCCGACGAAGCGGGCGATGGAACCACTGCGCGAGCATGGCCTCATGGCCGGCCATGATGAGTTGCGGCCCGGCCCCCGGTTCGGGGAGTCCCTTGCGCAGGGTGAGCGAATAGGCCGCGTGAGCCAGGGCGACCTCGGGGACGGCGGCCCACATGGTTCGCTTGTAGGTGTCGGTGCCGCCGAGCCAGCCGCCCAGGAGGAAGTGGCGAGCCAGGAATTCGTCGCGCATCAGCCGGCGTTTCTCGGCGAACGGATCGCTCGTGGACATGGGCCATCTCCCGTTGTTGGCCAGGGTGCCTCGCCGGATCGGACGCCGGACGGGTGTCGATAAAGCCAGGCGAGATCGGGCCGCCGACATCGTATTCCAACCCGGCCACCAAGGCGATCGAGCCGTGACCGGGTTGACCATTTGCTGACACCCGCCAGGCCGGCAATTTCCCTCGGATTTTATCATTGACAGAGAGTACACTTCCAATGAAGATGAGGCATCGGTGAGGATACTCGCACACGATCCCCCCTCATCGGAGCAACAGTTGAGAAAGTGCTTATTCGTTTTCCTATCTCTTACCCGACGGAGTGACTCTTTATGAGGCGTTCGCGAAGTGGTTTTACGCTGATCGAGTTGCTGGTGGTCATCGCCATCATCGCCATTCTCATTGGGCTGTTGTTGCCCGCCGTTCAGAAGGTACGCGAGGCCGCTTCTCGGGCCCAGTGCCAGAACAACCTCAAGCAGATGGGCATCGCCATGCACTCGTACGCCGACCAGGCGGGTGGCCTGCCGCCGGCGGTGATCATGTCGTCGTACAACGACTACCCGTACACCAACCAGATCGGCCCGAACTGGGCCATCCTCATTCTGCCGTTCATCGAACAGGAGGCTCTCTATCGCTCGGTCAGTGGTAGCCTGAACCTCTGGCTTTCCGAGACAACAATCACCACGGACCAGGGTTGGACGAATGTCCGCGCGAACCGGGTCAAGACGTACGTGTGTCCTTCCGACAGCCCGAACGCCTCCAACTGCCAGCGCGGCCTGGCGGGCGTCACCAACTGGGCTCGTGGCAATTACGCCGCAAACTGTGGCCCTCAATATAACTACAGCAATCGCCAAAACGGCGGTGACGCCAAGGGTGGCACCTGGGGATTGTCTGGAAGTGGCCCCTTCACCGTGGTGACGGGGAATGGCCGTCGGCCAGGCCTGGCCATCCAGAACATTCGCGACGGTAGCAGCAACGTCATCATGGTCAGCGAGGTTCGTATCGGTGTCGATCAGAACGACCCGCGTGGCGTCTGGGCCTTCGGTCTGGCCGGCTCCAGCATCATCGTTTCCCATGCCGATGGTGATTGCCGGTTGCCGAACGACATGGGCGGTTGCTCGGACGATATTCGAGATGCTCAGAACCTCCCGGATGAGGGCCTCGGCAGTTGGACGAGCTGCAACAGCAACCAGGCCACGGCCCGCAGCAAGCACAGCGGCGGAATCCAGGCCTGCTACGCGGACGGCAGCATCCGTTTCGTCAGCAACACGATCGATCAGTATTCCTGGTGGCTGATCAACGCCGCTCAGGACGGCCGGCCTCAGCCCACCAACTATTGAGCGTCGCCTACGGGCCTGCTAAAGTTCAGTAGAAGGAACGATCCGGCGGTCAGGTCGCGACACCTTCGCAACCCTGATCGCCGGTGTTCTCGTTTTTTTCCGGTTGAATCCTCCTGCTCGGAAGAACCCAGTCATGAAGCTCTCACTCTGCCGATATCTTTCGCTCGGGGTCGCGTGTCTGTTGCTGGTCGGCTGTGGCGGTGGCGGTGTAACGCCGAGCGGCAAGCTCACCAAGGGCGGCGCGCCGCTCAAGGTGAGTGAGAAGGGAATGGTCCAGGTTCATCTGCTGCCGGCCGAAGGCCAGGTCCAGACGGTCTACACCGCTCAGGTCGCCGCCGATGGCTCTTTCACAGTCAAGGGCGCGGATGGCAAGCCGATCCCCGCTGGCAAGTACAAGATCGGCGTCGTGGCCATGGACCCCTATCCGACGCACGACCTGCTCAAGGGTAAGTTTGACGACAAGAAGACGACGATCGTCCGTGACGTGAAGGCCGGTCAACCGCTCGACATCGACCTCGACAAACCCTGACCGCCCGGAAGAAGGTTGCCGTTCCATGCGTTCGCGGCGATTCTGGCTATTTACCCTGACGACGGTGCTGATCGTCGGACTCGGCATCGGGGCGTACGTCCTCTTTTTCCGGCCACCGAACCTGGAGGCGGAGCGCCTGCGAGAACACGTTCACGATCGACCGCCGGTGCCGATCGTGTTCACGTCCCGCAGCGAGCCGGCCAGTTTCGCCCCCGCCGCGGTGGAGGGCGAAGGATTTCGCTATCCGGGCCAGCACCAGTGGGCCGCCCGCGAGGGTCGATTGCGGCTGCTGACGACCGATGGCCGCGTTCTCGAACTGACCTGGGAACGACAGTTGCCGGACGGAACGACGCTCATCGACGTGATGAGCCCGAGCGTGACCCTGGACGGACAGAAGATCCTCTTCGCCGGTCGCAAGGGCGGCAGCGATCCGGGCCGATTCCGACTGTATGAAGTAGGGATCGACGGGAGCAATCTCCGTCAACTGACCGGCGGCCCCGAGGACACCGGGACGACCGAGTTGCCCCCGCTACGTTATGGGGCAGGCGATGACCAGGAGCGACTTCCGGACAGCGAACGACGGCGGGTCGATTACGATGATGTCGATCCAACCGACGGTGCCCAGGGGCGGATCGTGTTCGCGTCCAGTCGGACGCCGGACCTGGGCCGGGGCCACGCCCGGCGAGCGACGAATCTCTGGGAACTGGACCCCATTCGGGGTACGAAACGCTCCTTGACCGCCAACCGAAACAACGACCGCTGGCCGTATTTGACGGCCAACGGCTTCTTTGCGTTCAGTCTGTGGAGCCGAAACAACGAGGTGATCACGGCCGACGGCAAGGAGGTTCGTCCCCTGGCTCCGGGGGAAAAAGGGCTGACCGAGCCGATCGATTACTGGCTGGGTGCGATCGTTGATCAGGCGGCGAACCCGCGCATGGCCGGCCTGGTCAAGGTGCCCGAGCCGGTCTGGCGACCGCGACCCCTGTTCCGTGAAGCGATCGCGTACATGACCTGGGACGGTCCAGGTTTACCCCGGCTGGATCGGCCGGAGGACCTGGCGGCGTTGCGGGTCGTGCAGGCTCCGCCGGAACTGATGGTCAACGCCGCTCACAGTCGGCCGGCTGGCTCCGTCCTGCCGACGCGGGCGGCAAAGAACCGCTACACGGGACCGACCGCAGACCTGGAGGGGCGACCGCTGGCGCTGGCGACTCCGAGTCCCTGCCCGGATGCCGGGGTGCTGCTCGCCGGGGCCGTGACGCCGACGGGCCGTGCGGGACCGACGCCAGAGGCTTTCGGAATCTACCTGGCTGACGATGACTGGACCGTGGCGGAAGGGACGATCTCGGCCGAGAAGGCGGGCCTGCGCCTGCTCTTCGACGACCCGGACCTGGTAGACGCCGAGGCGGTGGCCATTTATGCGCGGAAGTGCCAGTATGTCCAGCGTGAATTGGCTGACGACCCCGTCGGCATCGTCCAGCGCGTCTTGCCGGGCGGGCGACGCTATGAGGGCCCGGTCGGAACGGTTCACGCCGACAAGGTGTTCGACAGTTTCCTGGACCACAAGCCGGGCCAGACGACCGACGCCGGTCAGGGGCCGATCTTCGGGCCAGCCCCGCGCGGCTCCATACGCGAGGTCCGCATCTTCGCTTCGTATCGGGACCGATTTGACGATCCGAAGCAGCCGCGCATCCCCGGTGGATGGGAAGAGATTGCCCGTGGTCCGGTCGATCCGCACGGTGGCTTCCGGTTCGACGCCCCAGCTGGTGCGCCGACGGTGCTGGCCGGCTTCGACGCCGAGGGACGCGTGGTGCGCTGGCGAACGCCGGCTCGTGACAAGGAGGGGCGGCAGGCGGATCTCCTGTACATCGCCGGGGACCACTACAGCGGGATACGCCCGGGGGGCTATCACTTCTGTACCGGGTGCCATACCGGACACAGCATCCTCGACGTGGAGGATTATCGCGAACAACGACGGTGAGAGGCCGGCGCGGCGGATTCTCCGAGTTTCATTAGAACGACCTTTCGGATGTAATGCGCAACCTTCTTTCTGAGGACAGAAGGTACAATTCGTTCTTTTCCGCGGGATCACTTCCGCAAGCCTGACGATTTCAGTCGGTTAGGGCACCAATCTTTCTGTTCTTCAAGGCGCTGCCCCAGAACCGATTCTCATTTTCTGCGATTTCGGGGAACTATTTTTTCAGAAGTGTCTCAGGGTCGGATTTTTCTTCTTGACAGGCTGGCTTCGTGAGTTGGGCGATGTGCTGGTCGATATCCTGGAGGACCGCCACCACGCCTGCCTGCGCGGCGTGGCGGCGGTCCTTCTCGCTGGCAAGCATGCCGACCCGCTGCATGCGGCGGTCGCCAAGCTCTCTGAACTCAAGCGCATCGAGGCCCGGACGTGTAGGTCTTGAAACACAGTCTCTGCCCTTTCGTGCAGGTGGTGGTGCGCTTACTTAG
>CAYYJM010000207.1:0-3862 GCA_964471755.1 uncultured Alcaligenaceae bacterium
ATTCTTCATCGGTTACCGAATGTGAAGCCTACAGAGATTTTCGGGGTCCCAACGGAGTCGTCACCGGCCTGGCAGTCGGGCCTGGCCGTGGCCCGTCGCCGGATCGTGGTCCTCGCGCGTCAGCCGGCGGGCAGCCTTCGTGAGCGTTTCTCGCACCCGATTGGCGGACCACGTCGGGTTCTTGCCCCAGAGGAGCGCTGCCAGACCCGCGACCTGTGGAGCGGCGGCCGACGTTCCCGTGAAGGGCCGATCGCGCCAGCTGCTCGGAAACGGCACCGTCGCCACCAGGTCCGGTTTGTGTGGGCCATCGTCCAGACCGCAGGCCGAGTAGGCGAGCCGTTCGTCACTCGTCGTGATCGCGCCGACCGCTACCACCGACGGGCCGTCGGCCGGGAACGACACGCTGCCGCGCGCATCGGTGTGAGCGAGAGTACCGCCCAGCACAACGAGGTGGAACCGCCCCGGCGTCCCCTCCAGCCTGCAGACCCGAACGCTGTACGTCCGGCCGACTTCCGGCACGAAGCGGGCCGTCGCCCAGGCATGTTGACCATCCCGTCCGGCCTGACTCACGACGACCGGTTTGCCGGTCAGCCCGTCGAGTACCTCCAGACGAAAGCGGGCATCGCCTCGCCACATCATCTCGACACAGACGCGCTCCGCGTCATAGGGAACGAGACGATTGTCGCACTCGTCCGGAGCCCACTGGTGCCACCGGTCGCTGCCGCTGGCGAAGGGACCGTACCAGTGCCGCTCGGCCGTGTTACCGGCGGCGGCGAACAGCAGGCAGTCCTGGCCGAGGAGAGACGCCAGCTCGCGGTGGATATCGCTGTGGCCCTCGTTGTCGCTCCAGGTCGGCATGATGACCGAACAGGAGATGACCTTTGCTCCCTGCTGTCGGGCCCAGCGCACCGCTTCGAGGAACGTCGCCGGCTGCTCCGCTTCCCAGTTCGCCAGGAGCAACTCGGCCTCCGGAGCGATGGTGTGGATCACCTCGGCACAGAGGATGCCATGCTGGCTCGCCCGCGCTTCGAGGTCGCCATCCGACCGAAATGAACGGACTCGTACCGATCGCGGCAGCGCCTTGCCGAGGTGGTCCCGATAGCCCTGCCAGCCGGTGTCGAGGATGGCGATCTTGACGCCCCGGCCGAGATGTCGGGCCTGGTGCCAGGCGGGAACGTTCATCCGTTCCAGCAAGTGCTGTCGCTCGCGCAGGTCCGCCGTGGTGGGGCCCGCGAGGATAAGGGAAACAGTAATGAGAAGGCCAGGAATGACGGGTGCGCTGCGCGTGGGGTTCATCCGTGCCACCAGGTGAAGGTCGAGGGGTCCGGTAGAAATCTACCCGCGCCAGGTGTCCCGGTGCTGGTGCCGAGGCGGCTCGAAGGGATCGGAAATGAGCCCCGGCTGTGAACCTGTGCCGATGGAAAAGAAAAGGCGAGCGTGGAGCCTGTCCACGCTCGCCGGGAGTATCTCCGCTCAACCAGCGATCACTGGTTGAAGATGAACTCCTTCGTGTTCAGCAGCGCCCAGAGAATGTTCTCGTAGGCGACCTTCTTGTTGGCCTGATGCTTGGTGATGTGCGCCAGGGCCTTTTCCAGCTGGACCTTCTCCGGCTTGCGACCGAACGCCCACAGGAACAGCTCGGTGACCTTCTCGGCATCGGGCCGTGCGTCCTTGGCCAGGAGGTCGGCCCGACCGCCGCCACGGGTCAGTTTCTGCTGCACCTCGTCGCTGTTGAGCAGATGCAGGGCCTGGGCCAGGTTGGCCTCGCTGACACGCTCGCACTCGCAGGCGCTGATACGCTGTGGCCGACCGAACACGTCCAGGAAGTACGACGCGAACGATTCGTCCGGCAGCATGATCGCCCGCTTCGGAGCATGCTGATCCTGCGGCAGACCGCCGAACGTCGTCGGGCTGCCAGTCACCTGGTTGACGGCGTCGAGCAGCACCTCGGCCGACATCCGCCGTGGGTAGTAGCGAGCGTAGTTCTGCTTGTCGTGCTTGTTGAACTCGTTCGGCGTACTCGACAGCTGATACGTCCGGCTCTTGACCAGCGTCCGGATCAGGTGCTTGAGGCTGTAGCCGTTCTCGGCGAAGTCCTTGGCCAGGGCGTCGAGCAACTCGGGGTTGCTCGGCGGGTTCGTGACGCGCATGTCATCCAGCGGATCGACGATGCCGCGACCAAAGAAGTGAGCCCAGTAGCGGTTGACCAGAGCCCGGGAGAAGAACGGATTCTCCTTCGCCACCATCCAGTCGACGAGCTTGTGGCGTGGATCCTCGTCCGGGCCGACCTCGACGGCAGCCACGTCGAGCGGCTTCATCGGGGCGGGCTGGTTGGTCCGCTTGTTGGTCACCGAACCGCTCGACCGGCTGAAGATCGCCAGGCGGGCGTTCTGATTGTTGTTGTCCTGGCCCGGCATGATGACGTTCTTGCGATTGACGCGGCCGAAGAAGGCGGCCAGGCCCCAGTAATCGTCCTGGCTCCACTTCTCGTACGGGTGGTGGTGGCACTGGGCACACGCCATCCGCTGGCCGAGGAAGACCTGGGCCACGTCATCGACGAAGTTCTCCGGCAGGGACAGTTCCTTGTACCAGACGACCGGCGGGCTCGTCTGCTCGTCGCCGGTGGCGGCAACGATCTCGCGGGTGAACTCGTCGTACGGCTTGTCCTTGGCCATCGCGTCCTTGATCCAGCTGTGGAAGCCGAAGGTGCCGTAGGCCCGGTTCGCCTGGCCGCGCCGCTTCACCCGCAGGATGTCCGCCCATTTGTTGGCGAAGTAGTACGCGTACTCCTCGCTGTCGAGCAGGTCATCGACGAGCTTGTCACGCTTCTTCGGGTTGGTGTCGGCCAGGAACGCCTGGACCTTCGCCGGCGTCGGCAGACTGCCCGTCAGGTCGAGGCTGATACGGCGGATAAACTGCTCGTCGGTGCAAAGGTCGGACGGCACCAGGCCGAGTTCCTTCCATTTCTTCGCCGTCGAGTTATCGACCAGGGTGTTCGGCGGGAAGGTGTAGTTCGGCGTCTGGCCGCCCAGCGGGACCGTCGCGCGGAAGACGGCGACGTGGCCCTGGTATCGAGCCATCACCGCGGCCTCACCGCTCATGGCCAGGGTCCGCACCAGAGCGTTGCCATCGACGACGGCGATCTCGGTGTCGTTGCTCTCGTACTGTGCCCGGCGGGTGATGTCCTGCACGGTCCCGTCGGAGTAGTGGGCCTGCACCGTGAACTGCTGCTTGTTGTTCCGGGTCAGGACGCAGTGTTCGGGGAAGACGGTGATCTTGGTCACCACCGGGTCATCCTTGCTGCCCAGGGGCATACCGGCGGCGATCCAGCGGCGGATGAGCTTGTACTCGTCGGAGCCCGGCTCCATCTTCTTGCCGCCACCATGAGCCACCGCGCCGACGGCCTTGACCAGGAGCAGGCTGTTTTCCGGCGAGGCCGGGAACAAGCGACGGCCGCGACCTTCCTTGACCAGGGTCTGGAAGTCGAGGGCCGGATCGAAGCCGAGCAGCGACAGGCGGAAGCCGTTCTGACCGCTCGCCTTGCCGTGGCAACCGCCGGAGTTGCAACCGAGTTTGGTGAAGATCGGCACGATGTGGTTGCCGAAGTTGATCGGCAGGTTCAGGTCACACGCCTCGGCGGTGACCTCAACACTGGCCGTCTTGTCGCCGAACTTGGCGGTGATGGTCGTCTTGCCGTTGGCCAGCGGCAGGATGCGGCCGGTCGGTTCGATGCGGACGATGGCCGGATTGGCAACCGCGTAGGTGACGTCGCTGGTCAGGTCCTGGTGTCGGCCGCTGGTCAGTTCAGCGGTCAGCAGGACCTGGCAGGCATCGTCTAACCCCTTGAGGGTGACGGCTTTCG
>CAYYJM010000207.1:3872-11573 GCA_964471755.1 uncultured Alcaligenaceae bacterium
ACGATGGTGCCGGCGCGGATGTCCGTCGCCTTGGGGAGGACAGACGGATCGAGGGGCGGAGCGTCCTTGTCCGAGTAGAGGTCCCCGGCGAGGAGGGGCCCGCCGAGGCAGGTAAGAGCGATCGCGGCCAACCAGGCCGAGGTGCGCTTTCCAGTCATGAGTGTTACCCCCCGTGGGTGTGGCAGAAGCCGATGGAAGGAAAGTCAGGCAGTTCGCTCTATTGTCGCGTGATCGTGGCGGGAATGCAATCATTTCCTGGCGAGCCCCCCACGAAAGTGGGGGGAGTTCTTTCCGCAAGCGTAGCTCACCCCTGCGGTCGCTGTGGCGGCTGCTGCTGGGGCTGCTGGCCGATCGCCCGGCGGTGGACGTTCGTCTCGATCGGGCCGAACATCTTCTCGTGTTCCTGCAACAGGACGGCCAGGGCGGTGCAAAGCCGCTTGGCGGTGTAGTAGTTCATGATGAGCCGTTGGGTGACCGGCACCTCGGACTTACCCGGCTTGTACGGGTTTGGATTGAGGGCGAAGTCGATGATGACCTCCTCCGGCGTGGCATTGACGCGCGCAAAGTTCGCGTACGCGGCCGGGGCATTGCGATCGACCAGGACGACCTCGATGTGCGTGGGCTGGGCGCCCTCCGCCGGGGCCTGGGGGGTATTTTCCGCCACGTGTCGTTCCTCGTGAGGAGTCTGGGTTCCGAAAGAGACTGTGTCATTATCCGGGATCGAGCGGAGGTCGAACAGAGAATTTTCACCAGCGGCCCGAGCGTGCGTTGCGTTCCGCTGGATGGCCTGATACCATGACCGCGTTGCGCCCGTAGCTCAACTGGACAGAGCAACGGTCTTCGGAACCGTAGGTTGGGGGTTCGAATCCCTCCGGGCGTACTATCGATCCTTCCTGAAATAGGAAGGCGAACTGGGTGCCGGATTACCTGGCGATCTGACCACATAACCCAAGGTACAGCACGTCATCATCGGCCAGCATCCGCATGCGTTGGGCGAGGGCCGTCTCGAAGTAGCCACCCAGTGGCCGGGTGCCCAGGCCGAGACTCATGCTCAACAGACACAGATTCTGCATCAGATGCCCTGCCTCCAGGAGCAGGAACCGCCGACCTCGTTCGCCATACTTGGCCATCACCCGCGCGCCGTCGCCGACGAGAATCCACAGTAGCGAACCGCCCGGCACGAACGGTAGCACCGGGACGAGCGTTTCCCATTCGTCACGGGCGATGTCGCGTTCCAGTTCGCTCAGCCAGTGACCGCCACGGTCGTAGTGGTAGACGCCCGCCGGCAGCCAGCCGGGAGCCAGCACGCCGACGTAGAGTTCCAGTCCCTGCAAGCCGCCCGCCGACGGGACCGGGCCGCGACCGGTGTCACCGGTGATTCCGTGAGCGAACTGGAGCAACCGGCCCAGCACCCGCCGCGAGGGCTGCCTGGTCGTGAAGCGTTCCGGCGAGCGCCGGCCGGCCAGGACCGAATCGAGCGACGCGGTCCAGCGAGCCCCGCAGCGCGGCAGCGATACCGTCGGGTAGCCGGGATAGCGACGCGGCGGCCGGGCCAGGGCGGCTCCACTCATCTCGGCGTCGGCGATCCGCGCCTGCCAGGCCGGGAACGTCGTCGCATCCAGTTCCGTGTTCGTCGGATCGGTCATGACATTCTCATCCGCGAAGAAACAGGCCATCGCGTCAGGCGTCCTCATTCTCACGAATGGCCTGGTCGATCTCGTCCTGGTGAGTTTCGTAGTAGCGCCAGGCCGCAGCCAGGTCGGCGAGGGACAACGCGGGCTGATAGCGCGTGCGGATTTGCTCGTCGCTCAGGCCAAGTTGACGAGCCCGCACTACCATCCAGACCGCAATCCGGCGATTACTGATCCGTGCGTCTCCACCGAGGACATCCGGCGTCTTCTGAATTCGATCCACGTCTGTCAAGGAATCGGTCTCGCTCATGGCCGTCTCCTGCAAGCTGGCTCCGTTCCTTATAGCCCATCACGGCCGGCGCTGCAATCTGCTCACGCCTCCACCACGCGCAGCAGACCACGGGCCTTGTGCAACGTCTCCTCGTACTCCGTCGCCGGCCACGAGTCGGCGACGATGCCGCCGCCGACGGGAAACTGCATCCAGCCGCCGCCGAGCGTCAGCGTTCGGATCAGCAGGTTCGTGTCCATGGTTCCGTCGAAGCCGAGGTAGCCGAGACAGCCACAATAGGGGCCGCGAACCGTCGGCTCCAGCTCGGCGATGATCTCCATCGCGCGCACCTTCGGGGCCCCCGTGACCGAGCCGCCAGGAAAGGCCGCTCGCAGCAGGTCGATCCGGTCACAACCCGGCCGCAGCCGGCCGCGCACCTCCGAGACGAGATGATGCACGAACGGATACGTCTCCAGCTTGCACACCTCCGTCGGCCGGACGCTGCCATAGGCGCACACTCGACCCAGGTCGTTCCGGAGCAGATCGACGATCATCACGTTCTCGGCCCGGTCCTTGGCCGAGGTGAGTAGCTCGGCCTTCAGTGCCTCGTCCTCCGCCGGCGTCGTGCCGCGCGGCCGGGTGCCCTTGATCGGCTGGGTGATCACCTCATCGCCCTGGACCTGGACGAATCGTTCCGGCGACGCGCTGGCCACGGCGAAGTCGCCCAGGTCGAGGTAGCCGGCGAACGGAGCCGGGTTCCGCTCACGCAATCGGCCATAGACCTCCAGCGGCGGCCCGGTCAGCGGTGCGAGCAGACGCTGCGCCAGATTCACCTGAAAGCAGTCACCGGCATGGACGTACTCGATGCCGCGTGCGATGGCCGCCTCGAACTCGCCGCGCGTCTGGTTTGAGCCGACGCCCGGCCAACCGACCAGGGGATGGAACAGGGCCGGCTCGATGGTCGGTCCCGGCAGCATCGGCGGTGTCGGACACGGGCCGACGAGCCAGTCTTTCACCTGACGCAGACGTGCCGCCGGGCCGTGGACGATGAGCCAGGATCGACCGGCGACGTGATCGTGGGCGAAGACCCAGTCGTAGAGCCCGACCGCGAGGTCCGGTGTGGCGAACTCATCGAACCGCGGGCGCGGCAGACGTTCGATGTGCCGGCACAGGTCGTAGCCCCACAGGCCGGCGATACCGCCCTGAAAAGGTGGCAGACCAGGCACCGACACGGCTCGCCGGCTCGACCACAGCTCTCGCAGCCGAGCGAACGGATCGCTGGCCTCATGACGACCCTGTGTCAGCCAGACCAGCGGATCGGCTGAGACAAACGAAAAGACGCCGAGTCGGCCATCCGGCCGGGCCGAGTCGAGGAACAGCAGGTGCGGCTTATCGGCAAGCCGACGGCAGAGGTCCCACGGCGAGAGGCTGCCCGGCAGTTCCTCGACGAGCGGCGGCCTCATGGTGAGACTCCCCGGCTCGGTTCTGACTTTTTTGGACTGCGGCGATGCTTCGCCGCTCTGACTTTCTGACTTGTCTGGATCGTCAGGAAGACAGCCAGAGCGGCGAAGCATCGCCGCAGTCCAAAAAAGTTAGAAAGGAAGAACGATCCGGTCATGGCGTTTTCTTCCGCTGCTTGCGGTCGCGGTGGCTCTCCTCCGGCACCGTCAGGAAGCCCCAGCGCAGGGCCTGGTCCTGGACGTAGTTTTTGCCCAGCGTCAGGGCCGTCATCGCCTTGGCCAGCTCGTAGCCGAGGTAGAAGGCGTGCGATGCGTCAATCTCTCCGCGAGCCAGCATCGCGTCGAAAAGCTCGAACGGGTCGCTGGCCTCGACGTGCATCTGGCCGTTCATGGCGTGCAGCAGGCCGGTCTCGGCGAACAGGCGAAAGTTCGGATCGGTGATCCGTGCGGCCAGGTCGGCCAGGGTCTCCGCACCGTGTTCGCGTAGACGTGGATCGCGCAGCAGAACCAGGTCCGGCTCGCGGTGTTTGGGCAGCACCCGGTGCGTGCAGGCGTGATAGACCAGGCGTCGGGCCAGAGCCAGTTCGCGGACACACGATCGACACCAGTTGATCACCTGCGTCGTCAACACGCTGCGGATGCCGAGTTCCTGACAGAAACCGAGCAGGACGACGTTGACGCCGGCCGAGTCCACGTCGGTCAACTCGGTCAGGTTGCCGACGCCCATCATCATCTCGGCAGCCGGGAACCGCCGGCGCGTGTCAAGGTATCGCCCCAGCGACGCGGCGAAGCCAAGGCCGATCGGCTCGACGACCGGATCGATCCGGAAGCGGATGCCGGCGGCGTCGAGTTTCTCGATCACCGGAACGAGGCTGTCCAGGTCGTGGATCGGCTCGGGCAGGACGATCACCTCGAAGTCGCCGCGATCGCGCCAGGTACAGGCCCGATCGACGTTCGTCGCGTTGACGCTGAGGACGAGTTCCGCCCCGGCGTCGAGGCCGGCTTCCACCTCGGCCGAATCGAACGAATCGACCGAGACGCGCAGGCCCGCCGCGCGCATCTGACGAACGGCTTCTCCGAGCCCGGCCCAGGTCGAGCCGGGATCGCAACCCAGATCGATGATGTCGGCTCCGTCGTCGGCCAGGATGTGGGCCTGACGCAGGATCTCGTCCAGCGGCAGGCGGGGAGCGTGGTTGATCTCGGCGAGAATTTCGATGTCGTGTCGTCCGTAGTCGTCCGTGGCCCGGCTGGTCGTCTGGAAGTACTCGGGCAGATCCCGCAGATCGATGGGGCCGCGCTCGACCGGCTTGCCCGTCTTCTCGACGAGAACGGCGAGGTCGCCCTGGCACAGGCCGGGAAGCAGGACACGATCGATTCCCTCGGGCACGTCGAGATGGCGAGCGATCCACGGCGTCGTGGCCAGGGCGACCACCGTGATGGGCAGGACGGCGACGTGGACCGTGACGCCGACGCGCGGGCCGAGATCCTCCAGCATCCGCCGGAGGGACGGCTCGGCCAGTTTGCCGGTCACGAACAGCACCTGCGTCGTGTTCATCCTGTCGTTCTACCCGGCGGCAGGGGGAGCGGGTAGAGGTGTCCGGCCCGGCACTTGAGAAAATCGCACACGAATGAGCCGACTCGCCTGGGAATCTGGTGAAACTGTGACGGTGGCAGCGATCGCGCTTTTCGTCATGCCGGGAAACCGCACCGGGTCGGGCCATTGGAGTTAACCCAGGCCGCCCGAGTGTGACGATAACGATGCCAGGTGGGAGAGGAAGCCCACGAGCTGGGAGGCTTCCCGGCTGCCCGGTTTGATCATCGGGCCCCAGATACCCATCCAGGCGCGGAGTTCTGCGCCGGTTGCTCCTGCGAGAGGAACGGAACCATGGCTCTCGGGATCTGTGGCGTTCACAGAGTGGGTGACGTTGGTCGGATCCTGGGCCCGAGGCTCATTGGTCTGGCTTCCTTGCTGATTGGTTGTCTGCTGGGGACTGGTTGTCAGACCATGGTGCCTGGCGTACCATCGGCGACCGGGGCGGCAAGTACTCCTCATGGCGTGTTCGCTCACATGCGGACCATGAACCCCGCCTTGCCGATCCCTGGCGTGGCCGGTCCAGGCGGTGGTTCGCCGGCCGCCACTCTCTCCCCTCCCACCACTCAGGAAACGGCCGAGCCGGAGCGGGCTCCGCGCGGCGTGATCGCACACCTGTTCCCCACTCCGCAAGCGGTCCCCAGCGGGACTACACCCGGGACCGGGGTTCCGGCCCCCCCCTACTACACCCCGCCAACCCCTGCCGCTGGCCAGGTCATGCCCACGACCTTGCCCATGCCCATGCCCGCCAGGACCGGACTGCCGGGCCTCGCCGGTGTGGCCAGCACCTGGTCTCCGATCGATCGTGGCCAGGGCCAGGCGGCCCTGTCGGGCAGCGCTCCACGACCCTTGACCGCCAGCGATCGGGGCACGGGTATCCAACAGCTCGGCAATCGGCAATCGATCCAGGAACCAGGCCGGATCTCTCAGATTCCCGTGACTACCCTCCCGGGGTCGCAGTTGGCCTACCAGTCCTCGCCCCCCACGACCCACAGCACGAGCATGCGACCGCGTGGCGGACGTGCGGACGATCCGCCGGGGAAGACGGAACCCGAGGTGCTGCCGAAGCCCCGAACCCCGTCGTCGCTCCCGGATCCGAAGACCACCGAGAAGCCGGCGGCCACCCATAGCGGGCCGGCCATGGTCGATGTCGGCCCGGTGGCACCGCTGTATCCGCCGCACGGTTCGGCGGTTGCCTACGCCCCCACGGCCTGTGGCACCACGCCGATCACCGATGCGTTCATGCATCTGAAACAGAAGTTCTATGCCATGCAGACGGCCCAGCCGATCAAGGACGCCCCACCAGTGCCGCGCGATGCGCCACGGGAGTTCGAGAAGCGATCGCTGCCGCCGTACATCATCGAGCCGCCCGACGTGCTGCTGATCGAGTCCACGGCGGGCCTGAAGGATCAGCCCATCATCCTGGAGCATCGCGTCCGGCCCGATGGGACAGTGGGCCTGGGGATATACGGCCAGGTCTACGTCGCGGGGATGACCCTGGACGAGGCCAAATGCGCGATCATCAAGGTTCTCAGCTCTCGTCTGAAGGAAGTGAGCGAGCGAAACACCAACGTGGACATCATCGGCTACAACAGCAAGAAGTACTACGTCATCACCGACGGCGGCGGCTACGGTGAGCAGGTCTTCCCGTTCCCGATCACCGGCAACGAGACCGTCCTGGACGCCCTGGCCAACATCAACGGTCTGCCGGCCGTCGCCTCGAAGAAGAATATCTGGGTCGCCCGTGCCACCCCGGACGGGGCACCGTATCCGCGCGTCATGCCGGTGGACTGGAAGGGCATCGCCCAGTATGGCTCGGCCGCGACGAACTTCCAGATCCTGCCCAACGATCGGATCTATGTGAAGGCGGACCACCTCATCTCGGTGGACACGAAGCTCGCTCGCATCCTGTCGCCGATCGAGCGCATCCTGGGCACGACCCTGCTTGGCACCGCGGTCGTCAACTCGATCCGCAACGGCGGCCGGAGCAACAACAATTCGGGAAGCAACAACTTCGTCAATCCGTGATGCAAGGCGTGGCGGCATCCGGGGGATTCTTCCTCCGGATCCTCGACTCGGAACGCGGGACAGGGTAGGCTGAAGGAAGAGAAACACCCCGAAGGCACCGATGCGGAGGTTGATCATGCTTCGACAACTGACCCTGGGTTTGCTTGTGCTGGGTGTCTACCTGGCCGTCGAGACACCCGCCCAGGCGCAGCGGCGGGGAACGTCGACGCTTCGCTCGCCGTATACCAACCGAGGAAACATCTCCGGGCCGTTTGGTCGCCCCCTGCTGAGTCCGTACCTGAATCTGCTGCGCGGCGGCAACACGGCGGCGAATTTCTATGCCGGCGTCGTGCCGGAACAGGCGGCCCGGAACAACTTCGCGGCCATGCAGAACAGCATCGGCCTCCTGGACAACGAGGTGGCTGGTCTGGCCGCCGGGGCCGGGGCCCAGGGACCGGACTACTACATCGACACGCTGCCCGGCACCGGACACCGCACCTACTTCGGCAGCCCCAACAGCATGATCGGACAGAGTGCCCCTGCGGTTCGGCCGACCCTGCTGCCGCAACGATCCCAGAGACGATAACCTCCCTCTTCCCCTCCGCCCGGCGCATCCCTCCCCCGAAGGTGCGCCGGGCGGCTCCCTTTTCTCTCTCGCCGAGCCGGTTGCGCTGTCAGGCAGGCGGCGTGTCGTCCGGCGGTTGACGGAGGGCCTGGGCGACGGTGCCCAGGCGCGTCTGGCCG
>CAYYJM010000208.1:0-11526 GCA_964471755.1 uncultured Alcaligenaceae bacterium
CGGCGCACGCCCCCGCAAGGGGACTGAGCCCGAAGGAGCGATCGGAATTCCGGTACAGGATTTGCATCAAAAGGGTGACGGCCATCCGCGCTTCTCAGGAGGGGCGCAAGACGACGACACGACGAGGGACGCCGACCCGGGTGAGGGCGACGCCATTCTCGTCAGAACCCGTTTCCGACGATGCGCGGTGACATGCCAACGACAACGACAGGGGCAGAGCTGCTCCGCACGAACTCTCCGAGGCGGCTTCCACCGGGCCTACTTCTTGAATTCGTCCTTGTCGATCTTGTAATGGGCAATCTTCTCGGTCACGCTACGGCGCGACAGGCCGCACAACTTGGCGCACCGGCCGACGTGGCCATGCGTCCGGCGGAGAGCCTTCCGCAGGAAGCGTTCCTCGAAGCCGGCGACCAGGCCGGCCAACTGCTCCGGCAACGGCCGCGACAGGTCGATCGACGTGCCTCCCTTCTTTGCCGCGCTGCCGTTCAGGATCTCGCCAGGCAGATTCGGCCGACGGATGACTCCGTCGCGCGCCGTGATGCACGCCCGCTCGATCGCGTTCTCCAGTTGTCGGACGTTGCCCGGCCAGTTGAACTCGACCAGAGCCTGCATGGCGTCGGGCTCGATGTTCGGCGGCTGCTGACCCGGCCGGGCGTACTTCTGCGTGAAATGGCCCACCAGGACCGGAATGTCCTCCGGCCGTTCGCGCAGGGGCGGCAAGTCGATCCGGATCACGTTCAGGCGGTAGAACAGATCATCCCGAAACGACCCGTCCGCGACCTTCGTCTCCAGGTTCTGGTGGGTCGCCGCGATGACGCGCACATCGATCTCGATGGTCTCCGTGCCGCCCAGACGCTCGAAGCGCCGTTCCTGCAACACCCGCAGCAGCTTGATCTGCATCGGCAGCGGGATGTCGCCCACCTCGTCCAGGAACAACGTCCCGCCGTCGGCCTGCTGAAAGCGACCGATCCGCTGGCCCGTCGCTCCGGTGAACGAGCCTTTCTCGTGACCGAAAAGCTCGCTCTCCAGCAGCGTCTCCGGCAGCGCCGCGCAGTTGACGGCGACGAACGGCCCCTTGCGGTGCAGCGCCGACGCCTGGTGGATCGCCCGTGCGACCTGCTCCTTGCCGGTGCCCGTCTCGCCCAGAATCAGCACGGTCGAGGTCGTGTCCGCGATGTTGGCGATCAGGTCGAAGATCTCCATCATCCGGGGACTTCGGCTGATGACGTTCTGGAAGGTGTGATTCTGATCCTGCTGGCTGCGCAGGGCGGCCAGCTCGTCGAGAAGGGCCCGCTCACGCAGGGCTCGCTGGATCAGCAGGCAGAGATGCTGCGGGTCGGCCGGCTTGGTCAGGAAATCGTACGCTCCCAGACGCATGGCCTGGACCGCTTCCTTGACGCCGGCATGGCCGGTCGTGACGATGATCGTCACCGGCAGATGCTCCGCCGTGATCGCCTCGATCAGCTTCATGCCGCTCATCTTCGGCATGCGCAGGTCGGTCAGCACCAGGCTGTAATGTTTCTGATGGAGCAGGGCCAGGGCCTCAGTCCCCTCCGACGCGGTGTCCACCTCCAGGCCGAGCGCCATTTCCAGCAGTTGCTTCAGCGAGGTCCGCGCGTCTTCCATGTCCTCGACAACCAGCAAGCGTTGCAGCAATTCAGCCGGCGGGTTGGCCTGCGGGGAAGTGTTCATGGGGCCCTCAACGTGGCTCTGGCGGAAAGAGACGTGGCTCATGCCACCACCAGCATTATAGCGAGGTCGGTCTGAGTAAAATGGGGGCTGGAGCTAATTCAGGGCACGAGAGCAGCAGAGGCCATGTACGAATTCATCCGGAAACTCTTCGCCAGGTCGGATTTCTTCCGGCGCAGTCCGGCCCGGAAGGAACGATCGCGCGGGCTCGACTACGCCATCGCCGTCGCTGTCGCTGCTGCCGCCCTGCTGCTCCGCGGGGCTCTCAGCCCTCTGCTCGGTGGCGAACATCCCTTCGTCCTGTTCCTGATCGCCGTCATCGTCGTCTCCTGGATGTGCGGCTTCGGCCCGGCGATGGTCACCCTCACGCTCGGCTTCCTCGGCAAGGTTTATTTCTTCATCGAGCCGAACTGGAGCCTGCTGATCGACCACCTGCCCCACCGGGCCGGCGTTGTCCTGTACCTCTTCAGCGGTGTCGTGTGTGCCGTTCTCGGAGCTTCTGAACGCTTCTATCGCCTTCGCGCCGCCAGAGCCCTGCGCGAAGCTCTCCACCAGCGCGACGAACTTGAACGGGAGATCGCTCGACGACGTCAGGTCGAGGAACAGGTCCGGAGCCGTGAACTGGAACTGATCCGTCAGACGGAGGCCCTCACCGCCTCCGAGCGTCGCGCTGCTGAAGCTCTGGACCTGTACCGGACCCTCGCCGAGGCCATGCCGCAGTTCGTCTGGATGAATCGACCCGATGGCTACTGTGAATACTTCAACCAGCGCTGGTACGATTACACCGGTCTGTCCGCCGAGGAGTGTCTTGGCTTCCGGTGGAGTACTCCGGTTCACCCCGAGGGCCGACAACGAGCCGAGCAACTCTGGAAGCAGGCGACCGACACCGGAGAGCCGTATGAGGTCGAGTACCGCATTCGTCGCAGCGATGGCCAGTATCGCTGGTTTCTCGGCCGGGCCGAGCCGGTCCGCGATGCCAGCGGAGCGATTCTCCACTGGTTCGGCACCAGCACCGACATCCACGACAAGAAGACCCTCGAAGACGAGGTGAAGCGAAGCCTCCAGCGGTTCCGTCTGCTGACCGAGGCCATCCCCCAGATGGTCTGGACGGCCGATGCCTCCGGTGTCGTGGACCACTTCAACCACCGCTGGCTTCAGTACACCGGCATCGATGTCGCCGCCATGGGCACGCCGGAAGCCGAGGGCGTGGTCCACCCCGACGACGCGGCCAACCTCGCGGCGAGGTGGGCCGAGGCCGTGCGGGATCAACCCGATCACTTCACCTGTGAGTTCCGACTGCGTCGAAGGGACGGCGAATACTTCTGGCACCTCTCCTCGGCGGTGCCCCTGCGCGAGCATGAAGGCGACGCGGGAGAAACTCCTTCCGACTCCCCGCGGCCGGGCCGGGTTGTCCAGTGGGTCGGCACCACGACCGACATTCATGACCAGAAGCTCCAGGCAGAGTTCCTGGAACGCCTGGTCGCCGAACGAACCGCCGAGTTGCAGCGGAGCAACCGCGACCTGGAACAGTTCGCCGCAGTGGCCTCCCATGACCTGCAAGAGCCGCTGCGCAAGATCCAGGCGTTCGGCGACCGCCTGTCTCGCAACTCGCGTGAACTTCTCGGACCGAAGGGACTGGAGGATCTCGACCGCATTCAGTTTGCCGCCACGCGCATGCGCCGCCTGATCGACGACCTGCTCACCTTCTCGCGAGTGACGACCAAGGCCCAGCCCTTCACACCGATCGATCTGAACGTCGTGCTGCACGGCGTCCTCTCCGACCTGGAGGTCCGGATAGCGCAAACCAGTGCCCACATTGAGGAAGCGACGCTCCCAACCATCGACGCCGACCCGGCCCAGATGCGTCAACTGCTTCAGAACCTGATCGCCAACGCGCTGAAGTTCCATCGACCCGGCGTTCCTCCCGTCGTCCGCATCGGCATCGAATCGGCGGAAGACCTGCCGCCAGGGCACGTTCGCCTTTTCGTCGCCGATAACGGGATTGGCTTTGACGAACGCTATCTCGATCGGATATTTCAGGTCTTTCAGCGCCTGCACGGTCGGCACGAGTACGAGGGAACGGGCATTGGGCTTGCCATTTGCAAGAAGATCGTCGAGCGGCACGGCGGTCTCATCACGGCAAGGAGCCAACCAGAGCTGGGGGCCGTCTTCTTGATCGACCTGCCCGTGCATCATCCCCAGGCAGAGGAGAAACACCCTTGACCCGTCAGCGTGTTCGTCCCATCGTGATTCTGATGGCCGACGATGATCCCGACGATCGGGAACTGACCCGCGAGGCGTTCCAGGAGAGCCGGCTGGTCAACGATCTCCGATTCGTCCAGGACGGCGAGGAACTGATGGACTACCTGTACCGACGCGGCAAGTACAGCGAACCGAATTCCGCGCCGCTGCCGAGCCTCATCCTCCTCGACCTGAACATGCCGCGCAAGGATGGCCGCGAGGCCCTGTGCGAGATCAAGGCGGACCCGGCCTTTCGCAGCATCCGCATCATCATCCTGACCACCTCGAAGGCGGAGGAGGACATCGCCCGGACGTATGATCTGTCCGTCACGTCGTACATCAACAAGCCGGTCACCTTCGCCGGCCTGGTCGATGTCATCGGGACGCTGGGCAAGTACTGGCTGGAAATCGTGGAGCTTCCCGACAATGGGAATGGGTAGTCCAGACGATCCGATCCGTGTCTTCCTCGTGGACGACGACGAGGACGATTACCTCCTGACCCAGGGATATCTTGCGGAGATCCCGGGGCGCTGCTACGCCCTGGAATGGGTCGCCGACTACGACGAGGCCCTGGAACGGATCTGCCAGGGCGAACACGACGTCTACCTGATCGACTATCAACTGGAGGCTCGCGACGGCGTCTCGCTGCTTCTGGAGGCCCTGCATCGGGGCGTAACCTCGCCGCTGATTCTCCTGACCGGCCAGGGCGAGATGGAAACCGATCTGGCTGCCATGCGCGCCGGTGCGGCCGACTACCTGGAGAAGAGCCACCTCGATCCCGTTCGACTCGAACGCGTCATCCGCTATGCCTGCCAGCAGAAACGACTGGAAGCCGGGTTGGAGCAGAAGGTCCGCGAGCGCACGCGCGAGTTGGAGCAAGAGATCGCTGTCCGCAGCCGGATCGAGGCCCAGTTGCGGGAAGCCGACCGCCTGAAGGACGATTTCCTGGCCACCCTCGGTCACGAACTTCGCAACCCGCTCGTCCCGATCCGGAACGCCCTGGGCATCCTGCAACTCAGCAATCTACCGGAGTCGAGCCAGGGGCCCCTCGCCATTCTCGATCGGCAGATCACCATCATGGTCCATCTGATCGACGACCTGCTTGACCTCTCACGGATCACGCGCGGTAAGCTGCACCTGGACTGTGAATCGCTCCAGCTGGCCGAGGTCATCCAGGCGGCCCTGGAGGTGGGCCAGCCCCTGCTCGACCGGGCCGAGGTCGCCTGTGTTCTCCAGGTGCCGGCGGATCTGCCGACCATCTGGGGCGATCGGATCCGGCTGGCGCAGGTGTTCACCAACCTGCTGAGTAACGCGGCCAAGTTCACGCCGCCCGGCGGCCGGGTCGAGGTCCTCTCGACCCGGGAAGGCCAGGAGGTGGTGACACGGGTCCGCGACACTGGCATCGGCATCCCGGCCGACCTGCTGCCGGACGTCTTCACCATGTTCTCTCAGGTAGGACGGGCTCAGGCAGAACGCGAAGACGGCACCGAAGTTACACCGCCGGCCGGCTCGTCGCAGGGCGGCCTGGGAATCGGCCTGGCCCTGGTTCGCAATTTCATCGAGTTGCACGGCGGAAGCGTTTCGGTCCACAGCGAGGGAGTGGGCCAGGGAACGGAATTCCTCGTACGTCTACCGATCCGACAGGCCGCCGCGTGACGATCTCTCTCTACAATGCCAGCAGACCGTGAAATCGGGCCGGCCGGCCAGCGAAGTCATCGGTAGCTGCATTCCGCTCAGGGGAGTCGTCATGGCCTGCGCCGTCGAGATCGACCACGTCAGCAAGACGTTCGGCAAGTTCGTGGCCGTCAACGACCTGAGCCTGCAAATCCCCACCGGCACCATCTACGGCTTCATCGGCCCCAACGGCTCCGGCAAGACGACCACGCTGCGCATGATCATGCGGATCTACCTGCCCGATCCCGGCGGACACATCCGCGTTCTCGGCACCGAGACCTGGCAGGCCGCCAACGATCACGTCGCCTACCTGCCCGAGGAACGCGGCCTGTACAAGCAGATGACCGTCCGCGACATCCTGCGGTTCTACGCCGAGCTGAAAGGCATGCGCGATCACAAGCAGGCCATCGCCGACTGGCTCGAACGGATGAACCTGACCGCCTGGGCCGACCGCAAGGTCGAGGCCCTCTCCAAGGGCATGTCGCAGAAGGTGCAGTTCATCGCCACCGTGATCGCCCGGCCACAACTGGTCCTGCTCGACGAGCCGTTCAGCGGCCTCGATCCGGTCAACGCCGAGGTCTTCCGCGAGGCGATCATCGAGCTGCGCAGGAACGGCACCACGGTCATCTTCTCGACCCATGACATGGCCGTCGCCGAGAAGATGTGCGACTTCATCTTCATGATCTACCGCGGCAACAAGGTTCTGGATGGCACGCTTGATTCGATTCAGGATACCTACGGTGCGGACACGATTCGGGTCCGTCTCGACGAGGGCGCATCGCTGGACGGCCTGCCGGGCGTGACGAAGGTCGTCGATTACAACAAGTTCCAGGAACTGCGGCTGGAGAAGGCCGCCGACCCGCAGCGGGTGCTGGCCGAACTGATGCACCGCGGCAGCGTCCGACTGTTCGAGCAAACCCGGCCCTCGCTGCACGACATCTTCGTGCGGATCGCGGCCCCCACGCCCGAGGAGGCGGAACACACTCATGGATAAGGTCCGTACCATCGCCCTGCGCGAGTACCTCTCCGCCGTCCGCTCCAAGGCGTTCGTCATCACCATTCTGCTGATGCCCGTCTTCATGGGAGCGAGCATCGCCATGCAGTTGCTGTTCAAGCAGATCGAGGATGCCAAGCCGAAGCGGTTCGCCGTCATCGACCACACCAGGGGCGAGAAGCTGATCCACTTCTTGCAGGGCGCGATGGACCGGGTGAAGGAGGCCCGCGAGAAGTTCCCGGACAACGCCGCCCTCGCCAGCTTCAAGGTCCAGTTTATCAACGTCCCGCCCCGCGCTCCCTCCGGCGAGGAACTGCTCGAGCAGCGCTACGAGATCTCACAGCAGATCGAGAACGGCGAACTGGACGGCCTGATCGAGATCGGCCCGGACGTGTTCGAGGTTCATCCCGAACTGCTCGGCGTCGGCCCGGATGGCACCCTTCGCCTGAATCCCGACCAGGTGCCGGATCGAGACGCCGTCCGCTACCAGGCCAAGAACGTCGGGGCCCTCCAGTTCCGTCCGATCATCGAACACCTGCTCAACGAGGCCGTTCGCCGCGAGCGACTGAAGGAAGCCGGCGTCTTCGAGACGACGATCGATCTGGCCCAGGTGCCGATTCCGTTCAAGTCGAAGGCCCTGACTCATCGCGATGCGAAGAGTGGCGAACTGGTCGATGCCGCCAACGAGACGCGGATCGTCAATCTGGTGCTGCCCGGCGTCCTCATCGCGCTGATGTTCATGGTCATCATGGTCGGAGCCACGCCGGCGATGCATGGCATCGTCGAGGAGAAGAGTTTGCGAATCGCCGAGGTGCTGCTCGGGTCGGTGTCGCCGTTTCAGCTCATGGCCGGCAAGCTGCTCGGCATCGTCGGGGTCGCCCTGACCATGTCGGTCGTCTATCTCGGTGGTGGCTATTTCATCGCCGCCTACTACGGCTTTGCCGATCTGCTGCCGGCGAGTCTGCTGCTCTGGTTCGTGCCGATGCTGATCCTGGCCCTGCTCATCTTCGGCTCGCTGTTCATCGCGGTGGGAGCGGCCGCGTCGAACATCAAGGACACGCAGACGCTCCTGATGCCGATCATGATCTTCGCCTGCATACCGTTCTTCGCTCTGGGGCCGATCATGCAGGAGCCCAACGGCCCGATTGCCCGGATCTGCTCGGCCTTCCCCTTCGCGACGCCGATGCTGCTGGTGGCTCGTCAGTCGGTGCCGCCCGGTGTGCCGCTGTGGGAGATGCTCGTCGGCATCCTGATCATCCTGGCGACGACGGTCTTCTGTGTCTGGGCGGCCGGGCGGATCTTCCGTGTCGGCATCCTCTTGCAGGGCAAGACGCCGTCCCTCGTTGAGTTGGTTCGCTGGGTGTTCAAGGGGTGACCGAGCCGGCTGCGTTACTCGTCGCTCGCCTCCTCGACGCCGCCGGCTCGTCGGGTCCACACTTCCCAGCCGCCGACGATCCGGTCCTTGCGGTACGCCCACGCCAGGTCCTTCTTCACCTGATCGTAGAACGTCCGGGCCGGTGTGGAGGCCGCCGCCTGACTGCCCGGCGCATCGAAGAGCAGCACCTCCGCCTGCGCGGCGACCAGTTGCTGCATCCGTCGGCGATACTGCCGCTTCGTCATCGCCTCCATGAACAGGCTGCCGAACGGTGGACGATGATACAGGTCCGCCATCTGAGCGATGAGGAAGTAGTCGGCCGAGAGCAGGACTGTCTCGCCGGAGCGCTCCAGTTCCCGCGCCAGGCGGGCGCGTTCGAGCAGTTCCTCGCCGCAGGGGCGGGACATCCAGACGCCACTGACGAGGACCGCGTCGCGATCCACCGGGCCACGGATCGCCACCTTGATCCCCTGCCAGTACGCCTCCGCGTACTCCGCCCCGGTGCGGTAGACGCCGGGTGCGACGACCACGGCTAGCACCGCCGCCTGCGTCAGGGCCAGCAGGCCAACCTCGCCCCGACGCAGGCTCGCCGCGAGGCTCCGCAGGCAATCGATCAGCAGGAAGCCGTAGAGGAAGAAGTAGCTCGTCAGGTTCATGCGATGCACGCGGTGGGCATAGTAGGCGAACCACACGAGCAGGATGGCGGCGACGGCCGCGAGGAAGCTACCGTACCAGCCGTGCGGTCGGCTTCGACCCAGAGCGCAGCGCAGCAGCACGAACGCCGCATGGGCGAACACGACGACGGCGAACGGATCACCATCGAACGGCAGACCGCCGATGAGGGCGCTCTGCCACGAGAACGTGTAGGCCGCCAGCAGATGGACCTGGCGCAGGGGCCAGACGCCCAGCAGCAGCCAGTAGAGCGTCGCGAAGCTGGCGAAGAACAGGGCCAACCCCGCCGCGAACCGCAGGCCGAAGCGAGGGACGAGCGCTCCGGCCTCGCTCAGGCTCTGCGGGCGATGTCGGAAGTAGACGTAGGTGAGCAGGCCGGCGACGACGGCGACGCCCGTCTCGAAGTTGAGCAGCAGCACCAGGCCGGCGACGATGCCGAGTCCGAACGCCAGGCGGCCCAGAGGAGCGTGCCGCAGCAGAAACAGGCCGAGCAGACCCAGTGGAAAGCCGATGGTCCGCCAGGCGGTCTGGTTCGGCGTGAGCATTCCGGGCTGGTTGAAGTGGTAGACCGGCACGGCGAGCAGCAGCGCCGCCAGGCAGCACGCCCAGTTCCGCTGACCGAATCGGTAGTAGAGCCAGCCGGCGATGATCAGGAACGCCGCCTGCAAGGCGCGGATGACGGCGACGTAGCCGCCCAGTTCCAGCGGAGCGATCCAGCGCTGATACATGCCGACGAGCGAGGGAAGCAGGGCACCGTAGTAGGGCATCACCTCCTCGAACAGCACCTGACCGGCCGCCAGTCGATCGCCCTGCCCCGCCACGGTGACGTAGTGTTCCTGCATGAAGACGACCGACTCCCAGCCGAGGCCCGACAGATCGTAGCGGCCCAGCAGTCCCGGCCCGATCGCGAGCAGGAGCAAACCCGGGCACGCCAGGCCGAGCAGGCGGTTCAGCCAGCCCGTCGGCCAGGTTGTGGCGGCGATCAGCATCCCGGCCGCGAGCAGACAGAGTGCGTGGACCCACACCGGACAGTACCAGAGGCCGGGCCGCGTCAGCAGCAGCGCACCGAGGCCGAACCCGAGGAGAACGCGCCAGACCGGCCGGCGTGGCAGCGGCACTCTCCGGAGCAGACCCGGCAGCCAGGGACCGACCAGGACAAGCCCGACCAGGAGGCCGAGCATCAACAGGTGAGCATGTTTCTGCCCCAGGCTGTCGTAGAACGGCACGATCAGGAGCAGCGGAGCGGCAATGTCGCGCGGCCCGAAGAACGCCCCGGCCGGATCGCTGGCCAGGACGTGGGGCCGATGCCTGGCGTTGTAGACCTGAAGGTAGGCCCAGCCGATGGCCAGGACGCCGACGGTCAGGAGGACCGCGAGTGCGATGGAGCGGCCGGGAGCTGTCGTCCGTGACGGCATGATGTCGGAACCTCCTGCGGCCGATCCTGGCCCAAACGCCCCGATTTTGCAACGCGGACCCGAGTGAGCGGCCTCCTGGAACGCCCTTCAACCTCCGTCGCGTACTCGACTCATGCTCCCTGTTTCAAAAATTCGATAAAAGTAGGCTGGACTGATTTGTCGAATACATTACAATCTTGATCAACAAGGTTGCGGCTACTTTCTGGTGGGAGGCGGCGGATGTGGCTCTGGTTCAGGAACGTGCGGCAAACCCTGACCACGCTCGGTGTGGGTCTTTACCGGACGCTCTGGTACTTCACACAGACGTTCCGACGGCGAACCTTCGCTGAACGGTTCGAGTATCCGGAACGGCCTCTCGCCGTCAAGCCGCGCTACCGGGGGTTCCATCGCTTCGATCTGACCGAGTGCATCGGCTGCGACAAGTGCGCCCGGGCGTGTCCGGTCGATTGCATCTACATCGACAAGGTCAAGAATCCGGCCGGCAAGGGCTTCCGCGTCGAGGGCTTCACCATCGACTACACGAAGTGCATGCTCTGCGGCCTGTGCGTGGACCCCTGCCCCACCGACTGCCTGTTCATGGGATCGAGCCATGATCTCAGCACCTACTCTCGCGATGGTTGCGTGGTCGATTTCGCCCGGATTCCGCTGCCGATGGCATGGGGACCGGCCAGCCTGACGCCGACGGTCGTGGCCGAATCGAAGACCGTGACCGAGCCGGTCTGGGAGAAGCCGGCCGAGGTGCCGGTTCCACTTCGGGAAGGTGCGTGAAGGGGGGGGACTCGCGCGGCCAAATTACCCTATACTGATTGTGTCGGACCGCGCGGGTGAGGTGCCATCATGCCAACATCGACGAAGCAACCCCAGACGAAGAAGTATTTCACCGTCCAGCAGGCGAACGCGACACTCCCGCTCGTGCGGGTCATCATTCGCGACATCGTCGATCTGGCCCGGACGGTACAGGACCGCCAGGAGCGCATCGACCGGATTCATCCCGATCCGGCGACGCGCAACCTGAGCGAGGACCACCGCGAGGAACTGCGCGAGGTGCGCCGCCAACTCGTGAAGGACAAGCAGTTGATGCGTGAGTATGCGGCGGAACTGGCCCAACTCGGCGTCGAGTTGAAGGATCCGCTGATGGGCCTGGTGGATTTCCCGAGCCTGCACGAGGGGCGTGAGGTGTGCCTCTGCTGGATGCAGGGAGAGCCAACCGTGGACCACTGGCACGAGCCGGAGGCGGGCTTCGCCGGTCGGCGGTCATTGCAACCCCAGGGACGGCACGAATGACTCCGCTGGTCGCGTATCTGCTTCTGTTCACGGCCGTCGGGGCCGGGTTCGTTCTCGTCAACCTGGTGGTCGGGGCCTTGCTCCGGCCGAACCAGCCCGAGGCGGAGAAGCAGGCTCCGTACGAGTGCGGCGAGGAGGCGACCGGCTCAACCCGGGTTCGCTACGACTCCCGCTATTACGTC
>CAYYJM010000209.1:0-11517 GCA_964471755.1 uncultured Alcaligenaceae bacterium
CCACGTCGGCCTGGCTCATCCGCCAGGTGCCGTCCGGAGCGTCCGGCTGACGCGGCTGAAACGGTCTGATTTTCTTCTTGACGCGGTAATTCCACGACACGTCGGTGACGAGATCCTTGATCAGCGGAAAGGACCGCATCGGCTCGATGGTCACTGGCTGATCGAGCGGCAGGTGGGCCAGCTGCGTCATGCACATCAGACGCGGCTTGCCGTTGATCTCGGCGGAGCAGGAGCCGCACTTGCCGGCCTTGCAGTTCCAGCGGCAGGCGAGGTCCGGGGCGGACTCCGCCTGGACCCGATGGACGGCGTCGAGAACGACCATCCCTTCCGAGACGCCCGTCGTGTAGTCCTCGAACTTGCCGCCGCTGGCATCGCCGCGCCAGACTCGCAGCGTGACCTTGTCCGGGGTCGCATGGCCGGATGTCCCGCTCGTGGTCGGCAGCGACGTCGCGGACGAAACCATGGGGAGCGGGAACATTACTTGTTCTCCTCGATGATCTGCTTGAGTTCGGCGGGCAGCTCGGGAATCGGCACCTCGTTGAGAACCATCTGGCCACTGGCATCCTTGTGGACGACGAGGTTGACCGTGCCGAAATGATCGACCTTCTTGGGGTAGTCGTCGCGGAAGTGACCGCCTCGACTCTCCTTGCGAGCGACTCCGCAGCGTGCGATCGCCTCGGAGACGGTCAGCAGGTTGTGCAGATCGAGAGCAGTGTGCCAGCCGGGGTTGTAGTCGCGGTTTCCGGTCACCTTGCACTGGCCGGCTCGCTCTCGCAATTTGGCGATCTCGGCCAGGGCGTGGAGCATCTCCTCCTCACGACGGACGATGCCGACGTCGTGCTGCATCAGTTCCTGCAACGCCGCCTGGACCTGATAGGCTCCCTCCGCGGTGCCGGAGCGATCGAACGGAGCCAGAGCCCAGCGAGCGGCCGCCTCGAGTTGGTCGGCGTGAATCGCCGGCTGGGCCGCGTCTCGAGCGTAGAGGGCCGCATGCTCGCCGGCCCGCTTGCCGAAGACCAGCAGGTCGGACAGCGAGTTGCCACCGAGGCGGTTCGCCCCGTTGATGCCGACGGCACACTCGCCCGCGGCGAACAGACCCGGCACCCGCGACATCTGCGTCTCGCCGTTGACCCGCACGCCACCCATGACGTAGTGCGTCGTCGGGCCGACCTCCATCCGCTGGGTCGTGATGTCGATGCCGCCCAGTTCCTTGAACTGGTGGTACATGCTCGGCAGCTTCTTCTTGATATGCTCGGCGGCGTTGGGCAACTTCTCCCGGATCCAGGCGATGTCGAGGTAGACGCCGCCATGCGGACTGCCCCGACCCTCGCGCACCTCGCGCACAATGCACCGCGCAACGTGATCGCGCGTCAGAAGCTCGGGCGGCCGCAGGGCGGACTTGTCGCCCTGGCAGTAGCGCCAGCCCTCCTCGGGATCCTTCGCCGTCTGATTGCGGTACGCCTCGGGAATGTCGTTGAACATGAAGCGTTCGCCCTTGTTGTTGAGGAGGATGCCCCCCTCACCGCGAACGCCCTCGGTGACCAGAATGCCCTGCACGCTCGGCGGCCAGACCATGCCGGTCGGGTGGAACTGGATGAACTCCATGTCCTGCAACTCGGCCCCGGCATCGTACGCCAGGGTGTGACCGTCGCCGGTCCCTTCCCAGCTGTTGCTGGTGATCTTGTACGCCTTGCCGAGGCCGCCCGTGGACAGAATGACGGCCTTCGCCTGGAAGACGACGAACCGGCCGCGCTCGCGGGTGTAGGCGAACGCCCCGGCGATCCGGTCGCCGTCCTTGAGTAGACGGACGACGGTCGTCTCCATGTGGACATCCATGCCCTTGTGGATGCCGTGGTCCTGGAGGGTGCGGATCAGTTCCAGGCCGGTTCGGTCACCGACGTGGGCCAGACGCGGGTATCGGTGTCCGCCGAAGTTGCGCTGAAGGATGCGACCATCGGTGGTGCGATCGAAGACGGCTCCCCAGGCCTCGAGTTCGCGAACTCGAGCCGGAGCCTCCTGCGCGTGGAGCTGGGCCATGCGCCAGTTGTTGACGTACTGTCCGCCGCGCATCGTGTCGGCGAAGTGGACCTTCCAGCTGTCGCGCTCATCGACGTTGGCCAGGGCCGCCGCCATGCCGCCCTCGGCCATGACGGTGTGAGCCTTGCCGAGCAGGGACTTGCAGATGACGCCGACCTTGAGCCCGGAGGCCGACGCCTCGATGGCCGCTCGCAAGCCCGCTCCGCCGGCACCGATGATCAGCACGTCGTAGGCGTGCGTCTGGTATTCCGTACTCACAGAATCCTCCAGTCACTCCAGACGCCCATCGAGCAGAGACGGATGTAGACGTCAGTGAACCCGACCCAGATGAGGCTCGCCCAGGCCCAGTACGGATGCCGGCGGTTCAGGCAGCTGACGCAGTCGTAAACCGGCTTGATCGCCGAGCCAGCGAGCTGGTCCTTGCCGCCACCGACAAGATGCCGCAGCGAGTGGCAGCCCAGGGTGTAACCGCCCAGCAGGTACACGTTGAGAGTCAGTACGAAGGTGCCGACGCCGACGCCAAAGGTGGTGCCCTTGCTCCAGTCGGTCGGATCGACCGGGAACCAGAGGGCCGACCAGGCGTCGTAGGCGAGGATCACCAGGAAGATCAGGGCGAGGTAGAGGAAGTAACGGTGCAGGTTCTGAAACGACAGGAACCCGCGCTCGCCGTTGTAACTCGTCCGCCCTTCGCCGACCGCGCACGACGGCGGATCGGCGACGAATGCCTTGTAGTAGGCTCCACGGTAGTAGTAGCAGGTGAGCCGAAAACCAGCCGGGGCGATCAGGATGAGCGCGGCCGGCGAGAACGGAATGAACCACGGCCACCAGGTCGGTTTCTCGCCGAACCAGGCGTGATGTTCGCGGGCCGCGTTCTGGACGGCGTTGTCGCCGTTGGTGTCGTAGAGCAGGACCGGCGAATAGAAGGGCGACAGATAGGGGCCGTAAGTGTAGTTGTTGTTCTGCATGCCGGCCCAGGTGGCATAGAGGACGAACGCCGACAGCACACTGAGAACGACCAGCGGCTGGACCCACCAGCGATCAGGTCGAGTCGTCTCGCCGAGCCCCCGGATCACGGGTAATTCTGTCCGTACTTCCGCCATGCCTCACCCCTCGAACGACAGCGATGATGAGGTCATACATAGGCAAGGCGGCCCCGGACAGCAAGAGGATTCAGCCGGCCGGCCACTTCCGGCGTGTCATCCCAGCCGTACCGTACTCAGGACTGTGTACGTCGGCCCATCCCGGCCCAGCTCGCTGGACAGGACGCGAATCTCGCGGACGGCCATCGTGCCGCCCTGCCAGGCGTTGAAGCCGCTGAGAGCCTGCACGAGCTGGTCGGCGGGTCCTTCGCCCTTGACACGGCCCAGAGTAATGTGCGGCGTGTACTGACGCTCCTCGCGTCGGTAGCAGCCCAGATCGAGCAGCGGCGGTTCCAGGGCATCGTGCAGGGCGATCAGTTCCGCCTCACCCTGGCCGACGCCGACCCACACGACGCGCGGCCGACGTGCGTTCGGAAAGCAGCCGACTCCCTGGAGCGTCAACTCGAAGCCGGCCTGCTCGCTGGCGACCGTGGCGACGGCCTTGCACACGGCCGGGATCTCGCGATCCTGCACCTCGCCCAGGAACAGCAGCGTGACGTGAATGTTCTCCCGCTCGACCCACTTGACCTCGGTGCCGGCCCGGCTCAGTTTCTCCTGGAGGGCCATGCAGCGATCCCGCAGGGTCGGCTCGAGTTCCACGGCGATGAACGTGCGAATGCGACTCATGGTGTCACCCCTGTGCCAGGACCTCATCCCAGAAAGGCCGGGTACCGGAGTGCAGCCGGGCACCGACCTGCGTGATGACCTTCATGGCCAGAAAGCAGCCGGCACGGGCGGCGCGGTCGGCCGGGACGCCGTGCGTAATGCCGTAGAGGAACGACCCGGCGAACATGTCGCCCGCTCCGGTCAGATCCTTCGGTGCGCAGGAGAATGCGTCCACTTGCGTTTCGATGGAACCGTGTCGCACATACGCCCCGTGCGGGCCATCGGTGACGACGCAGGCCGGAACGCGGTCCTTGAGCCGCGCGAACGCCTCGCTGGCGGAACTGGTCTTCGTGACGGCCTGAGCCTCGGTGGCATTGCAGAAGAGCAGGTCGGTGCTGGCGAGCGTCTCGAAGAACACCTCGCCGAAGACCTCGACGATGAAGGCGTCGGAGCAGGTCAGGGCGATCTTGACGCCGTGCTTCTTCGCCAGGCGGACGGCCTCACGGACGGCACCCTGACCGGTATTCGGATTGGCCAGGACGTAGCCCTCGATGAAGAGCCATTCCGCGCCGGCGACCCGACGTTCCTCGACGTGGCGAGCGGCCAACCGACTGGAGACGGCCAGGCAGGTGCGCATGGTGCGCTCGGCATCGGGCGTGATGAGGCAGACGCACGTCCCGGTCGTCTCGCCGACGATGACGGCACTGCCCATGTCGATGCCGAGTTCCTCGAATTCGCTCTCGTAGAAGAGGCCGTAGCGGTCGTCGCCGACGCAGCCGACGAAGGCTCCGTTACCGCCGAGCTGGGACAGGGCGATGATCGAGTTGGCGACCGAACCACCGCTGACGAGACGCGGCTCCTGGTCAGGGTAGCGGGTCAGCAGTTCGCGTTGCTCGGCCGACTCGACCAGTCGCATCGTCCCCTTTTCGACGTGGAGGCTGGCGAACTCGGCGTCGGTCGGTTCGACGAAGATATCGACAATGGCGTTACCCAGGCCGCAGACGTTGAATTCTTTCATCGGACCTCTCGTGTTTCCATTGGCACGCATACGGGACTGTTGTAACTACCACCTCCGCCGGATCAAGAGGAGCGCGTTCGTCTCCCCACTTCACAGGCCCCTCGCTATCATGATCGAAGCGACGCCGGATCGGCGTCGATGCAGAGGAAAGGCTTGTCTCTCATGGTCCGCACCCGCTTCGCTCCCAGCCCGACGGGCTACCTGCACATCGGCGGCGTCCGCACGGCGCTGTTCAACTGGCTGTTCGCCCGCAAGCACGGCGGCCAGTTCATCCTGCGCATCGACGACACCGACGTGGGCCGTAACAACCCCGCGGCCCTGGCCCCGATCCTGAACGGCTTCCGCTGGCTGGGCATGGACTGGGACGAGGGGGCCGAGGTCGGCGGGCCGTGCGGCCCCTATTACCAGTCGCAGAAGCTGCCGCGCTACCAGGCCGTCGTCAGCGAACTGCTCGCGAAAGGGGCCGCCTATTACGACTTCTCCACGCCCGATGAGAAGAAGGCCGAGGACGACGCGGCCAGGGTCGCAGGCCGAATGCCCAGCTATCGCGGGGCCTGGATGGCCCGCACCGAGTCGGATCGCGCCCGCCTGGAGGGTCAGGGACGCACCGCCGTCGTTCGCCTGCTCATGCCCCGCGAGGGATTCTGTGAGTTCACGGATCACATCCGCGGGGCCATGAAGGTCGAGTGGGCCTCCGAGCAGGATCACGCCGTTCAGCGCGCCGATGGGTCGTGCCTGTACAACCTGGCCAGCGTGGTCGATGACCAGGACATGAAGATCACGCACGTGATCCGGGCCGAGGAACACCTGGCCAACACGCCACGGCAGATCTTCCTGATCGACGCGCTGGGCTGGCCGCGGCCGGAGTACGCACACCTGCCCTTCGTCGCGGAACCGGGCAGCAAGCGGAAGCTGAGCAAGCGCGAGCTGGCGAAGTACCTGAAGAATACGGACTTCAAGAAGGTCCACGACCGCGCCCTGGAGATCGCCGCCGCGATCGGCCTGCAAACGTCGGCCGACACGTTCAATCCGGTCATCATCGATTTCTACGAGCAGGTCGGCTACCTGCCCGAGGCGATCCTCAACTACCTGCTGCTGCTGGGCTGGTCGCTCGACGACAAGACGGAGCATTTCACCCGCGAGGAGATGATCCGATCGTTCTCGCTGGAGCGCGTCACCAAGGGTGCGGCCAGTTTCGACGCCAAGAAGCTCAATGCCTTCCAGGGCCGCTGGATGGCCCAGTTGCCGCTCGACGACAAGCTGGCGATGTGTCTGCCCTATCTGGTGAAGGCGAAGCTCGTCGGCGAACCCGTCACGGCCGCCGACCGTCAGACAGTGAGAGCCCTCGTGCAGGCGGCGGGTGATCGCCTCGTCATTGCCGGCGACGTGTTGGATTACGCGGACTTCTTCACGGCCGACGACGCCTTGCCGTATGATGAGAAGGCGTTCGACAAACGCATTCGCAAGCCGGGCGTCAAGGAGGTTCTCGCCGCCGTCCGCGACGAACTGGTCAAGGCCGACTTCGACACGGCGACGCTGGAGACGCTGGTGCAGTCGTTCACGCAATCGCGCGGAGCCAGCCTTGGTGACGTGGTCAACGGTCTGCGCGTCGCGCTGACGGGCAAGGGCGTCGGCTTCGGCCTGTACGACACGCTGGTGATCCTCGGCAAACCGCGCAGCCTGGCCCGAATCGATCGAGCCCTGACGCGGGCGTGACCACCGTAAGAAGGAAGCGTAAACCATGACTGCCACTCCGGAACCAACCGCCTCGCTCAACTTCATCGAACAGATCATCGAGGAAGACAACAGCACCGGCAAACATCAGGGTCGCGTTCAGACGCGTTTCCCACCGGAACCCAACGGCTACCTGCACGTCGGCCACGCCAAGTCGATCTGTCTCAATTTCGGCCTCGCGCTGAAGTACGGCGGTGCGTGCAACCTGCGCATGGACGACACCAACCCCGTCAAGGAAGAGGCCGAGTACATCGAGGCCATCAAGGACGACGTGCGCTGGCTGGGCTTTTCCTGGGCCGGGCCGGTCTATCACGCTTCGGATTACTTCGATCAGCTCTACGAGTGGGCCGAGTTGCTCATCACGAAGGGCAAGGCGTTCGTCTGCGATCTGACGGCCGAGCAGGTCAGCCAGGCACGCGGCGGAGGTCGCGGCGACAAACCCAGTCCCTTCCGTGACCGCAGCGTCGAGGAGAATCTCGACCTGTTCCGCCGCATGAAGGCCGGCGAGTTCCCTAACGGCGCACGCACCCTGCGCGCGAAGATCGACCCGGCGTCGCCGAACCTGACCCTGCGCGACCCGGTGATGTATCGCATCCTCCACGAGGACCACCCGCACGTCGGCAACAAGTGGTGCATCTATCCGACCTACGACTATGCGCACGGCCAGAGCGACTCCATCGAGAAGGTCACCCACTCGATCTGCACCCTGGAATTCGAGAATCACCGACCGCTGTACGACTGGTACGTACGAGAGTTGGGCATCTACGCGCCGCAGCAGATCGAGTTCGCCAAGCTCTGCCTGACGTACATCATGCTGAGCAAACGCAATCTCCTGACCCTGGTGCGCGAGGGCGTCGTCAGCGGCTGGGACGACCCGCGCATGCCGACCATCCGTGGTCTGCGTCGTCGTGGTTACACGCCTGAAGCGCTGCGCGCCTTCTGCGCCCGCATCGGCGTCTCCAAGTTCGAGGGCACCATCGACATCTCCTGGCTGGAGGACGCGATCCGCGACGATCTCAACAAGCGAGCCAAACGCGTCCTGGGTGTGCTGCGTCCGGTCAAGCTCATCATCGACAACTATCCCGACGGGCAGGTCGAACACCTGGAGGCGATTAACAACCCCGAAGACCCCTCCGCCGGCACTCGGGCGGTGCCGTTCTCGAAGGTCCTGTACGTCGAGCAGGACGACTTCATGCAGACGCCGGTGAAGGATTTCTACCGCCTCGCACCTGGCCGGGAGGTCCGCCTGCGCTATGGCTACTTCGTCACCTGCACCGGAGCGACGACGGACAGCGATGGTCGGGTGACTGAGATCCACTGCACCTACGACCCGGCGACGCGGGGCGGCAACTCGCCCGACGGTCGCAAGGTCAAGGGGACGATCCACTGGGTCTCGGCCGAGCATGCGGTCGAGGCGGAGGTGCGCGTTTACGACCACCTGTGGCGGGTGCCTGATCCGTCCAGCGTGCCCGAGGGCGGCGACTGGCACGACAACCTCAACCCGACCTCGCTGGTCACGCTGACGGGCTGCAAACTGGAGCCGTCGGTCGCGTCGGCGACGGCCGGCGACCGCTTCCAGTTCGAGCGTCAGGGCTACTTCTGCGTGGACAGCAAGGACTCGAAACCGGGGGCGCTGGTGTTCAACCGCACCGTCGGCCTGCGCGACACCTGGGCCAGGACGCAGCAACAGGCGAAGAAGAAGTGACGTCCGGCCGGGGAGTAACCTGGCGAGCGGCGCGACCTCCTCGCGACGGTTCTACTTGGTGAAGGGAAGGCCATGCACCAGCTCCGCGCCGCCATCCTGCTGTTCGCCCTCGCGAGCCTGGCCGTTCCGGTCGAGAAGCCGCCACCTGGCCGCCCGGACGCACTGCCCGATGGGGCGATCCGCCGCCTGGGCACCCTCCAACTGCGGCACGCGGGCCTCGGTGCCTTCGCCTTGCTGCCCGATGGGAAAAGTCTCGTCTCGGCCGGGTCCGATGGCGTCCTGCGCTACTGGGATGCGGACACCGGCCGGGCGACGCGAACCGCCACGTTGCCGGAACGATACCCCGAGTGGGTGCGGCCCGCCTTCTCCGCCGACGGCACAACCCTCGCGGTGCAGGGGCGGAACGAGATTCACCTGCTCGATGCCGCCACCGGCAAACCGCGCACGGCGATCAAGGCACCGGGGGCCAACGCCTTCGTCCTGGCCCTGTCGGCGGACGGCAAGATGCTGACCCAGGTGACGGGCGACCGGACCTCGATACTTGTCTGGGAGACCACGACCGGCGAGGTCCGGGCCACGCTGCCGTTGCCCAATCCGAATCTGGGGAGCGACTTCCACCTGATCCTCTCCCCCAACGGCAAGTTCCTCGCGTTCGGCGGCTACCGGGAAAAGCGTCCCCTGCAGGTCTTCGACGTGCCCCACGCGAAACTTCTCTACAGCCTGCCCGACGCGGCCGCGGTCGCCATCTCGCCGGATGGCAAGCATCTGGTCACCACCGGCTATCGCGCCGAGGGGCGCGAGGCAGTCTTGCGCCGGTTCGACCTGGCGACCGGAACCGAAACCGCCGTCTTCGCCATCGGAGCCAAGGCACCCATCGCTCTGACCTTCTCGGCGGACGGCCGACACCTCGCTTGCACCGATCCCGGCATCGTCGGCCGCATTCTCGACGCGCGGGACGGGAAACAGGTTCACAGCCTGCCGGGGCGTGTCCTGGCTCCCCGCTTCACGCCGGACGGCAAGACGCTCCTCTGCCGGGACGGCTACGGCCCGCGCCTGCGCATCTGGGATCTGGCCGCCGGCAGGGAGCGTCATCCGCAAGGCCCCGACCTCGCGCGGCATCTGGCCCTGTCGCCCGATGGTCGGACGCTGGCCGCCGTCGGCTGGGGCGTGGGTGACGTCCACCTCTGGGACACGACCACGGGCCGAGCCAGGTCCCTCGACGCGGTGGGCAAGGAGGCGGGCGACGTGCGCGGCCTGGCATTCGCGCCTGACGGCAAGTCAGTCCTGGCCACATACTCCGCCGGCAAGGCGATCGTCTGGGATACGGCCACCGGGCGCGGCCGCGAGCGTGTCCTTGACGAACCCGTCGGCGGGCGTGGGCGGTCTTATCGGCAATCCTTCCGTCCTTCCGCCGACGGTCGGACCTTCACCGACAGCGAGATCCTCGCCACCCAGAGCGACACAAAGGTCCAGTTGTGGCAATGGGAGGCTGCGACAGGAAAACTGGTCCGGTCCCACACGGTCGATTACTTCTGGAGCTACCGCCGGCTACCCGACGGCGCTACCCTGGTGACCGCCGAGCAGTTCCGGACCGTGTTCCGCGACGCGGACACGGCCGCCGAGCGGTTCGTCCTCGCGGATGAAACGAGCGGGACCGGTTCGGGAACCTCCTCACGCGATGGTCGGCTGTTCGCTGCGGCCGTCGCCCGTGGGCAGGCGGAGCCGGGGGCCAAGACCGCGACACCAGATCACGTCCGCGTCTGGGAGGTGGCGACCAACCGGCCGCTGGCCCTGGTCGCGACCGGATTCGTGTCCGGCGTCGAACTGATGTCCGACCATCGCCGGCTCGTCCTGCTCGACGGGAACACACTGCGCGTCGTGGACCTGGCCACCGGCAAGGAGGTTCTCCGCCGCGCCCTGCCGCTGCCGGGAAAACACCGCCGCTCCGGGTGGGACCGAAGCGAACTGGCGGTGTCGGCCGACGGTCGGCGGGCCGTCACCAGCCAGCCGGACGGCACGGCTCTGGTCTGGGATCTGGAAACGAAGACGCCGCCTCTGGAAGCGCGACCGCCGACCGAGGCCGCCCTGGCACGCTGGTGGGCCGACCTCGGCCAGGACGCGCCCGTCGCGTACGCGGCCCTCTGGCGATTGCGCGAGTCACCCGAGGTCGCCCTCGCTCTGCTGCGCCGGCACCTCGCCCCGGCCGCCTTCAGCGCGGTGGCGTTCCAGCGTCTCCTCGCGGATCTCGACGCCGAGGACTTCAAGGTCCGCGAGGCTGCCGAACGGTCCCTCCAGGATCTGGGCGACCTGGCCGTCCGCCCTCTGCGGAAGGTTCTCCAGCAGCCCCTCTCGGTCGAGGTGCGTGCCCGCGTGCAAAAGATCCTGAGCCGCCCGCGTGGCCTGATCGTCGGGCCGGGGTTGCTTCGGCAATTTCGTGCCGTCCAGCTTCTGGAGTCGCTGGACTCGATGGAGGCGCGCCGTCTGCTCCGCGATCTGTCCCGTGGGGATGCCGAGGCCGAACTGACCCGCGCCGCCACAGCGGCGCTGATCCGGCTGGGCGAAGGCGGCTAGCTCAACTCACGGAGTCCGTTTTCGTTCCAGGCGAGCGTGGGGCGTCAGCCCCATGAGTGCGGGCACTCTCCGAAGAGGAAGACTCATGGGGCTGACGCCCCACGCTCGCCAAACACGCGGATCTCGATCTTGCGGAACTCGCACGGATGGCTCTCGGCCTGCAGCGCAATGTAGCCCTCCGCGATGAGGAGTTTGTTCATGGGCTTGCTCGCGAAATCGCTCCAGGTCGAACTTGCCTTTGCCTTTGTGCAGGTTATTACAAAGCGGGGCCAGGGCCGTCAGGTCAATGCGTCGAGGTCTGAGCAGGAAGCCCTCCGGCCCTTCCAACAACTCGAGGTAGTCTCCCAAACTCAGGCCCAGGGCATCGAGAACATGAGCCGGAAAAGTAACCTGTCTCTTCGATGTGATTTTAACCAGCACGAGCCTGCTCCTTACCGAAGTTCTTTGAAAGTAAGGAGCAGGCGGCTTCCTACAACCGCAGCTTGGCGCGGTGATAGAGGCGCAGCAGTTCGGTGCCGGGCTCCACGCCCAGCTCTGAGTGCAACTGCTTACGCACCGAGTCAAAGCAGCGTATCGCCTGATCCACGCGTCCCATCTGCAGACTGGTCTCCATCACCAGCAAAGCCAGCCCTTCGTGACAGCCGTCCCAAACCAGACCCCGCTGGGCGGTGGCCAGCGCGCCGCCCCAACTTTTCGATTGGACGGGA
>CAYYJM010000210.1:0-11489 GCA_964471755.1 uncultured Alcaligenaceae bacterium
GACGCAGCGAGCGGGCCTCGTCAGTGTTCAGATACACCGGGTCGATCTTGACGCCACGCGGCGTCTTGCGGAAGTCACGCAGTTCCAGACTCGGCTCGACCGCTCCCGGCTCGTCCGGCCAGCCAGTCAGGCCCGGTTGAGCCAGAAACGCGGCCACCTTCTTGCGAACCTCGCGAGTCCGCCGTAGAGCCAGGTGCAACGCCGCGTCCGTCGGCGGCACCGCGACCACGCCTGGACCCGGATCAGGACCCGGCGGGAGATCCTTCGCGGTTTGCTCGCCCGGTGAACTCGGCACCGGCATCGGACTGCCACGCCACGTCCAGCCGAGAACCACGCCAGTGATCAGCAGGACCAGAGCAGCAATGAACCACGGCAGGAGCCGACGCCGGGCCGCCGGGACTGGCTCGCTCGACCGAAACCACGTCTGGTGATAGACCGATTCGCCGTCCGGCGTCCGACGGATACGCACGAAGACCGGCTGCCGATCGGGGCCGCCGGCCGGCACCCAGCGCTGGATTTCCTCCGGGCCACGCGGATCGGGCTGGCCCAGCTCGCCGAGCAGCTCGACCGCCGCCCGCTGCAAGACCTGGGCTCGCGGACCGAAGGCACTGGTGATCCCGTATCCCTGCCCCGGCCGGCGTTCCACGACGAAGATCGCCTCGGGAGCCTGAATCATCGACCAATCCCCCCGGCCGGCCGATCGGCCTGCACCGCCGCCTGCTCCAGCAGACGCGGCGCACGCGGCAGATCGACCCACTCGAACTTCAGTTCGTAGCCCTGCCATTCGAGCTTCTTCTGCACCGTGGTTCGGCCAATCTCCAGCAGCGGAAAGCCGAGCACGCCCAGCGGCCCGGCCCACGGCTTCGCGGCCAGGTCCCACTTCATCAGCGGCTCGTACCCGTTGCTCGCCTGGCTCCAGATCAACAGATGCAGCGTCACCGGCCCCCCCAGGCCGATCTCGAAGGGATAGCTCGGCTGGTTGGTGCTGAAGGTCACCTCACTGGCATCGACTCGCTTCGGCTTCAGATGAATGACGCGCTCCTGTTTCGCCGGGTTGGGCGTGGTCCACTGCACGCCGCGATCGATGTCCGAGACGTTGGCCCCGAGAACGTGGGCCGACACGAGCCGGAAGTTGGCCCGATATCGCCGCGAGTTCTTGTACACCTCCAGGAAGGTCGCCGCCGTCTGGACCTCGTCGATCAGGTCGTGCTGCGCCTTGAGGCCGCCGATGCGGACACGCTTCAACTCCTGCTCCTCGGTCCGCAGCGCGGAGAGCGCCTCGATGATGGTCTCCAGCGGCGGCGACTCGACCG
The DNA here is from genome assembly GCA_964471755.1 of uncultured Alcaligenaceae bacterium. Lineage (GTDB taxonomy): Bacteria > Planctomycetota > Planctomycetia > Gemmatales > Gemmataceae > CAYYJM01. The sequence continues at coordinate 1,314 of CAYYJM010000210.1, forward strand.
CCTCGCGCCGTTCGAGGATGCCGGCCAGTTGCTGCACGAACTGCTGCCGACCTAGAGCCCAGGCGTCGCCACGGAGCTGCTCCAGGGCGGGCAGGCCGGCCACGTCGGGCACGTCTTCCAGATACGCCTGCACGAGTTCCCAGCGCGTCTGGAGCGGTTCGCCGGACACCGGCTCGAGCTTGGCCTGGACGACGCCGACGAGCCGTTCCAGGGTCGCCGTCATCTCGGTACGCAGCTTCGTCGGGAAGGCGGTGTCGGTGCGCGTGGCTTCGAGCTTGACCGGCAGCCAGCGGAAGGCCTCGTTCAGCGATCGAGCCTCGGCCAGGCTCGGCAGCGTCTTGCCGGGCGGATGAGCCGACAGCAGCCGCTCGACCTCGGCCAGGTGAGCGCGGACCTCGTCGGACGACCAGAGCCGAACGTCCGTACGCGGCGGCCGGGTGGAAGTCGGCTTGCCGGTCGCCGTGTCGCCGATCCACCAGAAGACGCCGGCCGTCACCAGGGCGAACAGACCCAGGGTCAGGGCCAGCGAGGCGAGGACGCCCCGTAGCCGACGACGATCGCGCTGGTGGAACTCCTCGCACTCCTGCACCAGATCGCCGAGACGCTCGACGACCTGCTCGGTCTCGTGACTGCGGAGACTGGAGATGCACAGCGTCGTCGCCAGCGGATCGACCAGACGCGACGGAAAGTGTCCGTCGAGGGCCCGGCGATAGGACGTGCGCAGCAGCTGGTTGACGCGAGTGATCCAGTCGGTGATGCGGGCTCGCAGGTCGGGGTCGGCCTCCCAGCGGTCGAGACGCGTCAGGACAAACAGGATCGGCAGGTAGCGATTCTGGCGCTCGGCCAGGACGTAGTCGATGAACCGGCCGGCCCGGCGCAGTTCGCGAGCATAGTGGGCCTCGATCTGCTCGGGAGCGTCCTCGCTGGTCGGATCGAAGAAGAAGACGAACGAGTTGCACTCGCGAACTTGGTGCGGGATGGAAGCCTGGCGCGGGGTGGAGCGAGCCGCTCGACCGAGGTCGTCCACCTCGTGGGCGAGGAATTCGCCGCGCAGATCGCGGAAGGTCAGCCGCCAGGGCTGCTGGTCGCCGCCGCGCTGGACGACGACCTTGATCCCCTCCAGGGTCTTGACCGTACCGCGCGAGTGCTTGTAGGCGCGGATGTCCGGCCCGATCTCGGCCAGGAACTGATTGGCCTGCTCGGAACTTTCGACGATGCGAAGATCACGCTGCCAGCCGGAGAGCAACTCGTAGAGGAAGCGCGTCTTGCCGGCCCGCGTGGTGCCGTACACGCCGACGTTGAGCGGCGGAGAGATCGTGCTGGATACGGTGGCGGTGTTCATGGTGACTGTTCTCGCTGCAAGCCCAGACGGGGCAGGGTCTCCCGAAGCAACGCCTCGACCATCTGCAGAATGCCAGTGCCGGGAAAGGGGGTCTGGACGACCGAGACGAGCGGGTTACGCACCTTCTCGGGAAGCGGAGCGGCACGCAGGACACTTGTCAGCTCGGCCTTGAACTCGATCATGGTCGCCGTCCGGATCTGCACGGTCTGGTTGCTGGCCCGGATCAGCACGTCGGCGGCGTAATCACGGGCGATGGCCGAATCGGTCCCCAGGGGCACGAACCGGACCTGCAAGACGACATTGGGACTGAGCCCGGCCGGGAACTCGCCCGGCACGACGACCGCGCCAGCGCTCGAAACGAGTTCGCCGGGATAGTCGCCGGGGCCGGCTCCGGTCTGGTTGCCGATGCCGCCCTGACCGCGTCCGCCGCCCCAGCCGAAACCCTGGCCATTGTTCATGACGACCAGCCAGACGATGAGCAGCCAGACGCCGGCCACCTGGACCACACGGCGAGTGGCCCGCACCAGGTTGAACCAGGTGACCAGACGGATGGAGAGGGCCGCCAGGACGGCCGCCGTCGCCCCGACGTAGGGGCGAACGTGCCAGGTGTCGTTGCCCGGATCGAGGCTGACGCCGCCCGGCAGCGGCAGGAAGGCGATCACCCAGACGATGAGCAACCAGAGCAGGACGACCTGGACCAGGCGGCGCAGGGCGCGGAAGGGATTGAGCCAGCTCAAAGGCTGGATCGTCAGGGCCGCCACGATGGCCGCCACGACCCCGGCGAACGGGTGGATGGTCGGCGTGGTGAACCACGTCCAGAAGGCGTCCAGGTTGGCGAACATCATCCCTCCCGGCTCCGTGGCGTTTGGCGAGCGTGGGCGTCAGCCCCATGACTCTTCGTCTTCGGCGAACGCCAGCAGTCATGGGGCTGACGCCCCACGCTCGCCGAGAAAATTCTCAGCGGTCCAGAGCCGAAACCCAATCGCTCTCGGTGGTTTCCAGGACGCAGCCGTACTCCCGGCACAGGTCGCGCAGTTCGTCCTGGATCGCCTGGCCCGGGTTTGGTTTGGTGAAGACGTGGACACGCGGTCGGGCGTCACCACCGACCTGGCGGCGATGCTCGACCCAGTCGCGCAGTTCACGCCGGAGTTCGTCGCGGAATTCGAGGCCGTCGGGAGCCTTGATCACGCGTTTCTTGACCGACACGCCGGGAGCCTTGGTGCCGAGCCCTTCCTCGTCGTAGCGTACAATCGTCGCCTGGTTGCTCTTCGCGGCTCCGGTCGTTCCGGGTTCCGCATCGAAGTAGATGTCGAGCTGGTTGCCGACTCGGGCCACCTTCTGAACGATCTCGGCCCGTTTGAGGTCGCCCTGTCGGCCCCAGTAGACGCCCGCGGCGGCGGCGGCGATCACGCCAGTCAGCAGGCCGATGAAGGTCACGGCGACAACGGTGCCAGAAAGCGACGCCCCCCGCTGAATGGCCACGAACGGCGAGGCGATGGCGAGCCAGATGACGCCAATCGCGCCCACGGCGACGATCCCGCCGACGACGTAGGCGGCGATCCAGTCAAACGAGGGGAACGTCGGCAGCCAGCCGCCGAGTTCCACGGCCAGTATCAAGGCAGGATTCATCGGGCCACTCCTTCTGTCAGCGAATCGCGTCGAGTTTCACGTTGTACAGGGGCACGACCGTCACGCCCCAGGTTTTCTCCATCTGAGCCAGTCGGCTCGGGGGCCACATCGTATCGAAGCCGAGCGGACTGACCAATAGCAGCACGACGCGGTTGCCGCTGTCGTTCCGCGTGGTCGTCTCCTTGAGAATCTGTTGCAGGTCATCGGGAACGTTGGTGCGGACCTCACGCAACCGGCGACCGTCGGGGCCGAGCAGATAGGCCTTGCCGTTCTCCTCGCCCTGGGTGCCGGCGTAGAGGTAAATAAAGCGATTGGCCACGGCCTGACGAACCGCCTCGCCCGCGGCGGACACTTTCTTCTTGGGAGCGCGGATCTGAGCCTGAGCGATCGCCAGCAGGAAGATGCCGAGCAGAATGATGGCCACGTCGAGCAGCGACAGGAAGCGGACAATGACGCCGGTGGCGCGCATGGATCACTCCCCTTCCGCATCGTCAGTCGGCCGCGTCTGGAGCAGCCAGAGGATGGCGTTGAGGACGAGGTTCGGACCAACCATGAGCAGACCGGAGATCGTCGTACTCATGGCCGGGGCGAACGCCCGGATCATCACGGACAGATCGGGAGCATCGTCCGCGCCGGCCTGGAACGGCTTGAACGTGTACATCAGGCTCAAAACCGTGCCCAGCAGGCCCAGCACGGGAAGCAGATCGGTCAGGAGCAGGCAGAACGTCCGGTAGCGTTCCAGGCCCTGGACGAAGAGGGTCGATCGGCCGTGAAGTCGGCCGAGCATGCCGACGAGCTGGGCCAGGATGAGGAAGAGGCCCAGGCCCAGGATGACCCAGTCCAGGGCGCTTTCTCGAACGGTGGACCAGTACGCCTCCCACACGGCAGACTCCTCGCGGTAAGAACTCCCCGGAGGGTACTTCGCCGGGCAGCCCGCTCCATCTCGAACCCTGTTTAGATTTTACACCCCGTCACGGAGTCCGGACAGGGGCTCATGACGCGGCGGGCTCCTCCGGGCAGCCGGCGTCGAGGAAGGTCTGAAGCAAGATCTGTGCCGCCAGGCGATCGCGGCGTTCCTTGCGCTGGCGATGGGTCAGGCCGGCACCCCAGAGGATGGCCTCCGCCTCGACCGTGGTGAAGCGTTCGTCGAAGTAGCGAACCGGCAGGCCGAGCTGGCCGGCGAGTGCGTCGCCGAAGACGCGGGCCAGGCGGGCCGATTCGCCCTCACGACCATCGGTGTGCAGCGGCAGACCGACCAGGAGCAGGCCGACGCCCTCCGCGACGACGATGGCCCGCAGGTGAGCGGCATCGCGCAGCGGATCGCGGCGTGTGTACGTCTCCAGCGGAAAGGCGAACTTGCGGTCGCCATCGCTGATCGCCAGGCCCAGGCGCACCTGGCCCGGATCGATCGCCAGAATCTTTGTCGCGGTGGTCATCCGGATATCCTAGAGGAACGACATGAATAAAGCCGACTTCTCTCTCGTCGAATCCAGGTGGAAGCGATATACTTCCACCATCGTTACCCGGATCAGGTAGTCAGGTGTAACGATCCGTACTGATCGAGCATTCTCGTTTCAACGTCCAAAACTGGAGGTTTTCTCAATGCGCATCGGTCTCGCGATGGGATCGGCGCTGGTGGCGGTGGCCCTGGTGGCTACCTCCTACGCAGCGGACGATCTCAAGTCGGGGCCCCAGGTGGGAAAAAACATCCCCGGGCCCTTCCATCCGTTGAACGTGACTGGCACTGCTGCTGGTCGCAAGCACTGCCTTGTCTGACAGAACGGGGGCAACCCGGTCGCCATGATCTTCGCTCGCGAGATCAGCGACCCCTTGACCAGTTTGGTCAAGAAGCTGGATGAGGCCACGGCCAAGAACGATTCGTGCAACATGGGCAGCTTCGTCGTCTTCTGCAGCGACGAGGAAGGGCTCGAAGCCAAACTCAAGGACCTGGCCAAGACTCAGGGCCTGAAGAACATCGTCCTCAGCATCGACAACCCGGCTGGCCCGCGTGGCTACCAGGTCGCCAAGGACGCCGACGTGACGGTGGTTTACTACAACAAGCGGAACGTCAAGGTCAACCAGGTGTTCAAGAAGGGCGAACTCAAGGCCGCCGACATCGACAAACTCGTCGCTGAAGTGGCGAAGATCACGCCGAAGAAGTAAAACGTCCCTCAGCGTGGTGCTGAGAGATTCCGTCGAACGAGAATGCAGGCCACCCCGACCAACCCTGCGCGGTCGGGGTGGCTTTTTTTATCGACCTTGCCTGTGCCCCCTCTTCCTTTCTGTCTATAATCCTGCGCGTCAGCTTAAATCGCAGGATGCCGCTGACGAAGTATGGGTGGAGATGTGTATCGTTCCGGGACGTGGCGGCTCTGGCCCTGGCCGAGTCGCGGCGAGGCAGGTCCCGGAATACCAAACCCTCGCCCAGTTCCCCAACCAAGGAGCCAATTCGATGAATCTGGACGACATCAAGCGTCGCTTCGTGGAAGAGATCAAGCTGCGCGCCTACGACGACCGGTACGTGGACCGCAACGAGGAGCGTGAAATTCTTCAGTTCGCCCTGCAACAGGGTGTAACGATCGACTCGGCCCGGTCTGCCCTGGCCCAGGTCTGCGAGGCCAACGGCTACATTCTCGAACGGACCATCATCGAACGGATCAAGGAAGACCTGGCCGTCTACATGGGCAACGACGGTCAGATCGATGAGAAAGAGTTCAACAACGTCGTGCTGAAGGTCAAGAACCTCGTCGGCAACAAGCGCAACGACGTGCAGGTCAAGAAGATGATCATCGAGGTGATGGAAGACACCGGCAACACCAAGACGACCAGGGGCTGGTTCAGCGACTGGTACTCCCGCGTCAAGAAGGAAGTCGGCATGGCGTAAGTGCCGACGGAAGAACTCCCCCGGCTTTCGCCGGGGGCTCGCCTCAACTCCCCCAGCTTTCGCTGGGGGCTCGCCTTTCCGCCGTTGACCACGCTGCGGCACTGCCGTACATTGGACAGCGCACCTTCCGCGATGGTCAACGGTGACGGCGATGCTCAGTAAACGAATAATTCCGTGCCTGGACGTGGACCGTGGCCGTGTGGTCAAGGGGACGAACTTCGTCAACCTGCGCGACGCCGGCGATCCCGTTGAAGTCGCCCGCCGCTACGAGGAGCAGCGAGCCGACGAACTCGTCTGCCTCGACATCAGCGCCAGCCACGAAGGCCGGGCCATCCTCCTCGATGTGGTTCGCCGCGTCGCCGAGGAACTGTTCATGCCCTTCACCGTCGGCGGCGGCATCCGTACGCTCGACGACGCCACCCGTCTGATCCAGGCTGGGGCGGAAAAGGTCAGCATCAACTCGGCCGCCGTCAAGACCCCTGAACTGATCGCCGAGGTGTCCGGCAAGTTCGGCCGTTGTGCCACGGTCGTCAACATCGATCCGCGCCGGATCGAACGCGATGGCCGAATCGTGTGGGAGGTCCACATCAACGGCGGACGACTGCCGACCGGCCTGGAGGCGGTCGCCTGGGCGCGCCGGGTCGAGGAACTCGGAGCCGGCGAGATCGTCCTGACGTGCATGGACGCCGACGGCACCAAGAACGGCTACGACCTGGAGATGACCCGTGCCGTGGCCGAGGCCGTGAACATCCCCGTCGTCGCCAGCGGCGGGGCGGGCCATCCCGAACACCTGGTGCAGGTGCTGACCGTCGGCAAGGCCGACGCGGCCCTGGCGGCGAGCATATTCCACTACAACGAACACGGCATCCCGGCGACGAAGCGCTACCTGGCCGAACGCGGGGTGCCCGTTCGGCTTTGACCATTTAGCCCCCGGCTTGCCGGGGGACCCTTGGCTGCGAAGACCCCCGGCTTGCCGGGGGCTAAATGAAGAGGGCGACCGCCATGGCCGACGAGATGCCCGAACGCGTCAGCGAGCCGGAAGTCAACAAGCTGTTCCGGATGGTCATGAAGCACGAGGCGTCCGACCTGCACCTGAAGGTCGGCCAACCGCCGATGATGCGCATCCGTGGCGACATCCGCCGGGTCGAGATGCGGCCGCTGACCCAGGAGGACATGGAGCGTTTGCTCCTGACCCAGCTCGACGCCAAACGCCGCAAGACCCTCGACGAGGAGGGCGGCGTCGATTTCTCCTACGTCGTCGGCCAGGACGAGTGTCGGTTCCGCGTCTCGCTGTTCAAGCAGCGTGGCCGACTGTCGCTGGTCGCCCGGCGCGTCAACAACTCCATCCCGAACTTCGCGACGCTGGGCCTGCCTGAATCGATCGAGAAGCTGTGCAACTACCCCGAGGGCCTGGTCATCCTGGCCGGCGTCACCGGCTCGGGCAAGAGTACGACGATCGCGTCCATGCTCGACTACGTCGCCGAGCGGGAGCCGCTGCACATCCTGACCTGTGAAGATCCGATCGAGTTCACCTTCACCGACAAGAAGGCGTACTTCAACCAGCGGGAGATCTTCCTCGACTGCATGGACTGGCACAAGGCTCTCAAGGATGCGGTGCGGCAGGATCCCGACGTGATCCTTGTCGGCGAGTTGCGCGACGTCGAGACGTTCGAGGCGGCGGTGCATGCGGCCGAGACGGGTCACCTGGTGTTCGGGACGATCCACGCCGCCAGCGCGGCGACGACGATCAACCGCATTCTGGATCTGTTCCCGCCAGACAAGCACCGGGCCATCCGGCAGGCCCTGGCGAACAACCTGCGGGCGATCGTCGCCCAGAAGCTGATCAAGGGCCTGAAGAAGGGCCGGGTGCCGACGAACGAGATCATGATCGTCACGCCGATCGTGCGCAAACTGATCTCCGAGGGCGAGGACTCCAAGTTGATCGACGCCATCCGGATGAGCTATCAGGAAGGCATGGTGGACTTCACCGAGAACCTCCGCCAGCTGGTCGAGCGTGGCGACGTGGACAAGGCGACCGCTCTGGAGGTGGCACCGAATCCCGAGCAGTTGAAGATGGCCTTCAAGGGTATCAAGTTCCCCACGCCAGGTATTCTGTGAGCCGTGCCGTGAGCCCCGGAAACGATCCCGCCGCCGCTCCGCGTTCTCGCCGTTCCGGGCCGGTCTGGTGGCCGGCTCTCGTCGGTCTGCTGGCGACGCCGGCCCTGGCTCTGGCGGCCCTGCCCGTCGTGCCGCGCGGACCGGGCTACTACTTCGATCCGTTCAAGGTCCTGGGCGTTCTCGTCCTGTACCTGATCTGGGCGCGAGTCTGCGTCTGGGTGGACCAGGACACTCGCGATGTCGATCTCGACACGAAGACCTGGAACACCGTCGTGACGGCGAGCGGCCTGCTCGCCCTGCTGGCCGCCTTTACCCTGCCGTTCTTCATCGGCTTCCCGCTGGCCTGCCTGCTCTTCCTGGCTCCGACGCTGACCTACGTCGCGCTGCGCAACGATCGCGTCAAGCCGGCCCACCGAGTGCTAACGCCACGTCACCTGCGCAACCTGATGGCGAAGCATCTCGGCATCGGCACGGTCGAGGAAGACGAAGGCGGTAAGAAGGTCCGGGGGGGCAAGGCCGGCCTGCGCTTCATCGGCCGGGATACCAGCGGTGCCCGCGAGGACAAGCAGCGCGTCCGCAACGCCGAGGAGTCGCCCGAGTACCAGTCGGCCATCGAACTGGTCCGCGAGGCAATCCAGCATGGGGCGACGGACATTCACATGGAGCCAACACGCGACGAGATGACCGTGCGTCTGCGCATCGACGGCATCCTGCAACAGACCGCGGCGTTCGAGCGCGATCGTGGCGACGCCGTGCTGAACATCCTCAAGGTGCTGGCCAATCTCGACATCACCGAGAAACGCAAGCCGCAGGACGGCAGCTTCTCGGCCGAGTGGACCGAGGAAATCGAGGGCGGCACGCGGAGCCGGATGGTCGATTTTCGCGTCTCCTCGACCGGAAGCACGGCCGGTGAGAAGCTCGTCATCCGTATCCTCGACAAGGTGATGCAGACGGCCGATCTGCCGAAGCTCGGCATGCGAGCCAAACTGGTCGAGCAGATCCGCCGCGTCGCCGGCCAGCCGCACGGCATGTTCATCGTGTGCGGCCCGACCGGTGCGGGCAAGAGTACGACCCTGTACGCCTGCCTGGGTCAGATCGACTGTGAGCAGAAGAACGTCATCACGCTGGAGAACCCGGTCGAGTATCGGATCGACCACGCCACGCAGATCGAGATCAACCCCAGAGCGGGCAAGACGTTCGCAGGCGAGCTGCGCAGCGTGCTACGTCAAGATCCCGACGTGATCTACATCGGCGAGATTCGCGATCAGGAGACGGCCGAGATCGGCTGCCAGGCGGCCCAGACTGGCCACCTGGTGCTGACGACGCTGCACGCCAACGACACGATCGGTGCCCTGGCCCGTCTGCTCGACCTGAAGGTGCCGGCCTTCATGATCGCCTCAGCCGTGACGGCGGTCCTGGGGCAGCGGCTGGTCCGCCTGCTCTGCCCGGAGTGCAAGCAGGGCTACGCACCGAGTCCGGAGATCCTCCGCAAGGCGGGCATGCAGCCCGGCCAGGTCAAGCGTCTGTACCGGGCCAAGGAATCGACTGCGGATCGCAAGGAGCAGGACGTCGTCGTCTGCCCCCATTGCGACGGTCGCGGTTACCGGGGCCGGACGGGCGTCTATGAACTGCTGGTCATCACCGAGAAGATGCGCGTGATGCTCAAGCAGGATCCGCCGGACCTGGAGGGCATCCGTCACGAGGCGGTCAAGGGCGGGATGAAGTTCCTGCTGGAGAACGGCTTCCGCGAGGTGATCGAGGGGCGGACCTCGATCCAGGAATTGCTGCGGGTGTGTTCGTGAGGCCGGGCCATGCTTACGTTCCTGTGCTTCGCCGTCATCCTGGCCGTCACCTACTCGATGTTGCGTGAGGGGCTGCTGACGGCAGCCTGCACGCTGTTCAACGTGCTGTTCGCCGGCCTGGTGGCGTTCTACCTGTTCGAGCCGCTGGCCGACCAGCTCGAAGACCTGGTCAAGGGGGGCTGGTTCGAGGGAATGGAGGACGCCTTCGCTCTGGTGGTCATTTTCTCGTTGGTGTTCGCCGGACTGAAGATCATCACCGGCCAGTGGTCGGGAACGGTGCCGGACTACCCGGTCATGGTAGATCGAATCGGTTCCGGCATTCTCGGTGCGCTCGCCGGCTACTTCGTGGCTGGCTTCCTGTTCGTCGTCTTCCAGACGCTGCCGTGGTCGGCGAACTTCCT
>CAYYJM010000211.1:0-11462 GCA_964471755.1 uncultured Alcaligenaceae bacterium
TGCTGGGGCCCCTTCTGGTACAAGGACGGCAAGCACATCGTCTACGCTGGCGCGGACCATTCCAATCCGCTGATGCGGCCGAACTACGACATCTACTGGATGAACATCGAGACGGGCAAGACCACACGTCTCACCCATGCTCCAGGAGCTGACGTGCTGCCGGTCTTCAGCCCGGACGGGACGAAACTGGTCTGGAGTTCAACCCGTGAGGGACGCCAGCCAGCCCAGGTGTTCATCGCCGACTTCGTGCCGCCGAAGGAGTGATTGTCCGAGCCGCGCACGCAGCGAGCCGCCAGGCGAGCGAAGTAAGCGCACCGAGGCCCGGACGTACAGGCTTTGGGGCGTCTATTCCGCCATGCCGTGAAGGTCCTGGTGCGCTTACTCCGCTCGGCCTGCGGCCTCGCTGCGTGCGCGGCTCTGACGGACACGCGGACCGCTCTGCGGTACAATGGACATCAACAAGCATCCCATGGCCGCTCTCTGGGACAGGTGAACACGCCATGCCCCGCGATTACTACGAGGTTCTCGGCGTCGCGAAGACCGCTTCGGCCGGCGAGATCAAGAAGGCGTACAACACGCTGAGCAAGAAGTACCACCCCGACCGGAACCCTGGCGACAAGGAAGCCGAGGAGAAGTTCAAGGAGGTGCAGCAGGCGTACGAGATCCTCTCCGACAAGGAGAAGCGAGCCCAGTACGACCAGTTCGGCTTCGCCGGGCCGGGCGGCCACCCCTTCGGCGGCAACCCGGGCTCCGCACACGGCTTCGGCAGCTTCGAGGGGATCGATCCGGCCGACCTGGCCAGCATTCTCGGTCGATTCGCCGGCATGGGCGGCGGCGGGATTCCGCCCGGCATGGAAGACCTCTTCGGCGTCCCGCCCCAGGCCAGCGGCGGACGCGGCCGACGCGGCCGACGTTCGCGGACGCCGACCCCCATCGAACTGGAGGCCAACATCCCGTTCGAGACGGCCGTGCAGGGTGGCACCCTCAGTCTCCGGGTCGGCACCGCCACGGTCGAGGTGGCCATCCCGGCCGGCATCGCCGATGGCAAGAAGCTCCGCGTCAAGGGCCAGGGACCGGACGGAGCCGACATCCTCGTCACCATCCGCGTCGAAGCCGATCCGAACTATCGGCGTGAGGGGAACGATCTGATCCTGGCCCTGCCGCTGACGGTCGCCGAGGCCGCCCTGGGGACGAAGGTGGACATCCCGACGCCGAGCGGCAAACGCGGTACCGTCAAGGTGCCGCCGGGCACCTCGACCGGCCGACGCATCCGCCTCAAGGGCCAGGGCCTCGCGGGCGGCGATCTCTATCTCGAAGTGCAGGTGATCGTCCCGGCGACGCTGGACGAGAAGAGCCGCGAACTTCTGGAAGAGTTCGCACGTCGCAATCCACAGAATCCGCGCACCGGTCCGCCCTGGGAATGACGCCATGACGCCAACGCCCACCGATCAACGCTTCCGCCCCCGCGAACACATTCGCCGGGGAGCCGACTTCCAGCGTGCCTTCAATCGCCGGCGCTCGGCGAGCAACGACTGGCTCATCGTCTACGGCTGCGAGAATGGCCTGACCCATTCGCGGCTGGGGCTGTCGGTCGGCCGGAAGTGGGGCGGAGCGGTGGTCCGTAATCGCCTGCGTCGGCTCTACCGTGAGGTCTTTCGCCTGACGAAGTCGGAACTGCCGACCGGGCTCGACCTGGTACTGGTGCCGCGCACGGCGAAACTGCCGCCGCTGGCGACGATGCGCGAGGCTTTTCCACGCCTGGTGCGCAACGTCGTCCGCAAGCTGGAGGCGGGAAAGGATCGGCCGACATGATCGCCGGGTTGAGCCGACTCCTGAGCTGGCTGCTGATCCTGATGGTGTGGTTCTATCGCGGCGTGATCCGGCCGTTGCTGCCGCCGTTGTGCAAGTTCGAGCCGAGTTGCAGCGAGTACTTCATCCAGGCGGTGAAGAAGGACGGCCCCATCTGTGGAGCCGCCCGAGGTGTGTGGCGTGTCTGCCGCTGCAATCCGTGGAGCCAGGGCGGCTACGATCCGCCCTGACCGACCGGGCTCGCCCGGCATCATTTCGTCGGCTCGACGATCTTCATCACGCTCTCGCGCTCCATCTGCAGGTGATCCTCGACGATCGGCTTGACGAAGAAGTGCGCCGACGCCAGGACGCCGGCGATCAGCAGCACCAGCACGAAGCGACCGAACCAGCCGAACAGCGCGAACAGACCAAAGAGGATCTGCACGAGCAGACTGCCGGCGACGATCATGCCCGTGATCGGGATCAGGTGCGCGAACAGCTCGCCGTGCGGAGCGTCCATGCGGGACAGCCACCAGAACGAGATGTCCACCACCTGGGCGAGCAGAGGCAGCGGAGCGATCAGCACACGCAGGAAGAGCGGGTAGCTGGTGAAGGCGAACAGAAGACCAGTCAGACCATAGAGTACCGAGAAGCCGAGCAGGTGGACGTGCGTCGTCTGGGCCAGTTTGCCCAGCGACATGCCCCGGGCCGACGGATCGTCCACGGGCGGGATGTAATCCTTGACGCCTTCGTAGGTACTCAGATCGATCTGCGAGACACTTCCTGACGGCTTGTGGCAGCGGACGCAGCGCTCCTGGATGATCGTATCGACGTTGTAACGCCAGTTCCCGTTCTCGTCCTCCTCGAACATCAGCGTCGGCGGCTCGGGCAACTCCTCCCCCTCGGCCGGCTTGGGACGGGCCTCGATCATCTTCTTCCACTCAACCAGGGGCAGGGCCCGGGCCAGATCCTTGTTGAGGATCTGCTCCACGGCGTAGGTTTCCTTCTTCGCTCCGGCATGGATCCAATCGACGATCGCCTGGACCTCCAGCTGACGCATGGAGCGGAGCAGGTTCTCGGCCTGAGCCTTATCGAGGCCGAAGGCGGTTTTCGTCTGGCGAACCCGGCTGCTCCAGCCCGATGAGCGGCTTGTGAAGGCTGGCCGCATGGTCCCGCCCGCGCCCCAGGGCCGGTTTTCCGGCTCGGTGATCAGACGCTCGAACTGGCCCATGCCAGCGGTGCCGTGGTAGGTCCGCAGTGCGTCCTCGGCGTCGGGAAGAGGCTGGCCGGGTTTGGCTTCCTTGAAGTGAAGCTGGACCAGGGCCGAGACGTAGCCGATGCCGACGGAGATCAGAAAGACCGCCAGCACCAGGCGAACCGGCAAGGCGAGATCACGGAGGTTGATCCTGGCAGGGTCGGGAAGAGGAGGAGTGCCATCGGCCATCGGTAGGATCTCCGGTAAGGTGAAACTCAGGGGAGGGAGGAATCGATGGCGGCCTGGACCGCCGCCAGTACGCGGGCCCGGACTTCGGCCAGTGGAGCCTCGACGATGGCCCCGGCCGCCAGGCGATGGCCGCCACCGCCGAACCGCTCGGCCAGGCAGGCCACGTCCACGGTCTCACGCGAGCGGAAACTGACCTTCACTCCGCCGCGCGGTTGCTCCAGCAGAAACAGGCCGACCTCGATGCCGGCCATGCTGCGCGTGTAGTTCACGAGATCCTCGCTATCCTGCGGGATCGCTCCGGTCGCCTCGTAGTCGCCACGATGCACCTCGGTGATCGCGATCCGGCCGCCGTGCAGGACCTGCATTCGGGACAGGACCAGCCCGACCAGACGGAGTCGGGCCAGGCTGTTCTGCTCGAAGAGCAGTTCGTAGATGCGTGTCGGTCGGGCTCCCGCCTCGACCAGGCGCGCGGCCAGTTCGAGCGTCGTCGGCCCTGTATTCTGATGCCGGAACCAGCCGGTGTCCATCGCCAGTGCGACGAACAGACGCTCGGCCGTGGCCGATTCCAGCCGGACGCCGAGAGCCATCAAGGCGTCGTAGGTCAACCGTCCGGTCGCCTCGGCGGCGGTGTCCACGAAGCGAGTGGCCCCGAGGTCGTCCTGCGTCAGATGGTGGTCGATCACCACGCGCGGCCCGGGGTGGCTCTTCAATAAGGTGCCGAAGTCGCCCAGTTGGTTCCAGGTTCCGGTGTCGAGAACGACGACCACCTCCGCTCCCTGGTATTCGCTGCCGGGCAGGCGAAGTTGCCGGACGCGCTTCTCGGGGTCGAGAAAATCGTAACGCGGCGGGATGCTGCTGGCGACGGTCGTCTGCACGGTCTTGCCCAGCTGGCTCAGGCCGTCGGCAAGAGCGAGCATCGAGCCCAGGGCATCGCCGTCGGGACGAATGTGGGCGGTCAGCAGAAAGCGCTGATGGCGTTGCACCAGTGCGACGAACGGGGACCAGTCCAGCGGCATGCAGTGATCCTTGGGGGGAGACGGCCAGCGTATCAGCCTCCATTATACCTTCTCCAGCGTAACCGGACAGCACCGTCCGCTAACAACCCGGCGATCCGAGCCAGGCCCAGCAATGCGGTCCCGAGTCTTGACAGGCGACGGGGTGCCCCCCAGAATGACTTTATGAACACTACCCTTGCGTTGCCGGAAGCTCTCGTGCGTGAAATCGAGCGTCGTGCCGCGCGCGAAGGTCGGGACTTCAAGGACGCCGTCGCCGAATTGCTGCGAAAGGGCCTTGCGGCATCGGACGAAGCACCGGAGTCCCTGGCCAGGCCGGAAGTGAAGACTCATCCCAGAACCGGGCTATCGTACATCGAATGCCGGCAGGTGGCCCTGCCGGAGGAGGAAATGACTCCCGAGCGAGTGGCGGAACTCTTGCTCCAACAAGAGGCGGCCTGGCACCATGAAACTGGCTGATACCAACATCTGGCTCGCGCTCGCCCTGTCGAAGCACGTCTTTCACGAAGCCGCTCAGAGTTGGCTGGATGCGGAATCGCAGGAGCGAGAAGTCTTGTTCTGCCGTTCCACTCAGCAGTCGTTTCTGCGATTGCTCACCACGGCGGCTGTGCTGAGACCCTATGGATTGCTCCCGCTCACGAACGGGGAGGTCTGGGCGTTGTACGAACGATTTCTCGCGGATCGTCGCATCGGGATGGTCGCGGAACCCCCGGGCCTGGAGGCACGTTGGAAAGCACTCGCCGCGCTCGCAACTCCCTCCCCCAAACTGTGGATGGATGCTTACCTCGCCGCATTCGCAATCGCTGGTGGATACCAGTTCGTCACAACCGATCAGGCGTTCGCGCAGTATACCGGTCTGGATCTCATCGTGCTTTCAGCGAAAACTTGACCTGAAATCGCCTGGCCTGTCCGCATCACTTCAGCAGGTACGGGTCGAGCCAGACCGCCCAGGCGGAATGGGAACTACCCGGACAGTTGACGCGCAGTTCCAGTTCCTTGACACCAGCAACACCGAGGCGAAAGGTTTCACTGTCGCCGGGCTTCTGCATCGGCTTCGATTCCCAGAGGAGCCGACCGTCGCCGAGGACGGCGAAGGTGAACGGACTGGCGGCCTGGGTGGCACCGGCGTCGGGGGGCAGGTCGGCCATCGCCACCGTGCCGCGGAAGAGGCGGTGACCGTCGAGACGATACTTGACCTGGGCATGGCCACGGTCGCGCGGGACCATCCCCAGGGCCTGGGGCGACTCCTGGCCCTTGAAGCGAACGCGGTTCTTCTCGACCGCGACTCCGCCGTAGCCAAAGCCGTGGGCCCCCCCCTTGCCAAGGTGTCCGTAGCCGACGATGACACCGTATTCGGCGAGACTGGCCAGGTAGGTGGGCTGCATCGCCTCGTCCTTCCAGGCCACGTCGATCGGCAGCGGGTTGGGCTGGACCGCGATGGGCTGCTGGGGACCGGGGCCGGCCGGCTGACCGGGCCCGGCCGGCTGACCGGGCCCGTGGCCGATCTGATTGGCAATCCATGACCGAAAGAGGGTGACCACGCCGCCGCAGGCGAGGAGCAGGCCGAGGAAGAAGCCGACGACGACGATCCAGGCGAGTACCCTCCGGGGCGGGCGGAACTCCTCATCGGATTGCCGGCGTTTGCGCGACTGGCCCGTGTCCCAGTCTCCCTCCTCGACCGCGCGAGCGAACTTGCGGGAGACATTGACCAGCGTGATCGAGTGTTCGGTGACCTCCTGGCAGGTGACGGCACCGCTGGCACCGCGGCTGGCAAGGATCAGGAGCAAAATAGCCAGGACGACGAGCAAGCCGGCCAGGGCGAGGCCCCAGAGGGCGGGGCCGCCGAACATGCGGTAGGCCATGATCGAGAAGCCGGCGATGCCGACGGTCATGAACAGCAGGAAGACGCCCGCCATGCAGCCGAGCGCCCGCAAGAGTTGGGCGGTGAAATGCCCCCGGTGTTTCTCACACAACGGCACCCTGGTGTGTAGATAGCGACGCCATTCCTGGCCCATGGGGCCGATCGTCGGCTTGAGGAAGCGCGACGAGAAGGTGACGTTCTTGAAGCTGCAGTCCGGGTTGCCACAGACGATGCAGAGGCGGGGCATGCGGCCCATGGTGCCGTCGGAAAAGCGGATCGTCACGGTAGCCACGGTGGCTCCTCTCGCGGGTCGCGGCCTGGCCGACAGGTTTGAAGCGATGGAGACTCCCGAAAGCGGAGTCTGGCGATACAGTATCGGGAAGCCGCTCGGGATGCAACCGCCGGGCGCAGCGTTCCGACCCCGAACCCAGCGAGACTCGGCCATGCCGCCGTCCACTCCGCCATTCGACTGGCTCCTGACCAACGGCCACATTTACGACGGCACCGGCAACCCGTGGTTCGCCGGCGATCTTGGCCTGCGCGGCGATCGTATCGTCGTCGTCGGCCGACTCGATGGTGCCGAGGCGAAGAACCGCCTCGATCTTGGCGGCCTAGCCGTCTCGCCCGGCTTCATCGACACGCACGTTCACGGCGACCTGCCGCTCCTGCTCGATCCGCTCCACGAACCGGCCATCCGCCAGGGCGTCACGACGTACATCGTCGGCCAGGATGGCGTCGCGATGGCTCCGTGCGACGAGGCGATCCTGCGCTACATGTGCCGCTACACCGCCGGCTTCAGTGCCGGTGCCATCTGGCTGTCACAACCCGATCGGCCGCGCTGGTCGAGCATCGGCGAGTATCTCAGCGTCCTCGACGGGGCCAGTGCCGTCAACGCGGCGGTCCTCATTCCAAACGGCAACCTGCGTCTGGCGGTCATGGGCCTGGAGACGCGACCGCCGACGCCGGACGAGTTGCGCCGCATGCAGGACATGGTTGAGCAGGGCATGGACGAGGGAGCCGTCGGCCTCTCGACGGGGCTGGATTACATCCCCAGCCGGTACGCCACGACCGAGGAGTTGGTCGAGCTGTGCAAGCCGATGGCGAAGCACGCCGGCGTTTACGTCACGCACATGCGCGGTTACACGTCCGAGAACGTGCTGCCGGCGATGGACGAGGTCTTCCGTATCAACCGCGAGGCGGGCGTGCCGGGGCACATCTCGCATTTCAACAGTCGGGCCGAGATCGTCCTGCCGGCCCTGGAACGGGCGAATCTCGACGTCACCTTCGATCTGTACTGCTATCTGGCTGGCAGCACGATCCTGGGCATGGTCGCTCTGCCGCCGGAAGTGCAGGAAGGTGGCCTCGACGCAACGCTCACTCGCCTGGCCGACCCGGCCACGCGGAAGGCGCTGGAGCCGGCGTTCGCGTCTCCGCGCTTCCCGCTGGGGACGATCCGTCTGGGGTACGTCGCGGCCGAGGAGTACCGTCATTTCGAGGGCAAGACGCTGGCCGAGGCGGCTGGCAGCGACGATCCACAGGCACTCGGTGACCTGGTGGTGACACTGCTGCGAGCGAGCGAGATGGCCGTCGGTTGCGTCGTACCGCACAAGGCCCGGAACGAGGAAGACGTGCGGGATCTCATCCGTTCGCCAGCGATGATGGGCGGCAGCGATGGCATCTTCACGGGCCGCTATCCGCATCCGCGCGGCTGTGGCTGTTTCGCCCGCTATCTGGGTTACCACGTTCGCGAGGCGAAGACCTGGCCGCTGGAGACGGCGGTGATGCGTCTGACATCGCACGCCGCCCGGCGGTATCAGTTGACCGATCGCGGCCTTCTGCGGAGCGGCATGGCCGCTGACGTGGTCGTCTTCGACCCGGCGACGATCGCCGACCGATCGACCTATGCCGATGGCCAGCAGCTGGCCGTGGGTGTGCATCACGTCTGGGTGAACGGTGAGCCGGTGCTGCTGAACGGCGAGCGGACGCCGGCGCGACCTGGGCGAGGGTTGCGGCGCGGGTGAAGCCAGAATTGTCGCTACGATTTGGGGCTCAAGCCCAGATCGCGTAGCCACAAACGCCCACGACGCTCCCCTGGTCGGTGAGCGCGACGGCGAGCAGCGGACAGACCACACCGCTCTCATCGTCGTCGGCGTTGCCGATCTGGATGGAAGCGTGGCCGTGCATTCCCGGCTGCTCCTTGAACCAGCGGAGGAACGGCCCCGCGACCGCCGTGTCGCACTGCATCTCCTCTATCGGCCGGAGGTAGACCCGGTTCCGCGGACAGATCGTGCCGCCGAACAGCCGCTCGCGCACGTACTCCTCGGTGAATTCTCGCGGCACCTCGTCGCCGATGTTCGCCACCACGAAGAAGGCCCGGTACGGCCCACCCTGGTCGTGGTCCGGGGCATAGCCGCGCAGCCACTCCGCCGCCTCCTTGGCCAGCCGCTGGCAGCGTTTCAGCTCGGCCGGGTCGTGCCGGTGCGTGACCTCCCGATCCGGCTGGGCGACCTGACCACAGGCATAGCGCACGGCCCGATGGGAGATGCCGTTGTGCGGCCAGTCGTTGCCGGCCTCGTCCAGGCCGTACGTCTCCATCGCCTCCAACAACGGCCGGAGGAACTTGTCGGCCGACTCGCAGTCGGTCACTGGCCCAACCTTCGAGCCGGCCTTCTTCTTCGGCTTCGGCACGGGCGTCTCCGACGGCTGTGCCTGCTCCGCCTCTCGGACCAGATCCTCGTCGCTCCGCCCCGTCACCGCGACGACGATGTCCCACCCGGCGCGGGCCGCCTCGGTGTAGAAGACACGCACCGCCTCGAACGTCGCCCATGTGGCCTGCCAGTCCGCCTCGCTGCGCTGGTTGGCGTAGTCGGTCGCCCGCAGGTCGTGGTAGCGCTGGCGGAGCCAGATCGGATCGAGACCCGTCAGCCAGTCGGCTCGGGCCTGCACCTCCTCAGCTGGCAGGCGGTAGTGCCGGTCGCCGGTCGCGTCCATCTCACCGAAGCTGTTCCAGGCGAAGAAGGGCTGCCGGGTTTCGGAATCCACGTTCGGCGAAAAGCGACCGCCGGACAGACAGCGCTGGACAGTCGCCCACGACGGGGTCAGGACCAGTTCGCGCCGCGCCACCAGCGCCCGGAATCGGGCTCGCCACCGCGGCCCACGGTTCCGCGTACGCATCGGTCGGACATCCGCCCTGGTTGCCTCGGCCCAGGCGTCCAGTTCGGCTGGCTCGAACGCCCGCAGGCTCGCTCGGGCAACGATGCGGCCATCGCCGTCACGCCAGTTCCCGTCCGATTCCCGCTCCGCCTTCGCCAGTTCCTGGGCGATCCGCTCGGGCGTGTAGGCATGGGTGATGCCGTACGCCCGGCCGGTCGTCGCCGACCCGGTCAGGCTGCCGGCCGCCGTCCGGGCGACGATCAGACGAACCGCATCGACCCCCTCGATCGCCCCATCGACCGAGACGTACCATGCCCCACGCAGGTCGGGTTGATCGGCCAACCAGCTCGTCAGTTCGGTCCATCCTTCGTCGTGCTGGGCGACCTGTTGCCGACGGTGACCATGAAAGGACACCTCATCTTCGACGTCGCGCACGTCGCACGTCTCGATCGGCTGGATACGCACCAGCGCCCACGGGTGCAGGGTGCCGCGGAAGGCCGCACGCACGGCCGCCTCATCCAGGTCCTCGCCGACTGGGTCGGCCCGGTTGACCGGCAGGCAGAACGACTCGAACGGCTCGGTCAGATCCATGTCGCGGATCGGGAGTCGGGCCAATCGGGCGGTCACCTCGGCCGCGATCCGGTGACAGCGCTCCAGTTCGGTCGGATCGTAGTCGTGGACGACGGCGTCTCCCTCCCGGGCGATCCGCCCACTGGCGAAGGCAACCGCTCTCTGGGAGAGAAGATTGAACGGCCAGTCGTTGTCCAGGGCGTTCGGCGCGACGCCGTGCGAGTCCATGCACTTGCGCAGGACGCCGAGCCGCTCCGGTGCGAGCCGGGCCGCCTCGTTCGCCGTCGGCACCGAATACGAGACGGCCCCGACAGCCGGCAGTGGCTCGCTCGCCACGGCCGGGATACGCCGCCGGTGAACGACTCGGTCACCGGCTTCGGCCGCTCGGGTGATGAAGCCGTGGAGCTGCTCCAGGGCGTCCCACGCCGCGGCGAAGTCGGCGTCCCCCAGACGGCTGGCGTACTCCGTGTCTGCGAGGGCGTTGTAGCGGTCCCGGAGGCCAGACACGTTGATCGCGGCGAGGGCGGTCGCCTGGGCCGACAGGGCGTCCTCATCACTGAGGCCGATGCCGTACCAGGAAGTGGCTGGCGTCGCGGGCGGATCGGCCACCTCATCGAGCAGGTTCTCGTGGCCGGCGATCGCCTCCCACTCGGACGAGTCACCGGCGCTCCAGACGTCGGGCTGGCCCTCCTTGAGCGTCAGGTAGAGCGAGTACCACCCTGGCCCGACCAGGAGCAGATTCTCGCGGTATGGCACGACGCCGGCCACCTCCCAGGCGATCCCGGACGTGATGGCATCCGCCTCGCTCGCGCCGATGCGACGCAGTTCACAGGCCGAGTCGCGTCCCTCGGGCACGGCCCCCATCGGTCCGAGCGGGTCGGGTGGGCAGCGGTCGGCCGGGACGACCGTGGCAAACGTCGGGTAGCCCTCCGCGCCGACAGAGCCGACGATGAGCCGATCCGGCAGGGCGATCAGTGAGACGGGTCCGGCCGCCCCGTTCGCCACCGGCTCACGCTCGCCCAGGCCGCTCACGGCTGGGTAGTCGGGATACGGGAAAGTCACCTCGATCCGGGCCAGGTAGATCGTGTCGGAGCCGCTTGCCTTCCAGGCCAGGTAGGCCTGATCGTCGAGGGTCGCCAGGGCGGGTGGGCCGTCGCTCCCCTGGCCGGAGTCGAATGGCTCCGATGACATCACTTCCCCCGGCGCGAGGGGATGAACCGCTGCCAGGCGGAGCCGCCCCCCTTCACCGCACCAGGCCAGGATGGTCGTTGCGCCGACCTGGGTCATGACAGAGACGCGACCTTCGGATTGATACAGGATGCTCGTGAAGAGGATAGGCACGGCAGACCCTCATGATGGGGGACGTTTCCACGCAAGAGCATACCGGATCACCCGCATCGCGCCCAGCGCAGCAGGCACGCCCCTTGCTGATTCCGGTCGGCGAACGGATAATGCCCCGGTAGGTCCCGCCGTCGTGTCACGAGGCCGCGTTGATGAGCAAGATCCTCCAGTCCCTGCCGATCGGTGAGCAGGTCGGCATCGCGTTTTCCGGCGGCCTGGAAACCAGTGCCGCCATCTACTGGATGCGGCAGAAAGGGGCCATCCCGTTCTGCTACACCGCGAACCTCGGCCA
>CAYYJM010000212.1:0-11451 GCA_964471755.1 uncultured Alcaligenaceae bacterium
CTGGTGCTGGTCGGCCTGATCGTGGTTCGCCTGACTCCGGTCGCTGACGCTCCCGACCCGCCCGGAACAACTTCGGTCGCTGATGCTTCCGGCTCGCCGAAACTCGTCGTCCTGGCCCGTCTGCTCGAACTCGTCGGCCAGGTCGAACTGTTCGACCCGACCGGCAAACGCTCCGTGGCCGAACCGGGCCAGGACCTCTACCCCGGCCAGACCCTGCAAGTCCGGGGCGACGGCAGTCAGGCGCGCGTCGTGTATGCCGACGGCTCACGCCTGGAGATCACGGCCGATTCCACCGCGCGCTTCGAGGGCGGACAGGGGAGCGTCGGCAAGCAGATCGTCCTGCTCGAAGGCTATCTCTGCGCGGAGATCAAACGACAGCCGACCGACCGGCCAATGATCCTGACGACGCCACACGCCCTGATCCGGGTGCCGGGAACCCGGTTCAGCCTGGCGACCCAGCGTGAGGCAACCCGCGTCGAACTGGAGGCGGGCCAGCTCCAGGTCATCCGCACCAGCGATGGTCAATCGGTCGAGGTCACCGAGGGGCTCTACGCCATCATCGCCCGCGACGAGCCGGCCCTGATGCCCGAACCGCTGCCGCCCCGGATGCGCGAATATCGCGACCGGATTCGCCACGGCGGCGGCCCGATCCTGAACCTCGCCTTCGCCCCGGACAGTAGCCTCCTGGCCATCGCCGGCTGGGACGGTTCGATCCTCCTGTGGGACGCCGACAGACGCCAGCCCTGGCGGCAGTGGAAGGCCCACAAGGGCCGGATCAAGGGCCTCACCTGGGTAGTCGGCAGCAAGACCATCCTGACGACCGGCTCGGATCGCCAGGTCAAACTCTGGGATACGTTCACCGGCGAAGAGAAACCGCCGCTGATCAAGCTACGTCGGGAGGCCGACGCTCTCGCTCTGTCGGCCGACCGCAAGACGCTGGCCGTCGCCCTGGCTCAGAATCGCGGCAGCCCCGGTAGTGAGCAGGTCCGCCTGTACGACCTGACCACCGGCCAGGAAATCGGCAAGCTCGTCGGCCATAACCGACCGATCAGCGGCCTCGTGTTCCTGCCCGACGGCGAGACGCTGGCGACGGCCGGCCGGGATGAGGTGGTCAAGCTCTGGTCGGTGCAGACCGGCATGGAACTGGCGACCCTGCGCGGTCACGTCGGTCAGATCAACGCGATCGCCGTCGATTCAGACGGTCGGACCCTGGCGACCGGCGGCCGGGATGGCGTGATCAAGTTGTGGGACGTTCTGAAGCGGAGCGAAATCCGCTCGCTGCCGGGCCATCCGCGCGAGGTGCGTTCGGTCGCCTTCAGCCCGGACGGCCGACTACTGGCCTCGTGCGGTACGGACGCCTCGGCCCGTCTGTGGGATCTGCACAGCGGCCAGGAACTGATGCACCTGACCGGCCTGGCCCACGCCTCGCCGGCCGTGGCGTTCTCGCACGATGGCCGTTTCCTGAGCGCATCGTCGTGGGAGCCGCAGGTCAAGGTGTGGGAGGTGCCGGCTCAGTTCCGTCCGGGACCGTGAAGGTCGGAACCTGAAGTCGAAGCAACGGCTCGACGAACGATCGCAAGGCGGGCTCCGGGTACAGGACGAAACTGAAATCGCGCCGGCCGAGGTTCGTGTCGTGGCGGCGCTGCTCTTCCAGACGAGTCAACTCGGCCGCGGCGCAGGCGAGGCGGTCGTCCAGGCCCGCGCTCAGTGCCGCGTTCAGTCGGCGAATCGCGTGGAAGCGTTCCCGTCGCCCGGTCGGCGTCGTCGGCGTGCGCTCGACCCACGCCTGCCGTTCGGCTCGCAGGTCGGCGCTGGCCGTGTCATCGCGATGACGCTGCGGATTGTACCGGAGATCACGCACCAGTCGCTTCTGCCGGGCGATGGCATCGCTGCCGATCGGTGTCCGACCCAGGGGTAGACGGCAGGTGCCGGTCAGGATCAGGAAGCCGGGCGGTTCCAGGCCGAAGAAATCGCGCACGATCACGTCGGTCAGGGCGTCGTACAGACCGCCGCCGAGGCCGTGGATGAAGAGATCGGCCAGCAGCAGTCGGGCGGCCATCGTCGTGATCAGCGCTCGGCTCCGCAGGTGGACGCCCTGCGCGACCAAACGACACCAGGCCCGCGCGAACTCCGCGTTCGTCGGCGCTGGCAGGTCGATCGTCTCATCGTCGAAGCGAAGTTGCATGCGCGGGCCATCGAGCCGGGCGAAGAGACGCTCTCGCCGTGAGCCGGTTCGCCAGGCCCAGAACGGAGCCTCGTACCAGCCAGCACGCTCCTCCAGGTCCGGGACGGGATGCCGGAGGCTCGTGATGTGATGCTCTCGACGATACTCCTGCACGGCGTCATTGTGAACGGCGTGGAACCGTGGCAGATCGTTCAACAGGGCTCCGGCCAGGTGGGCGAACGATTTCAGGCTCCAGAGTCGGCTGATCGGCACCTCGCGGTTGACGACGCCCCAGGCTCGCTCCTGAAGCCGACGAGCGCGGCAGAAGGATTCGCCAAGGAGGCGCTTCTCGATCAGCACGTCGCGCGACAATCCCTCCCACAGATCGGCCAGGAGCGGACGGTAGCCCCACGGTTCGAGGGCGGTCAACACCGCCGGGCCGAAGGCGGCGAACGTCTCCGGTTCGATGACACGCCGCTCTTCCCACGGCGTCTGGCCGGTCCAGCGATCGAAGGGAATTCGTCGAAGCTGACCGTCGGACAGGGGCACGCGCAGGGTCGTTGACTTGAGGGTGTCACTATCGATGAGCAGGTTGAGGGCCAGTCCGCTCACACGACGAGCGAGGCCGGCCAGGGCGAAATTCTTGGCCCAGACGCCCGGATGGAACAGCTCGGGTTGATGGCCCGAGACGAGCAGTGGACGAGCCAGATCGGCCCGCTCGGCGACGGGTTCGCCCTGTTCCCAGGAGTAGTGATCGGCGGCGGCGAAGGTTTGTCGGCGGGCCTCTTCACGCAGCGCCGCCAGCGGCATACTGAGGATCGCGACGCCACTGCTGACAAGGGCCTGTCGGTTGGTCTGGAGCCGATCGATGGCCTGCTCCAGGGGAGGCACGGCAAGGAAGGCTCCATCCTCTGACGGAGCCCGCAGACGCTCGCTCACAGGCAACATTCCCGCGTCATCAGCTCGACCAGGGCATCGCGCTTCGGCGGAGCGAAGGCGGCATCGGCGGCGTCGATCACGGTGCGGTAGTAGGTCAGCCGTTCGGTGGGGTCGTTGAGGACGCCACCGAAGGCCCGGTTGGGGTCGAGGTAGAGCCGTGGCACGCCGATCTCGCGGATGCGCAGACCGAGGCGAGCCGCCTGCACCCAGAGTTGCAGCGGCATGCCCCAGCTCGTCTCGGTGATGCTTAACCGGGCGAGCGCCTCACGCCGGTAGGCCTTGAAGCCGCAGAAGCTGTCGGTCAGGTCAAGGCCGAACCGGGCGTTCAGTTCCCGGGTGATCGTCTGATTGATGAACCGGCGATCCTGCGGCGCGACGGTGTCCTGGCGGAAGTCGCGCAGATACCGGCTGCCCGAGACGAGATCCACGCCGCACATCGCCTCAAGCAGGACGGGGATGCGAGCGGGTTCGTGCTGGCCGTCGCAGTCCATCGTCACCAGAACGTCGATGTCCTGGCGGACGGCATACTCGAAGGCCGTGATCAGGGCCGCGCCGTAGCCGCGATTTTGCGGATGCGTGAGGACCTCGAGATCGGTCTGCCGGGCGAGCAGCTCGCCGGTGCCATCGCTGGAGCCGTCATTGACGACGACGATGCGCGGGCTGTAACGGCGAACCTCGTCGAGGACACGCTCAACGTGGCGCTCCTCGTTGTAGACGGGGATGGCGGTCAGAAAGCGCATGGGATCGACTCCGTCGCTGTGGCATCGCGGGGGACGATGCCTCATTCTAGGGTCCGACCCGGCGGCTTGTCAAAAACGAAGAGGAACAGAGCGAAAGCGGGCCGCTACGTGTCTGGTAGTCGGGCTCGCGATCCGATAAACTGCACGAGGTACGATCCCTTTCCCCGCTGGACCACCGCTCATGGCCGAACAATTCCCCTTCATGGACCTCGAACTGGCGTCCAACCCGGAGCCGCGTTGCCCGTGCGTGCTGCTGCTCGACGTTTCCGGCTCGATGGACGGTCAACCCATCTCCCAGCTCAACCTCGGCCTGCGGGCCTATCAGCAGGATCTGATGTCCGACTCGCTGGCGTCGCAGCGTGTCGAGGTGGCCATCGTCACCTTTGGCGGTCGGGTGGACATCGCCCAGCCGTTCATCGGGGCGTCGTCCTTCGTGCCGCCGATCCTGCGGGCCGACGGCGACACGCCCATGGGCGTGGCCATCCAGCAGGGCATCGAGATGGTCGCTCATCGCAAGGTGTCCTACAAGCAGAGTGGCCTGCACTACTTCCGGCCGTGGATCTTCCTGATCACCGATGGAGCCCCGACCGACGACTGGAAGCCGGCCGCCGAGCTGGTCCGCCAGGGTGAGGCAGCCAAATCGTTCGCCTTCTTCGCCGTCGGTGTCGAGGGCGCGAACCTGGAGATTCTGACACGGATCGCCGTTCGGCAGCCACTGTCGCTGAAGGGGCTGTCGTTCCGTGAGATGTTCGTCTGGCTGTCGCAGTCGCAGCGGACGGTGTCGCAGTCCCGACCGGGCGAGGAGGATCGAATCCAGCTCAACAACCCGACCGGCCCCGGCGGTTGGGCCAGTCTGTAAGCCCATGTGGAAGCACCTCGGCGAAAGCGTCATCGGCACGTCGCACAGGGCCACGGGAACGCCGTGTCAGGACGCCCATCGGCTGCTCGTTCTCGACCACGTCGGTGGCCCAATCCTGATCGCCACGGTCGCCGACGGAGCCGGCAGCGCGGCCCTGGCGGAACTGGGGGCCCAGACCGCCTGTGAGGTTCTACGCGATGCCGTGGTGCGTACGCTGACCGAGCGATCCGCCCTGGATTCGCTGGAGCCGGCCGACGTCCGAGCCTGGTTCCTGGCCGCCCGGTCGGACCTGTGCAGGATTGCCCGGGAGCGCGAAGCCGCCCCGCGCGACCTGGCCTGTACCGCCCTGCTCGCCGTCCTCGGTCCGGAGCGGGCACTCTTCGGACAGGTCGGCGATGGTGCGATCGTCGTCGGCACCGATACGACGTTCACGCCGATCTTCTGGCCGGAACCGGCCGAGTACGTCAACGTGACCGACTTCCTGAGCGACGACGACATGCCTGACCGACTGATGCTGGCCGTGATCACCGAGTCGTTCCACAACGTCGCCCTGCTGACCGACGGATTGCAACGCCTGGCTCTTGATTTCGTGACGCGGCGCGGTCATCCCGGCTTCTTTGGCCCGTTGTTCACGCCGCTGTGGAACGGCGGCGAGCCGGAAAACCTCCGACAACCGTTGCGATCACTCCTCGATTCCCCGAAGATCAACGACCGAACGGACGACGACAAGACCCTGATCCTGGCCACACGATCGAAAAATACTTGAAGAGCCGGGCGAGATCCACGCGACGGCACGTCCCTATAATTTCGAGACGGAGTCCTGTCCGTGGCTCTGCCGGAGAGAGATGAGGATGAGCAAACAAGTTCCCGCGCGAACCGGTCGTCGTCCCTACGTCATGGCGATCGTGCTGGGCACGGCCCTGTCGGCCCTGGGTACGCTGCCGGTCGAGGCGTCCACCGCGACGCCGGACCAGCAGGCGACGCTGCGCGCCATTCACGACATGGATCGCTACTGCACGGCCTGCTGGCGGAACGCTCGACTGCCGACGACCAGCTGGGATGACTGCACCCAGGAGGTCTTCCGTCGGCTGCTCCAGCGTGTGCCGACCCAGTCCTGGACGACTCTGCTTCAGGACGAAGGGCCGGAGCGGAAAGAGTTTCTGCGGGCCATCGACGCGGTCAAGAAGCACAACCAGCGAGCCCGCAAGTTCAGCGGTTCGCTGGAAGGCGTGGCCGATCGTCGGGATGTGGACACACGTCGTCTCGAAGACGATCGCCAGAGTGTCCGCACGGCGGCTCGCGAACTACTCACCGATCGTCAGCAGCAGATCCTGCAACTGAGCCTGGACGGCTGGACCGTCCAGCAGATCTCCGACGAGCTGACCCTGGCTCCCGAGCGCGTCAGCGACGAGAAGTACAAGGCCATCCGCAAGCTGCGTGACCATCTCGGCGAGGACACCGCCACGCGCGAGTGATCTCGTCGGCCAACCAAAAACGCCCCCGCCCTCCGGGTTCCGGAGGGCGGGGTTCGTTTCACACCCGACCGCCCAACCGCCGCTCACTTGACGGCGATCAGGTAGCGGTTGCGGACGCCGCCGCGGTTGACGACCTTGATCGTGTAGGTCCGCGTGACCAGCGGCACGAAACGGACCAGACAGTTATCGGTCGGCCCGGTGTCGCTGGCGATCCGGTTGCCGTAACCATCGTAGACGAACAGATCCAGATCCGTGTCACCGTCACCGACCACCCCGACCGAGGCCACCTCGCCACCGTAGAAGGTGACGCGGTAGACGTCGGTTGAGTACGCCAGGACCGTCTCGGCCTTCAGGATCGTCCCGTGCGGGCCTTCCGCCCGGGCCGTGCTGGCCACCGCCAGAACCGACAGAACCGTCAGGACCGTCGCCAGGGCCAGGATCTTCGTGAGCTTCATCATGGTCGTCTCTCCGTCTCGCGTTGCTTCTGGTTGTCTCGCGTAACCGTCGCCCCTTCCTACGCGGAGTGAGTGGGTGCGTGACATGGAGAATCGGAAGTCGGCCGTTCCGGTACCGAGCGGATTCGGTTATCCTGAGGGTGGAGGTAACGGCACATGCCAACGACCCAGACACGAATCACTCGCCGACCGCATCCCGATGGGATCGAGGCCTGCATCCGCGACACGAATATCAACGTCTGGGGCCTGGTGGAGTGGCACCGGCTCGGACGAACCGACGAGGAGATTCTGACGTCGATCCAGGGATTGACGCCAGAAGACCTAGCCGCAGCATGGGAGTATTACGAGCAGCATCCCGATGAAATCGAAGCCTTCATCCGCCGCAACGGAAAGGCGTGACTCGATTCCTTTCCCAACCGCATCTACACGCTTGACTTCGGCCCCGAAATCCGTCATCCTCAGTTACTACCTACCCTCCCTCCGCTCCCGGCGGAGGCTCGCTGGTTCGCGATCCGAGTCCGCTACCCACCAGGTGCTGCTCATGCGTACCTCACTCTGTGTGCCGTTCCTGCTGCCGTTGCTCCTCGCGGCCGAACCGTCTACCAGCCCACCTCCGCCTGCCGTCGCTCCGACGGCGACGATCACGAAGCTCGAGGTCCAGCCGGCCAGCTTCACGCTTTCCTCGGCTCGGGCCGAGCAGCGTCTCGGCGTCCTGGCTACCCACGCCGACGGTCGGCAATGGGATCACTCGCGCACGGCGAAGATCACCAGCACCACGCCGAAAGTCGTCACCGTGGCAAACGGTATCGTTCGCCCGGTCGGCGATGGCACGGGCAGCATCACCGTCGAGGTGGCCGGCAAGTCGGCCACGGTCAACGTCAAGGTCGAGGGGATGAAGGCCGATCAGCCGGTTGAGTTCTCGCGGGACATCGTGCCGATCCTGACGCGGGCCGGCTGCAATCAGGGCACCTGTCACGGAGCAGCCCTGGGTCGCGGCGGCTTCCGCCTCAGCCTGCGTGGCTTCGATCCGGAGTTCGACTACCCGCAGATCGTGCAGAGTGCCGAGGGCCGACGCGTCGTCCTGGGCGACCCGGAGCGGAGCATTCTCCTTCAGAAGCCGGCCGGCATCATGGAACACGGCGGCGGCGAACGCTTCCGCCTCCATTCCCGCGAGTATGCGACGATCCGCCGCTGGCTCGAGGATGGCGTTCCAGCGCCGACAGCCAAGGATCCGACCGTCCAGAAGGTGGAAGTCTGGCCGACCGCTCGCACCCTCGTTCCGGGCGAGACGCAGCAACTCCTCGTCCGGGCGACCTGGACCGACGGCCGAACTGAAGACGTGACCTCGCTGGTGACCTTCGACGCGCTCAACGAGGGAGTCGCATCGGTCACGCCCGAGGGGCTGGTGACGGCGAAGAACCGGGGCGAGTCGTTCGTCATGGTCCGCTTCCAGGGTCAGGCCACGGTCGCCCAGATGACACTGCCCTACGGTCTGAAGGCCGAGGACACCGGCTTCGTCGCCCGCAACTTCATCGACGAGAAGCTCCAGGCCAAATGGAAAGCGCTGGGCCTGAGTCCGTCGCCGCTCTGCTCCGATGAGGAGTTCCTGCGCCGCGTCTACCTCGACGCCATCGGCACGCTGCCCACTCCGGAGGAGATCAGGACCTTCCTGGCCGACACCGATCCGGCCCGGCGCGAGAAGGTGATCGACCGCCTGCTCGATCGGCCGGAGTTCGTCGATTTCTGGGCGTACAAGTGGGGCGATCTCCTGCGGATCAATCGCGACTCGCTCCAGGACAAGGGCATGTGGGCCTTCCACAACTGGGTACGGGCCTGCCTGCGCGACAACGTGCCGATGGACCGGATGGTTCGCGACATCATCACGGCCGAGGGCAGCACGTTCATGGACGGGCCGGCCAACTTCTACCAGACCGCTCGCACGCCGGCCGACTGGTCCGAGACGACGGTGCAGCTCTTCCTCGGCATCCGCATTCAGTGCGCCAAATGCCACCAGCACCCGTTCGAGAAGTGGACCCAGGAAGACTATCACGGCATGGTCGGCTTCTTCTCCCGGATGGGGACGAAGAACAGCCAGGAGTTCGGCCTGTTCGGTCGGGAGACGGTCGTCTACATCCGGCCGACGGGCGAGACGACGCACCCGCGAACTGGCCGGGTCGTGCCGCCGCACCCGCTCGACGGCGAACCGATGGACGATCCGATCGACCGTCGTCGCGGCCTGGCCGACTGGCTGACGAAGCCGGACAACCCGTGGTTCGCTCGCAACATGGTCAATCGCTTCTGGGCCTACACGATGGGTCGCGGCCTGGTCGAGCCGATCGACGACATGCGCAACACGAATCCGCCGTCGAACCCGGAACTGCTCGACGCCCTGGCGACCGACTTCGCGAAGGCCCGCTTCGACACGAAGCATCTGCTGCGAACGATCTTCCGCTCGCGGGCCTACCAGCTCAGTTCGCGTTCGACGCCGGCCAATCATGCCGACGTCAGCAATGTCCACCATACCCGTGCGATGCCGAAACGGCTCACGGCCGAGCAGCTGGCCGACGCGATCGACTTCGCGACCGGCACGCGCGAGAAGTACACCGGCCTACCGCTTGGCACGCGGGCGATCCAGCTTCCCGATACCACCGTCCGATCCTACCTGCTGGACACGTTTGGTCGGCCGGCCCGGAAGATCACCTGCGAATGCGAGCGAACCGGCCAGCCGAACATCGCCCAGGCGATGCACCTGCTCAACGGCGACTTCGTCAGCACCAAGATCGACAAGGCCGATGGCCGAATCGCGAAGCTGCTCACGGCAAAGACGACACCCGAGGCGGTCGTCGATGAGATCTACCTGGTGACGCTCTCGCGCCTGCCGCGAGCGGAGGAGAAGAAATGGGCGCAGGCCTGGGTAGCGAAGGCCCCCAACGTCCGCGAGGGGTTCGGCGATCTGATGAGCGTGTTGCTGAACTCGCGTGAGTTTCTGTTCAATCACTAAGTTTCCCGGCGAGCGTGGGGCGTCAGCCCCATGATCTTCTCTCCGAGTGAAGACGCTCATGGGGCTGAAGCCCCACGCTCGCCCTGGAGTTCCGGCATGTTCCGCTACCTCGCGACATTGGCGTTGCTCGCCACACTGGCCCTCTCCGCCGGGGCGGCCGAGCCGACCTACTGGCAGGATCTGCGACCACTCCTGCGCAAGAGCTGCATCGCCTGCCACAACAAACGGAACCTGAACGAGATCGACCTCTCCGGCGGCATCGCGCTGGACACCTACGAGGCCGTCGTCAAGAACACGAAGAAGCCGCTTCTCAGCGTCGGCCATGCCGACAAGAGCCTCCTCTTCAGCGTCCTGGTGGAGAAGAACGAAGAGAAACGGATGCCACTCGGGACGCCGGCCCTGAGCCCCGAGGCGATCGCCGTGTTCAAGGCC
Source organism: uncultured Alcaligenaceae bacterium (assembly GCA_964471755.1). Lineage (GTDB taxonomy): Bacteria > Planctomycetota > Planctomycetia > Gemmatales > Gemmataceae > CAYYJM01. The sequence continues at coordinate 10,066 of CAYYJM010000212.1, forward strand.
TGGATCGACAGTGGCGCGAAGGAAGGCACCGCTCCGGTCGAGACGACCACGACCACCCCGGCCACGACGATCACCCGCAAACTCGACGTTCTCTTCCCAACGACCACGACCCCGGCAGCGAACAGCTTCGGAGCGACGAAGCCCGCCCCGCTCAAGCTGGCTCTCAAGGTCGGCCCGCTCGCACCGGTGACGGCCGTCTGCTTCAGCCCGGATGACAAACTCCTCGCCACCGGCAGCTACGGCCGGGTCACCCTCTGGGACCGGGCGAAGGGAGAGCCGGTCCAGGTGCTGACGGCCGTTCTCGGTGCGGTCAACGACCTCCGTTTCAGCCCGGATGGCAAGATCCTGGCGGTCGCCGGTGGTCAGCCCTCCGCCAAGGGCGATCTGCGTCTGTTCAGCGTCGGCGACTGGAAGCTACTCGGCACGCTACCCGGTCACGAGGATCAGGTCGCCAGCGTCGCCTTCAGCCCGGACGGCAGCCGACTCGCCTCAGCCAGCTACGACAAGACCGTCCGTCTCTGGACCGTCGCGACCCGGCACTGCGATCACACGTTCATCGGCCATTCCGACTTCGTCCACGCGGTCACGTTCAGTCCCGACGGCAAGCAGGTCGCCTCGGTGAGCAAGGATCGAGCGGTCAAGGTGATCGAGGCCGCCACGGGCAAGAGCGTCCTGACCATGAGCGATCGCAATGACGACGCCCTGGCCCTGGCCTGGCATCCGAAGAACGCCGTCCTGGTCGCCTCGGGACTGGAGCCGGGCATCACCTGGTGGGACGCCACGACGGCCGAGAAGGTTCGCAGCCAGGGCGGACATCGCGTCGGCGTCTACGAACTGGCCTTCAGCGGCGACGGAACGGTTCTCGTCTCGGCCGGGGCCGACGGCACCCTGCGTCTGTGGGATGGGACGAGCGGCTCGCCGCAGCGAACCCTGACGGTGGGCACCGTCGCTTACGCGGCCGCCATCTCGAAGGATGGGAAGTTCGTCGCCGCCGGCTGCTTCGATGGCCAGGTGCGACTCTTCGAGACGGCGACGGGCAAGCCGCTGGCCACGCTGGTGAGCTTACCCGGCGACGACTGGCTCGCCCTGACGCCGGAGGGCTACCTCGCCGGCAGCGGCAAGCTGCTCGATGCCGGCACCTGGCGGATGAACACGGCGACCGTCCCGACGCCGAGCGTGCTGAAGGTGCTGCGTCAGCCGGCCCTGGTGGCGAAATCCCTCGCTGGTGAGAAGGTGCCAGCGCCGACGTTCACGAAATAACGATCCCGACGAACGGCGACTGGCGAGCCCCCCACGAAAGTGGGGGGAGTGCCCGACGCTAATCGGCGAGAAGGCGAGCCCCCCACGAAAGTGGGGGGAGTTTGCCGTCGGGAACTCCCCCCACTT
>CAYYJM010000213.1:0-11326 GCA_964471755.1 uncultured Alcaligenaceae bacterium
GCCGACGTCGGCGAGACGGAGGGCACCGGCATCGTCCACATCGCGCCGGGCTGCGGCAAGGAAGACTTCGGTCTGGGTCGGGCCGAGGGGCTGCCGCCGATCGCGCCGCTGGACGACTTCGGCTGCTTCCTGCCGGGCTTCGGCCCGCTCGCGGGCAGGTCGGCTGTCGATCACGAGACGGCAACCTGGGTCATCGACGATCTCCAGGAGCGCGGCCTGCTCGTCGCGGTCGAGAAGTATCCCCACAGCTACCCGCACTGCTGGCGCTGCAAGACGGAACTGCTCTTCCGCCTGGTCGATGAGTGGTTCATCAACATGGGACCGCAGCGGACCGAGGAGGGCTACCGCGGCGAGATCATGAAGATCGTCCAGGACCCGGCCGTGACGTTCCTGCCCGAGTCGGTCAACGGCCAGGCGCTGGAGTACGACTGGCTGTACAACATGGGCGACTGGATGATCTCGAAGAAGCGTTTCTGGGGCCTGGCTCTGCCCATCTGGGTGGACGAGGAGTCCGGCGACTTCGAGGTGATCGGCTCCCGCGCCGAGCTGAAGGAGCGCGCGGTCGAGGGCTGGGATGACTTCGAGGGCCACACGCCGCATCGGCCGTGGATCGATCGGATCAAGATCCGCAATCCGAAGACGGGCAACCTCATGTCGCGCATCGGCGATGTGGGCAATCCGTGGCTCGACGCCGGCATCGTCGCTCTGAGTACGATGGGGTACAACGCCGACCGGGCCGAGTGGGAGAAGTGGTATCCGGCCGATCTGATCACCGAGGCGCTCAAAGGGCAGTTCCGCAACTGGTTCTACGCTCTGCTCGCCATGAGTACGATGATGGTCAATCGGCCGCCGTTCCGGACGCTGCTGGGTCATGGCCTGGTTCGCGACCAGAACGGCGAGGAGATGCACAAGTCGCGCGGCAACTCGATCCCGTTCGAGGGGGCGGCCGAGGCCGGCTACACGACGGCCATCCGCCTGCTCAAGGCGAACGAGAAGGACGCCGACGCTCTGCGAGCCGTCGGCGACGCCGACGGCGGCCACAACCCGCGCGTCGAGGAGGTGCTGCGCGATGGGCAGAAGGTGAAGGCCGTCGTCGCCGACTTTCCGCCGATGGGTGCCGACCTGATGCGCTGGCTCTACTGTCGCACGAACCCGGCGACGAACATCAACTTCGGCCCGAAGCCGGCCAACGCTCTGCGTGCGTCGTTCCTGCTCAAGCTGTGGAACAGCTACTCGTTCCTGTGCGAGTACGCCCGGCTCGATGGCTTCGACCCGGCCGCGCCGCCGGTGCCGCTGGCGAAGCGACCCGAGATCGACCGCTGGATTCTGTCCGACCTGCAAAAGCTGATCCAGACGGCCCGCAAGGCGTTCGACGAGTACAGCCTGATGGCCTTCTGCCTGGAGGCCGAGAAGTTCGTCGATGCCAAGTTGAGCAACTGGTACATCCGCGTCAACCGATCGCGTTACTGGAAGAGCGAGGCCGGCGCGGACAAGCAGGCCGCGTACCAGACGTTGCACACGGTCCTGGTCACGCTGGCGAAACTGTTCGCGCCGATCGTGCCGTTCCTGAGCGAGGTGATGTACCGCAACCTGGTGCCGCTGGAGAGCCATCCGGAGAGCGTCCACCTGTGCGACTACCCCGAGGCGGACGCGGCCCTGATCGACGAGCAGTTGTCGCAGGACATGAACGCCCTGCTCGACCTGACGACGCTCGGCTCGGCGGCCCGGAATCAGGCGAAGATCAAGGTCCGTCAGCCACTGGCCGAGTTGCGTGTGCAGCCTGGCACCGAGGCGGAGGCGCGAGCCGTCGAGCGCTTTGCGGACCTGCTCCGCGACGAGTTGAACATCCGCAGCGTGACGCTGCACGACTCGGCGTCGGGGCCGCTCCTGTCGGTGACGATCAAGGCGAACCTCAAGACGCTCGGCCCGAAGGCCGGGGCGAACTTGCAGGCGGTCAAGAAGGTGATCGAGGCCGGCGGCAAGGACGTCCTCGACCTGTTGGCCGGCAAGGTCGAGACGCTGACGATCGCGGACGTCGAGGTGACGCGTGAGGACGCCACGGCGACGCCGACCGGCCCGGCCGGCTGGGTCGGCATCGTCTCCGGCTCGACGCAGGCGATGCTCGACACGCGCATCACGCCGGAACTGGCCCGGGCCGGCATGGCTCGCGACATCGTCCGGCTGGTGCAGGATCTGCGCAAGAAGGCCGACCTGGCGATGGACGACCGGATCGAGCTGTACCTCGGCACGGACGCGGCGGAGTTGCAGGCGGCCATTGACGAACACCGCGAGCCCATCGCCGGGGCGACCCTGGCGACGCGGTGGGCGACGGGGCCGATCGGCGACGGGGCGTGCGAGACGACGGCGACGGTCGAGAAGCAGGCGCTGACGATCGCGCTGCGCAAGGTGTAACCCGATGCTCGAAGGACTGGTCGCCATCGACTGGGATCGACTGACGCACGCCTACGGAGAGGCCGGGGACGTTCCCGACCTTCTCCGCGGGCTGACGTCGCCGGATCCGGAGGTGTGGGTCGGCGCGATGAGCGGCCTGTACGACACGATCTGTCACCAGACCTGCACTGTCTACGAGGCGACAGCGACGGCGGTGCCGTTCCTGCTCGAGTTGCTCGGTGAACGTCAGGTCCGGTGTCGCGGCCGGATCTTGCAATTTCTCGGCGATGCGGCCCGGGCGACATCCTACCTCGCCGCCCACGGCGGCCTGTCCCACTACGACGCCAGGCGAGAAACGGCGGAGTTTCAGGACCAGCTCGCCGAGGAGCTGGGCTGGGTCCGGGCCACCCGCGAGGCGATCTGGTCCGGGCTCGACCTTTACCTCGATCTGCTGACCGACCTGGATCGGCGGATCCGGATCATCGTGCCGTACACCCTGGGATTGCTCTGTGGCCGGGCCGTCGAGGAGATGCCGGAGGCCGTCCGGCAGCGCGAGCCGTTTCGTCTCCTGGCCGAGCGGATGGCCCGGCATCTGGACGAGGAGCCGAGCGAACTGGTCCGGGCCAGTCTGGTCTTCGGTCTGGCCAGCCTGTTACCGCACCGGCCGGAGGTCCGCGAACTGCTGGAAGGGCAGGTGGTCGAGCCGCTGCCCAGCCTCCAGGTTCGGCTCAGCGCCGCGCTGGGTCTGGCCGGGGCCGGCTCACTGACTCCGGCCGTGTTCGACATCCTCGTGACGGCGCTCGACTCCCCCGATGAAACCAACGCCCTCTTCGACTCCGACCAGCCGGCGATGGAAAGCCGGCACCATCCGATCAGCAAGTTCTACGCACGACTCGACGGGCCGATGGACCCGACCGAAGAACCGGACGACCACGGCAAGGACGAGGACTTCCGCTTCCCGTGGATCGACGGCTGGGTGACCGACCGGATCCTCAACCGCCTGGCCGGCGTGCCGGAGGAGACGCTCCCTCGCCTCGTGCCCGTCCTGACGCCGTACCTGGACCGGGCCACCCCGTACACGTGCGAGAACGTGGCCGGCCCGATCCTTCGGCTGGTGTTCGGTGACAGAAAGGTGACATCGAACACGCGGCGAGACGATCTGACACCGGCCCAGGTGGACGTTCTGCGGCACCTGTACGACAACCTGTCCCTGTGGGCGACCAACATCGGCAACGTCGGGCTCGCATTCATGAAGTTTGGGCTCCCCTATCGCCGCGCGGAGTGGGCCCGGCTGCTGGACATCGAAGAACGGCCGCTGAGCGACGCCGAGATCGTCGCCATCCTCGACCGCCTGGCCCCGCAGCAACAGTACAGACGGGAACGGGATGCGATCAAGCGGCTCAACCTTCGTCAGATCGGGACGCCGGCTTTTCTGCCCCACCTGAGCGCCTACCCCGACCTCGTGGATCTCGATCTCTCGGGCGTCTCGATTACCGATGCGGACCTCGTCCACATCCGGCCGCTGACGAAGTTAGAACGGCTTCACCTGGCAGGGGCCAAGCTCACCGATGCGAGCGTACCCATGTTGCTGACAATGCGAGAGTTGCGCGATCTGAATCTCTCGGGAAGCCACCTGACCGATGCGGGTCTCGCTGCCCTGGTCGGACTGGAGAACTTGCATTCCCTTTACCTGGGACGCGCGAACGTCAGCGACGAGGCCGTCCGCCGATTCCAGCAAGCACGGCCGAAGTGCCGCCTGACACGGTAAGGCGGTTGTCCATCGGGGCCGGTTGCGGTTATAACAGCGACAGGCGAGCCGGGAGCGTCAGCGACCGGAGTTCACCCTTCTGCGGTAGAAGCGTTGACTCCGGTCGCTGACGCTCCCGGCTCGCCGGAGAGTGGAGACGATGATGACGTTGCAGGCGATTCGCGACAAGGTTTATGCGGGGGAACGACTCACGTTCGAGGACGGCCTCGCGCTGGAGGAAACGAACGACATCCTCACCCTGGGCGAACTGGCCAACTTCGTCCGCGAGAAGAAGAACGGCAACTTCGCCTACTACAACGTCAACACGCACCTCAACCCGACGAACGTCTGCGTCTACCGCTGCACGTTCTGCGCCTTCCGGGCCGACCTCAAGAGCGAACGCGGCTACGTCATGACCGATGACGAGATCCTCGCCCGTGCCGCCGAGGCCGAGCGGCGCGGCGCAACCGAGCTGCACATCGTCGGCGGTCTGCATCACAAAAAGCCGTACGAGTGGTATCTGAACATCGTCAAGATCGTCCACCAGGCCCATCCGCGACTGCACCTCAAGGCGTACACCGCGGTCGAGTGGGACTGGTTCGCTCGCCTGACGGGCCGACCGTACGCCGACATCCTGGCCGAGTTCAAGGACGCCGGCCTGGGCAGCCTGCCCGGTGGCGGAGCGGAGATCTTTCACGCCGACGTGCGCGACAAGATCTGCGAACACAAGGCCGATCCCGACGAGTGGCTGCGCATCCACCGCGAGGCCCACAAACTCGGTCTGCGTTCCAACGCGACCATGCTCTATGGCCATATCGAGAAGCCGGAACATCGCATCGACCACCTGCTCCGGCTGCGCGGCCTTCAGGATGAGACGTTCGGCTTCCAGACGTTCATTCCGCTGGCGTTCCACCCGAACAACACCCGGCTCTCGGACATCCCGAAGCCGAGCGGCCTGATGGACCTGCGCGTGATGGCGATCAGCCGACTGATGCTCGACAACTTCCCGCACATCAAGGCCTACTGGGTGATGCTCGGCATCAAGACGGCCCAGGTGGCCCTGAGCTGGGGAGCCGACGACATCGACGGCACGGTCGTCCACGAGAAGATCTACCACGACGCCGGCAGCGACTCGCCGCAGGAACTGACTGTCGCCGAACTGCGCCGTCTGATCGAGGAGGCCGGCCGAGAGCCGCTGGAACGCGACACGCTGTACAACGCCGTGATGCGCTCGCCGGAGCAGTGGGAGACCGGATCGCCGCTCAAGGTGCAGTTGCACCTGGCCCAGTGAAGAAGTCCACCCCGGCTCGGTGGACCTCAGAACGCCACCAGCCGGGAGCCGAACCGCGCTCGCAGGTTGTCCATCGACGGCAGGTCGTTGCCGAAACTGCCGTAGAACGTCAGGTGTCGCAAGCATGGCATCACCGCCGGGTCGGCCAGGACGACGGCCAGGCGCTCGGCCACCGCCGGCAGGTAGTGAAAGCCGAGTGTCATCTCGGTGACATTCGCCAAACCCGGTGAGCGGATCACCTGCTCGGCCACGTCCGGCGACAGGCGCGGCAGGAACTCGCGGGTGGCCTGGTCGTACTCGCCGCTGAAGGAGAGCTTCAGCCGGGCCAGCCGGTCGAGCCGGGGCAGGGCCAGGAAGCGGGCCGCGTCGTCGGCGAGGATCAGGACGACGCCCTCCAGGTGACGCAGCCTATCCGGCGGCGTTGCTGGCTCGAACGCTGACGGGATCAGCCGGCCGTGGTAGTCATCGGTCGCCTCGACCTTCTCCAGGTGGGCCGTTCCCGGCCACTCGGCCAGGGTGGCCAGAACCCGGCGGTTGCACGCCTCGTGCAGGTTCAGCGTGCCGAGCTTCGGCATCGATTTCTGGCCGAACAGTGAGCGGATGCCGGCTGTCCGGCCCGAGTAGACCTCGTACTGCGAGTCGCCGCTGATCGACAGTTCGCGGACGTCGCGGAGCCACCGCGCCTTCCGCATGGCAGCGAACACCTCCTTTCCCGGGTTGTGGCAATCGAGTGTCAGCCGGCGTGGCGGCGGAGCGTTGACGATCAGTTCGAGCCAGGCTCGCCGGTCGGCGCTCATGTTCCGGTCGAGGTCGTCGGCACACTGCACGGTCAGGTTCCGCACCCGGCGGGCCAGCGGTGAGCGAGCGTAGGCCGGCAGCAGGTTCGCGCCGAGGGTGAACGTGGTCAGTTTCGTCAACGTCGTGCTGTTGAACAGGCAGGCCCACGCCGTCGAGTTGACCTGGCTGTGGCGCAGGTCGAGACGGGCCAGACCAGCGAAAGCCGCGTCGGTGGCGACCTGCTGGAAGCCCGCCGCCGTGACGCCGGTGCCGGCCAGGATCAGGGTCCGCAGCGAGCCGGCGAACGACGCCCGAGCCAGCGTGGGGATGAGCCAGTCCCGAGAAACGTGGGCGTTGATCCGCTCGACGGTCAGGTCGAGATGGCGGAGCGTTCGCAGGTGGCCCGCCTGGCAGAAGGCCGTGAACGATGCCTGGTCGATGCCGTCGCCGTCGGAGTTCGGAGCGCTGTCGTAGTTGAACGAATCGCCGATCGGGCCGAGACGACGAAGTCGGGTTACTCGCGGGTTGGCGACGAGCGCTGCCATCCAGACGTTGAGCGGTGTCGTGGCGAGAAAGGCGTGCGGCAGGATGGCACAATCGCGGACGAAGACGAAGGCCGGATGCGCGACGACCGCCCGGACGGCGTCCGCATCGAGTGCGTTGCCGGTGTCATTGACCAGTTCCACACGCCCGACCGGCTCGCGCCGGAACAGATCCTCGCCGTGGGCAAGGAACGTGTTCGCGGTGAGGCGGACGCGGTTGAGGAAGCCGCGCGAGAAGTCCCAGTCGAGCAGGCGGTCGCGCCATTCACCGAGCCAGTCGGCCTCGTGCCGAGCGCGGAGGTCGTCGGCCTGATCGAGCAGTTCCGCCCGACGGCGCGTTCCGGGACGTTTCGTCGCGGCCTCGCAGGAAGCCCGGATGAAGGCGGCCCGCTCGGGTTCGCCGTGGTCGTCGAGCCAGTCCGCGAAGATGAGCCGATGTGAGTCGTCGCCGGGCTGGTCGGCGATGGCGAGGACGAAGGATTCCCGGATATTCATCGGACGAGGCCTCCCCCATGAACCGCGAGGCTCCGTGCTGGCGGAGCCCCTCTTGACGGTTATCATCGCTGAAGGAGGTGATGTACGTCAATCAAGCGAGAGCGTTTCTGTCGCCTGACCTTACTTCTCGGGTTTGGCCAGGTCGATGGTCAGAGCCTGTCCCTGGGTGAGGTCACGAACAATCGGCGATTCTCCCTCGCTGAATTTGCCTTCAAACCGATCGGCAAGGGTGGTGCGATCCGTCTGAGAAACCCCGATGCGCACCTTGCCGATCGGTACGCCACTGGCGGTGAAGCTGCCGTCCGCCTGGTTGACCTCCGCGATGACAATCTTGTCGAAGGCCTCGCGATCGCCGATCATCGGGCAGAGCGAAACCTGGATCGGAGCCGCTTCCGTGCCCGTCACCGGTTTGCCATTGCGAGTAATCTTGCCGGTCACGGCGACGCTGGCCGGGCCGCACCCGACCAGGCCCGCCATCAGACTGGCGACCATCAACACCACACCGATTCGCCTCATGACGGCCTTTCCTGATGCTACTGACAAATCCGGGCCGTGCGGCCCGGATTTGCGATGTCTCCCGGTGTCAATCCCATGACATCAGTTGAGCTGGACGGTAAGCCCGTCATTCCGCTGGCAGAGCGGACGGAAGACCGTCGTCAAGTTGAGGGTGTACGAGAATCCACGGACGGAACCGTCGCACAGGACGCCCATGAAGACGCCCGGATGGGAGCCACCGAGCCGACCACCACCGTCGCCGGAGGTGCTATTGTAATCGGGCAGCGGAGCGTTGGCCGCTGATCGGACCTCGTCGTGATCCCAACCAGCCGTGTAGCCCTCATTGTCGTCCGACTGAGCCTGGCCAATCCGACCGACATTCAGACGTTTCTCGGCCACCATGAGCGTGTTGCTCGTGCCATCCTGGATTTGAGCCAGCGCCAGGGGGCTATTCATCCACGTCCCACCCTGACTGCGATTCTGCAGCACGACGCCATTCTGAGAGGTCGTGCCATAGATGCCGGCGTAATCGAGCAGCCCGCGACCGTTGACGACCTGGGGACTGCGACGGGTCGGGCAGAAGTAGGTCTTCACCGCCTGGCCCCGAACGAAACTGTCGCTCGTGTTCCGCCAGAGATTGTCCTGCTCGATGAACGGCAGGATCTGATAAGCCCAGCCCCAATCCTGTTCGCGCATCGTCGCCGGCATGCCACTGGACATGACTCGGGCGGAACCCCAGTGTCGACCACCCATCGGCAGACCGCCGTAGGTGTCGTGATGATTGTGGAAGGCCAGCCCCATCTGTTTGAGGTTGTTCGTACACTGCATGCGGGCGGCAGCTTCGCGCACTTTTTGAACCGCAGGCAGGAGCAGGCCGATCAGGATGGCGATGATCGCGATGACGACGAGCAGTTCGATCAGCGTAAATCCACGACGGGAACGGATCATAAAGAAACACTCCGATTAATGAGAAGCAGATTGCCCGTTGAGAAGGAAATGTTAATACCGCGAAGAACGCGAGTCTTCTCACAACGGACTCATGATACGCTCCCTATAATTAACGACGAACCGTGAGACGTCAAGGAAATATTCCTGAAAATGATCAGATTCTGAGATGGTGTCGAAGCCGGGCGTTGAGAAATGGAGAAAACATTCATGAGTTCGGTGGACGTGCCGACGTGACCGGCCCGGATTCAGCCGGTCAACGAAGGTGGCGGGAAGTTGGTCACTCCGGCTTCATCGGCAGCACGGTCAGGATGAGTTCGGGCACCTCGTCGTAACGCCGAGCCGTGACGAGGTGGGTCAATCGCTGGGCCAGGTCTCGTTCCTGCTGGGCCGTGAAACCGGCCGTGCGGAGGGCCTCGCCGACGTGCAGCTGGACCTGGCCCGATTCCACCGCGATCAGCACATGGAGGCCCTGTGGGCCCACCAGACGAGCCCGCTCGGCGATGCCATCGGTCGGCAATTGCGGCAGCGTCTCGATGAACACCTGGGAGGCCGGTTCCACACTCGCCTCGTCCAGACGCTGGTTGGCTGCCAGCAACACCTGCGGCGTGAACACGCAGGCAACGTCCAGGATGCCCGTACGGAGGGTCGCCTCCTCGTCCAGTTGCCGGAGGTTTGCGACGATCTCGGCCATCGGATCAGCCTGCCGACTGGCCTCCAACTTGCGCTGCACCTGATCCTGCAAGCTCGCGATGGCTCGCCGGCCGGATGGCCCCATCGCGAACAGGGCCCGGCCCGCCTCCAGGCTGAGGCTCGGCTCGCGCACGATGACCTCGGTGAGGATCTCCGGCACACCCGGCATGCCCGCACCAATCCGACCCAGTGTGCGGACGGCGGCGCGTTTCTCTTCCGGCGTCCCGGCGTTCTTCAACCGATCCAGGACCAGGGGCGTCGCATCGCGAGCGGCACAGCCGAGCCGATCCAGGGCTCGTAGCGTGCCCAGGCGTTGCTCGGCATTGGTGGTGTTTCGCAGCGTCTGCATGAAGACTGGAACGACCGATTCGCGCACCTTCTCCGGCGATTGATCGACGATCTTCCAGCGAACGTAACGCAGATCGCGCAGGCGGGATTCCTGGTCCCTGGAGGCAGTGGCATTCGATGCGAAGGCACTCATTGGCGGTTCCACCGCGATATTGACCCGGGGATCACTTGACGGCGGAACCGATGGCGTGGCCAGGAGGCGAGGCCCCTTTCGTTTCCAGGCGTCGTACTCAGTCGGCGTGTTCAACGCGAGTTGGTAGACCTCGCCGCGAATGGTACGGGCTTGCGTCAGATTTTGCTCGGCCTGAGCAAGGTGGCCCTGGTCCTTGAGAGTGTTACCGCGGGATTCCAGGGTCTGTGCATAGCGTAGCTGCTCGACCGGCTTGAGCGACGCCAGGATGATGGTGTCCTCCGTCAGGGGGGCGGGTGTGGCCTTCTCCAGAAGGCTGACCACTGCCGGACCGGACGTCCCCGCCTGGTTGGGATCGCTGGCACCAAATTGCAGGATCGCTCCGCCCAGGACGAACAGCACGCAGGCCGCCGCCAGCAGGGTCAGTTCGTGGCGGAAACGACGGAAGAAACTCACCTGAGACGGACGCGGAGCAAACGGCAGCACCGTTGGTTCGTCCTGCGCGGGAGCCACGGCCTGCGGGGCCGGAGTCGGCGCGGCGGATGATTCCGGCAGAGCCAGCAGGGGAGCGGGAGTCGTCGTCGGTTCGGCCTCGTCGGGCTCGAAATCGGCCAGAACGTCGCGAACCAGATCGGTCAGCCGGGCCAACTCGGGATGGGCCGCGATCTCCGCTTCCACCCGCGCTCGTTCCGTCGCATCAACCTCATCGACGAGGTAACGACCCAGGGTGGAACTATCGACGTTTCCCCAGGCACGCTGGTGCTGCTCGCGCAGGCCGCGCAACTGCTGGGCCGCCTCCGCCCAGGCAGAACTGGTATCGCGCGCGGAATCTCGTTCGGACGCGGATGCCTGAGGTGGTCGTGGGGCAAAGTCCGCCATGCGAATGATCCCGTGCATGTTTGTAACGACAAAGGCCCGTTACAGTGAGAGACTGCCGAATCGTTCGTCGCGTGCAAAAAAATTTCGGGCCGATGTCACAGACGGGCATCGCGCGCCCTACTTGTCCAGGATGGTGCAGTCGGGCAGGGCCTGTTTCAGGGCGGCGATCCCGGCCGGAGTCGCCTTGGTGTCGCGCAGACCGAGTTGCGTCAGCTTCTTCAAGGCAGCCAACTCTTGCAGGCCGGCGTCGCCGACGTTGCTGTTGCTGATGTCGAGCATCTTCAGATCCATCTGTCCGGCCACGATCTTCATCGACGAGTCCTTGATCTGTGGCCCCGAAAGGAACAGGGTCTCCAACTTCAGGCCGGCCAGTTCCTTCAGGCCGTCGTCGGTGATGGCCGTGCCGGTCAGGTAGAGCGTGGTGATCCCCTTGTTGGCGGCCAGGGTCTTCAGGCCCACGTCGGTGACCTTGGTGCCGGACAGGCCGACCGCCGTCAGGCTCTTGCAGGCCGCCAGGCTCGCCATGCCGACGTTGGTCACCCGGGTGAGGGCCAGTTCGGCCACCTCCAGACGGGCCAGGGTCGCCAGGCTTT
>CAYYJM010000214.1:0-6253 GCA_964471755.1 uncultured Alcaligenaceae bacterium
CCGGCTTGCCGGCGGTCTTCGTCGCGAATACCCGCCGGCAAGCCGGCGGCTAAATAACTCACGCCTTCTCGTTGTTGTAGGTGAAGTAGTTGTCCCAGCGATGATCGAGCCGTTCCAGGGCCTTGTCGATCGGCTCGGCGATGTAGTGGTCGCCGACCTTGCGGACCATCTCCAGGCGGACCAGTTTGCCCAGCGAGTCGCCGATCTCGAAATCGACCTCCAGGCCGGTCTTCTCCTCGAGGTACTGCTCGATGGTGTCGTCGAGAGTCTTCTCGGTCCAGCCTTCCGGCGGGGCGTACTTCCAGAGGAAGTAGTAGCCGAGCAGGACCTCGCGGCACTCCTGCTCCTCGGCCTCGTCGAGCAGGCGAGTGAGGACGCCGAGGTTGTTGTCGAGGGTCTGGAAGTACTGGCTCTCGGAGAGCTGCAAGGTGTACTTCTGCTTGGCGGTGTTGAAGGCGGTGTACTGGCGGAGCGCGAAGCCGGCCAGGGCGGCCAGCGGGCCCAGCAGCAGGAGCAGGGCTCCGACCAGGCCGGCCCCGCTGATCTGGTCGGCCTGGCGGAGCAGGGCCATGATGATGGAGTAGAGGATGTAGCCACCGCCTGCGATCAACGAACCGTAGAGCAGGATCCGCTGCAAGAGCGGCATCTGGATGACGCCGCCGGGGATCATCATCTCGATGTCGGCCTTGGGGATGTCCTTGACGATCTTGAGGTAGACACCGTTGGTGTCGGCCAGTTTGCTCAGACGCGGATGCTTCTTGAGCTTGCAGACCAGGACGAAACGCTTGAACAACTCGACCGGCCTGTCCACGGTCGTCCAGAACAGGAGCCAGTGGCGCTTGGGCTTGTTCTCCTTGCGGTCGCCGCGGACGTAGATCTCGTAGCGATCGAAGACGCCGAAATCGACGTCCATGTTGATGCCCCAGTCGCTGGATTCGCTGAGGGCCCGCTGGAGGGTTTCCTCGTCGAGGCGCTCGAAGTTGGCCTTCTCGAGCAGATGGCGAACGCCCTCGAAGAGTCGATCGAGGTGTTGCTCACGCTCCGCCTCGTCGAGCGGTTTCGGCTTGAGCATCTCGTTGTCGGGGTCGAACGGGGCGTACCGGTCCTTCAGCACTTCGAGTTCCTCAAGGTACTCGAAGTGGAAGACGGCTCCGGTCAGCGTGTGGAGTCGGCGGAGGCTCTCCTGGTCGGCGGTGCTGCGGGCGATCTTCGGATCGCGCAGCAGCAGGTCGAGCAGGTCGCTCTTGCGCATGGGGATGAAGTGTTCCCGGTCGTCATACTCGGCCATGGACGATCCCTCGTAGGTGCATCACGGGTTGCGATCGACGCTGTGGAAGACGCCTCTCGGAAGCCCCTCTCTCCCGGTACTCCGGGGGAGAGGGGAGAATGTTTACCACTCAACGGCACCCAGGCCGTCGTCGGGGTCCTGGATCAGTTCATCGACGAGCCGGTCCAGGGTGTTCTGGATCTGGGCCATGGTCTCCGGCCGCTGCCGGGCGTTGTGGGACAGGCAGGCGGTGATCAGTTCGCACAGGATCGGCGGGGCGGCCTTGTTTGCCTCGGCGACCGGCATGAACAGGCGCTGCCAGGTGCGGGCATCGACCGGGGTGCCGTCCTCGGCGACGGCGGCCGGCGGCAGACGCAGGGTCAGAACGCGATACATGGTCGCTCCGAAGTTGTAGATGTCGGTGCGTTCGTTGACCATGCGATGTCGGGCCTGTTCGGGGGCCATGTACTCGGGCGTCCCCTGCACGCGATCCTTGCCTTCGCCCTGGATCCAGGCCAGGCCGAAATCGAGGATCTTCACGTCGCCGGCCCGGCTGAGCATGATGTTGCCCGGCTTCAGGTCGGCGTGGTAGACCTTGCGGTGGTGCATGTGACAGAGCCCATCCGCGATCATCTTGAAGACCTGAACCTGTTGTGGCAAGGTCAGCCGGGGACAGGAATCGAGCGTTTTGCCATTGACGAACTCGATGAGGAGATGGGCCTTCTTGACGCGAAAGAACCAGTCCTTGACCAGTTCGAGGGTGTGGATCTGGATCAGGTTGGGGTGGTCGAGCATCTCGGCGACGCGGAATTCGTGCTGGGCCTGATCGAGATATTTCTGGTCCTCGGGGCCGTCGATGGGGACGACCTTGAGGGCGTAATGGGTGCTGTCCGCCTCCCGGCGAATGTGCAGGATGCTGCTGTGGGCCCCGGTGCCGAGTTGGCCCAGAACCTGGAACTTGCCGATGTGCAGGTCGCTCATGCGTGCTCTTCCGAAAGGGCGGGGCTGGTGGAAACGACACTACTATATCGCGTCACTGGCCGCTCTCCCAGGGGCGTTTTTCCGGATGGGCCGTTCGGGGTGAGGTCAGCCGGCCGCGCTCCATTCCGCGTGAATCGACTTGGCAGAGTCGATTTTGCCGGTTAGGCTGGGAAGGGTGTGGCGTTCTTCACGGATGGGAACTCCCGAATCGATCGTCGAACCGGCCTGGCTTTCTCTCCCAATTTTCGCAGCCAGTCAATCCGGGGCCCGGCGGTCTTCGTCGTTACAGGTGACGGTATGAGCCGACCAGCCAGCAGTGTCTGTGTCTCGCCAGCCGAACCGGTGTCGATGGAGTCGAACACGCCGGGTGAGCTGTTGCTGCGCACGTTCAACGACCTGCGCGATGAACTGGTCAGTACCCTGTGGTATCTGCTGGGCAACCAGGAGGACGCGCAGGATGCGGCCCAGGAGTCGTTCCTGCGTTGCTGGCGGACGCAGGACTCCCTCGTCGGCGTGCAGAACGTGCGAGCCTGGATCTTTCGCGTGGCGCTCAACGTGGCCAAGGACGTGCAGCGCAGCGCCTGGCGGCGTCGTGTTAAACCTCTGGTCGGAGCGGAGTTGATGCCCCTGGCGGCACCGAGTTCTGCCGCCGATGCGGTAGAAGAACAGGAAACCCTCGACCGCCTGCGCGAGGCGCTGACGCACCTGCGCACGGAGGAACGCGAGGTCTTCCTGCTGCGACAGAACGGCGAGCTGACCTACGAGCAGATCGCCGAGATCTTCGACCGGCCCGTGGGGACGGTCAAGACGCAGATGCGTACGGCCTTGCAGAAACTTCGCCGTGTGTTGTCCCCCAGCGAGTGACCCCCCGCCGACGTGTCCCGTCGGCTTCGAGACCTGGACCCCGTCCGCCCACCGACCGCCTTTGGCCGAGGGGCGTGGAGCCAAACCATGGATCGCTGCCAACACTGCCAGGAGCAGCTGCTGGACTACCTGTACGACCTGCTGGAGGAGCCCGACCAGAGCCAGGTCGAGGCTCACCTGGCCGGCTGTCTGGCGTGCCAGCAGGCCCTGCACGTCGCCCAGAGCCAGCAGCATCTGCTGGCGACGGCAGCACGGCTCGAGGGAGCCGGCGTCCGTTTCGAGGCCCCTCCGGCCGTGGAACTACCCCGCGAGCCGCTGGAACAGCCGACCGTGCAGCCGTTGCCCTTCCGTCGGCGATCGCCGCTGCGTCTCAGCCAGCCCTGGCTGGCGGCGGCCGCGGCTCTCCTGGCTCTGCTCGGCGTCGGCGTCTACGTCCATCACGATCACGCCTCGGCTCGCCAGGCCGTCGCCCGACAGCAGGATCAACAGCACGAACACCGCACGGAACTGGCCAACGTCCGGATTCGCCAGGGGGAAGTCGAGCAGCACCGCCAGACCGCGTTCAAGCGCATCGCCGAGCGCGAGGCCCGCGACGAGTTGACTGTCCAGGTGACCGGGCCGCACGTCCTCGCCGGCAGGAACACCGCCCCGTTCCAGATCGACACGACCGACGCCCGGGGCAGGGCCGTCCACGCGAACGTCCGGGCGGAACTGGTTCGCGCAGATGGTCAGCCCGCGCCGGCTCTGGTCCGTGAGATGGCCGATGGCCAGACATTCCGCGTGGCCGATGCGGAGGAGTTGAAGCCGGGCGATTACCGCCTGCTCGTTCACGCCGAACGGCCGGCCGGATCGCCGGTGACGGTGCCGATCTCGATCCAGGTGGCGGAGGCCGAGCGGATCACCTACCTGACGACGGATCGACCGGCCTACCGGGCCGGGACGGACATCGTTCATTACCGCTCGCTGACACTGGACCGTCGCACGCTCCAGCCGGTCTCGGATGATCTGGAGTTGCAGTATGTGCTGCGACTGCCCGGCGGCCAGGAACGCCTGCTGACTCAGGGGGCGGCCCGGTTGCGGGCGGCGGGAGCGAGCCTGGCCCTGCTGCGCGGACCGGACGGACAGGAACTGCACGGCATCGGCACGGGGACGCTGCCACTGACGGCGGACCTGCCTTCCGGTGAATACACCCTGATCGTGCGAGAGCGGCACGGCAAGTTTGCCGAGACGCGGACACGGTTTCTGGTGTCGCGGCCGACGAACGTTCGCCTGGAGGCGGGCCCGAGCTGGGGCCACCCGGCGTATCGGCCCGGCGAGGCGTTCGAGTTGACCGGCCACCTGGTGCGTACCAGCGGCGAGCCGGTGCGCGGCACGGAGATCACGGCCCGTCTGCTTGCCGATGGTCAGGAGGCGGTTCCGGCCCAGCGGCTGACGACAGACGCGGACGGTCGGCTTCATCTGCAATCGCGCGTTCCGTTGTCGGCGACGACGGCGACCGTGGTTCTGACCCTGCAAGACGGCAAGACGGTCGAGGAAGTGCGGGCAGCCGTGCCGTTGCACCTGCCGGGCGTGGCGGTCAGCTTCTTCGCCGAGGGAGGCGATTTGATCGCCGGGCTGGAGAATCGCGTCTACTTCCAGGTGCGTGATCGACGCGGCCAGCCGCTGGCGCTGACGGGCGAACTGCTCGCGGACGAGAAGCCGACCGGCATCCGGGTGGCGACGATGGAGGTGCCAGAACTCGGGCTGGCCAGCGGTCTGGGCTGGTTCCGCTTCACGCCGCAGGCCGGGGTTCGCTATCGACTGCGGGTCGATACGGCGGATCAGGCCGGGCCGGGACTGCGGCCTGGACTGCCGGGCGTGATCGATCAGGGCGTCGTGCTGACGGTGGCCGAGTCGGTGGTCGAGGCGGGCCAGCCGCTGCGGGTCCGCGCCGCCTCGACAACGTCCGGGCCGATCCGCGTGACACTCTCCTGTCGCGGCGAGGTGCTGGAGGTGCGCTCGCTCCCGGTCGGTGGCGGCGAGGCGATCTTTGCGACGAACGCGGCTCGTGGCGTATGCCGCGTGACGGCTTACGAGGAGACGATCCAACTCGGCCATGAGGCACCCGGTCCGGTGCTGGCAGCGGGCCTCGCCGGTCGCGTGGACGGGCCGCTCGGCGTGGCGACGCAGTTGGTGGCAGGCTCATGGCAGCGACTGGAACTGAGACCGCGAGCCGAGCGGCTGGTCTACTGTCGGCCGGCCGAGCGGCTTGAGGTCGAGGTGAGGACTGATCGGGACGAATTCCCGAGCGGGGCGAAGGTTCGGCTGCACTTGCAGGCGCGGGACGAGCAGCGACGAGCGGTGCCGGCGGTGATGCAGGTCGGCGTGGTCGATCAGGCGGCGCTGGTCGGGGCCGACGAACGGCTGATGCGGAGTCTGCCGGCTCAGGCCTGGCTGGCGGCCGAGCTGCCGAATCCAGATCTGCTGGAGCGAGCCGACGCGCTGCTGCTGCCGACCGGGGCGTCACGGCAGGCTCTCGACCTGGTGCTGGCGACGCGCGGCTGGCGGCGCTTCGAGGGAGCCGGTGAGTCGAGCGATGGCGATCGCCTGATCACCGTGCAGGGTCGGCGTCTGCCCGATTATCCGGCTCTGGCACGCGAGCGGGCCGGCCTGCGGACGACGACGGACGAGCAGCTTTTGGCCCTGGCCGGACGCGCCGAGCAGGAGCGGGCCGCGCTGGCCGAGGCGGAGGCCGATCCGGCGAGCGCTGCCGCGCTGGCCCGGCTGGCCTGGTATCAGGAGAACGGCCCCCGCTTGCAGCAGGGGCTGATCCTGGCCGTGGCCGGCCTGCTGGTCGTGGTTCTGCTCGTCGTCCTGGCCCGGCTGATACGGGTGGAACTGGAGCGAGTCCGGCCGTACCTGGCCCTGGCCGGCGGCTGTGCAGTGGTGCTGATCGTGGCCCTGATCGTGCCGCCGGTGACGCCGCTGGAAACGGAGTCGGCCGGGCAGCCCGGTAACGTGGCTCAGGTCCGGCCCGAGGCCGCAAAGCATCCGGGAGAGCAGCAGGTGGAAGCCATGCCGACTGGCGGCCGGTGGAGTCTGGATCAACGGACGCGGGAGGGGATCGATCGGAAGCGGCGAGCGATGCCGGGCGCATCCCGA
>CAYYJM010000214.1:6263-11300 GCA_964471755.1 uncultured Alcaligenaceae bacterium
CGATGCCGGCTCCCGCGATGGCGGCGATGTCCGCGGGCGGCTTCGTCGGCGAGGCCAAGATGGGGCAGTTCGGAGCCGACAGGGCGAACCTGCCCGCGAATGCCGACAAGCCCGCGAACCTGCGAGCGATCACGCCGCCCCAGGCCGCGCCGATGATGAAGGCGATGACGCCGGCATCGGGGAACGCCAGCCTCCAGAAGGGCGAGACGGCCACGGATCGGTTCCGTCGCGAACTGGCCGAGGAGTTGCAGCAAGCGGAGAGCGAGCGGCTGGCCAGCCGGGCTCAGGAGAAGGCTGTGGATGCGGGGCCGCGAGCGCTGGTGGTGCGGACCTTCGCCAATGTCAGTCGGAAGCGGTTGGCCGGGGAGCAGGATCAGGTTCCGCTGATCTACTGGCATCCGGTCCTCGTCCTGCCGGGCGAGGGAGTGACCGTGGAGTTCCAGCTCGGCGCGCAGCCGACGCGGTATCGGATCGACGTGCAGGCGCACGGCCTGGACGGTCGGCTCGGCAGCGTGCGGAAGGAATTCTCAGCGGTCAGCGAGAAGTGAACCGGATGGGGCCTGGACGGACTCCCCCGGCTGTCGCCGGGGGCTCGCCGTTTTGGGGAGGCGAGCGTATACTGGCCGGGCTTGACGCTCCCCAGAATCGGAGAGGATCCCATGCGACGAACCATGAGGGTAGTGATCCTGTCGGCCTTGCTGGTCGGCGTACTGTCAGCGGCGGACTGGCCGCAGTGGCGTGGGCCGAAGCGCGATGGACACAGCGGCGAGATGGGCGTCAAGGCCGCTCTGACGGCCAAGGGCGGCCCGAAGCTCGCCTGGACGTTCCGGAACGCCGGAGCCGGCCTGGGGACGCCCGCCGTCGTCGGTGAGCGCATCTACGTCATGGGCACCCGCAAGGGCGTTGAAAACGTCATCGCCCTGGACTTGCAGGGCAAGGAACTGTGGGCGACGCCGATCGGTCCGACGTGGGACTTCGAGGGCAACGCCTGGTCGGTCGGTGGGCCGAACTGCACCCCGAGTGTCGTGGGCGATCGCCTCTACGCCCTGACGAGTGCCGGCGTGCTGGCGTGCCTCGATACGACCGGCGGCAAGGAGGTCTGGAAGCTGGACCTCGTCGCGAAGCTGGGAGCGCACGTCACGCAGGCCGGCGGCGGACCCGAAACGTATGGCTGGGGCTTCTCCTGGTCGCCGCTCGTCGATGGCGACACGCTGATCATCACGCCGGGCGGCAAGAAGGGTCTGTTCGCCGCCCTGGATCGCAAGACGGGCAACGTCCTGTGGCAGAGTGCCGGCGTCGTGGATGAATGCACCTACGCCTCGGTCATGCCGGCCGAGATCCAGGGGGTCAAGCAATACGTCGCCATGACGCAGCAGGGCGTCGTCGCCGTGGACGCGAAGACGGGCAAGGAACTGTGGTATCACAAGCGCGATCCGATGTTCAAGGACATGGTCTGCACGACGCCGTTGATTCTCGGCGATCGGGTGCTGATCTCCGCTGATGGTGCCGGCACGGAGGTGGTCGCGATCGAGAAGCAGGGCGCGAATCTGGTGCCGAAGCGGGTGGCGTTCAGCCGACTGCTGGGCAACTTCCACGGCGGCCTCGTCCAGGTCGGCGACCACGTCTACGGAGCGCACGGCATCCGCGACTGGAAGTGTGTTGCCATCGCCACGGGCAAGGTGGCCTGGTCGACGCAGGAGTTCGGCGTTGGCCCGCTCCTGGCCGTGGGCGACGTGATCGTGTTGCAGAGCCAGAAGGACAGCGAGTTGGCCGTGATCGAGCCGGACGCGACGGCGTACAAGGAACTGAGCAGGTGGAAGCTGCCGGAGACATCGAAGTTGCGCAAGTCGAACACGCTGCTCTGGACCCGCCCGAGTGCGGCCGGCGGCAAGCTGTTCGTGCGGGATCAGGATCTGTTGTTCGCCTACGAGCTGAAGTAGCACGTCGGAGTTCAGGCGAGCCCAGTCTTGGCGAGCCCCCCACGTCAGTGGGGGGAGTTTGCAGGGCGGGAACTCCCCCGGCTTTCGCCGGGGGCTCGCCTGGGTTTGCTGTCGGAGTCGAGCCATGCCGGACATCGCATCCCTCCAGGGTCTGCTCGATCTGCTGCCGGCGAACCGATTCTACGCCCGCAAGCTGACCGATCACGGCCTCGTGCCCGGACGGCTCCGCTATCCCGACGACTGGGCGAAGCTGCCGTTGACGACCAAGGCGGAACTCGTCGCCGATCAGTCGGCCGAGCCGCCGTTGGGGGCGATCCACACCTTTCCGCTGGAGCGCTACAATCGATTCCATCAGACGTCTGGAACGACGGGTCGGCCGCTGCGCTGGCTCGACACGCCGGAGAGCTGGTCGGGCCTGCTCGACTGTTGGCAGGCGGTCTACGAACACGTCGGCGTGACGTCGGCGGATCGACTCTTCTTTCCCTTCTCGTTCGGGCCGTTCCTGGGTTTCTGGACGGCGTTCGAGTCGGCCTGTCGCATGGGCCGACTCTGTCTGCCGGGCGGCGGCCTGAGTACGACGGCCCGGCTACGGCTGATCCTCGACAACGCCGTGACCGTCATCCTCTGCACGCCGACGTACGCGCTGCACCTGGCCGAGACGGCGGCTCACGAGGGCCTCGATCTGCCGAACTCGGCGGTGCGGGCGATCATCGTCGCCGGCGAACCGGGTGGCAACATCCCGGCGACGCGCCAGCGGATCGAGGCCGGCTGGGGGGCGCGCGTCTTCGACCATCACGGCATGACCGAGGTCGGTCCGGTGACGGTCGAGCCGGCGGCCCGGCCGGGCGGCCTGCACGTTCTCGATCGCTGGTATCTGGCCGAGGTGATCGACCCGGTGACGCTCGCGCCGGTGCCGACCGGGACGAGCGGCGAACTGGTGCTGACGAACGTGCATCGGCTCGGCTGTCCGCTGGTCCGCTACCGGACGGGCGACCTGGTGCGGATCGACCCGACGCCGGGCGCGGACCTGGGCATCGGGCCGCGCCTGGACGGCGGCATCCTGGGCCGGGCCGATGACATGATCGTGCTGCGCGGCAACAACGTCTACCCGACGGCGATCCAGGCCATCCTGCACCGCTTTCCGGAGGTGACCGAGTTTCGCCTGAGTGTCGAGGATCAGCAGAGCCTGGCGGTCCTGCGGATCGATGTGGAACTGATCGGCGAGGAGGGTGTCCTCCGCCGAATCGATCAGGCGATCCGGGATGAACTGCTGTTCCGGGCGGTGGTGCGGCGGGTCGAGCCGGGAACGCTGCCCCGGTTCGAGATGAAGGCGCAGCGTCTGGCGAGACCCACATGACCGAGCCGACCCTTCCCCAGCGTCTGCGTGATCTGCTCATCCGGGCGGTCGAGGCGGAAGCGTCCGACATCCATCTGATCGTCGGTTATCCGCCGGTGCTTCGCGTGCATGGCGATCTGGTCGAGCTGTCGGAGCCGGCCCTTGCCGTGGACGAGGCGGAGCCTTTGCTCGGGCCGCTCTGTCCGCCGGAGGGCCGTGAGCGGCTCCAGCATGAGAAGAGTCACGACGGCTCGTTCGGGCTCCTGCTCAACGGCAACTTCGCGCGGTTCCGGGCGAACCTGTTCTACGCCGGCGGTCACCTCGGCGCGTGCCTGCGCATCGTGCCGACCGTGATTCCGGACTTCACCTGGCTCGGTCTGTCGTCCGAACTGGCGACCCGGCTGGCGTTTCAGATGGACGGCCTGGTGATCGTCACCGGGGCGACCGGTTCGGGCAAGACGACGACCCTGGCGGCCCTGGTCAACCTGCTCAACCGGACGGGTGGCTACCGGATCATCACCGTTGAGGAGCCGGTGGAGTATCTCTTTCCGCGTGAGTCGGAATCGGTGGTGACGCAGCGGGAAGTCGGCCGGGACGTGGCGACGTTTGCCGATGGGCTCCGGTCGGGGCTGCGGCAAGATCCCGACGTGATCCTTGTCGGCGAGATCCGCGATCGAGAGACGGCCCAGATGGCGTTGAGCGCGGCCGAGACGGGTCATCTGGTCTTCACGACGCTGCACACGCGCGACGCCAAGGGGGCGATCAGCCGGTACGCCGACCTGTTCCCGCAGGAGGTGCAGCGCGACGTCCGCTACCAGCTGGCCGCGAGCCTGCGAGTGGTCCTGGCCCAGCGGCTGCTGTCGGGTCTGGAACGCGGCACGAAACGGCACCTGGCCCTGGAGGTGATGTGGAACACCAATCCGATCGCCAGCGCCATCCGGCAGGGGAAGCTGGAGAGCATCGATAACTGCCTGCTGACCGGGCGTGATGAGGGAATGGTGAGTCTGGATGAGTCGCTGCGGGCGTTGCTGCGTGCCGGCAAGATCACGCGCGAGGTGGCCGAGCAGAATGCGCGCGACGTGTCGGTGCTGAACCGGTGATGATCCTGCGGGTCATGATTGTGCCTCCGGCAGGATGCGCACACGCCGGCCCTCGACGCGCAGCCGACCCTGGCCGAACAAGCGGATCGCCTCGGGGTACGTCTCACACTCGGCCGCGAAGACACGCGCGGCGAGGGTGTCCGGCGTGTCGTCGTCGAGGACGGGAACGGCGGTCTGCGCGATGATCGGGCCGTGGTCGTACTCGTTGTCGGCGAAGTGGACGGTGCAGCCGGTGACCTTGACGCCGGCGGCGAGGACGGCCTGGTGAACACGTCGGCCGTACATGCCCGGGCCGCAGAACGCCGGGATCAGAGCCGGGTGGATGTTCATCACGCGGTGGGCGAAGTCGTCCGGAATGGGGACGAGTTGCAGGAAGCCGGCCATAACGACGAGGTCGGCCTTCGCGTCGCGGCACAGGGTGAAGATGCGCTCGCCGAACGCTTCAAGCGACGGACACCCCCTGCGCTCGATGGTGGCGATGAGCGAGATGCCGGCGGTCTGGGCACGTTCCAGGCCGTGGACGCCGGGTTTGTTCGAGACGACGGCGACGACCTCGGCGTCGAGCCGGCCGGCGGCGATGCGGTCGAGCAGGTTCTGCATCGTGGTGCCGCCGCCGGAGAGCAGGACGGCGAGACGTAGGGTCATCGGGGGTCTCCTGGCG
>CAYYJM010000215.1:0-11279 GCA_964471755.1 uncultured Alcaligenaceae bacterium
GAACCCGTGTTGTACGAGTTCAGCTGGAAGTAGCCGGTCGGCGTGACCGGAGCCGCCGGAGCCGGAGCGGGCAGGGGCATCGGAGCCGGAGCGTGATGATGAGCCAGAGCCGGCGTCGGGTAAGCAGGCATGGCGTAGGCGTAGGGAGCCGGAGCCGGCATCGGCATCGGCATCGGCATCGGCATCGGCCAGTAGCCCGGGCCGCCGAAGTTCGGAGCGCCATAGCCCTGGCCGCCACAACTCGGGCCATTGCAGCTCGGACCATTGCAGCTTGGGCCGTGGCAGTCCTGCCAGCGGCTGAAGGACGCATCGCCACTCATGCGAAAGCCGAGGTTCCAGCCGAAGCCACGCGAAGAACCACAACCGCTCGGGCCACAACCGCCAGCCTGGGCCGACGCGCCACCGATCGCCAGGACGCCCAGAGCGACCACCGCCGCAACCAGCATCTTCTTCATGACTAACCTCCGTCTGCAAACTCACCGGATCGTTGAGCCCACCACCCTTTGCAGCAGGCCCCGTTCACACTGGAATAATTCCCCCGAAATGCAACATCGGCCAGGAAAGAGATGTCGATTACGGTGAGTTTGCCGCCGAGTCGCCTTGTACGGCTGGCGTCTCCGGAGAAATGAGCGAAATCAACAGGTTCGTCTCAAGATGCGCTCCATGCATCACTGCTTCCCCGAGCGTTCCTGCGTGAACATTTTTGCCCGATCGTGCCAACCGATCTGGACCGAAAAACAGGGCCAGACCAACTCGGCGCAGCTGCAACCGAAACCGGGGGAGGCGAGGAGACACAAGTGTCGAACGAATCGGAGAGGAGGGCAGAACAGACCAACGCCCGTCTGGTCCGGGGCAGGACCAGACGGGCGTTGGTTCTTTGTCACAGCAGCGGACGTTGAGATCGTGACGACCGGAAGGGGGCTAACCTTTGAATGGGTAGACCTGAAAGATCACTCCATTCCCTCCTGGAGCCAGCGGCGGCTCGTTCGTTACTGGCGGCTTTTGCGCGGGCAGGGGAGCGGAATCCACCGGAGCGGGCTGGATCGCTGGCTTGCCGTCCGGTTGTGGATAGGCAGCCTGAGGATAGCCAGCGTACGGAACTGAATAGTTCGGGTAGCCCGGAACACCCGTGGCAGCTGGCGTCCAACCCACGGGCGGATATCCCATCTGCGGCCAGGGCGTGGCCGGCTTGCACGGATTGTCACACCATTTGACCCAGGAGAAATCTCCCGTCAACCGTAATCCCAACGTAAAACCAAAACCACCCTTGGCCTGGGCCGGCCGATCCTGCCATAACACCAATCCAACCGCCACCACCAGAACAATCCAACAACGCTTCATGGCGATTTACCTCCAATGGTCGCCCGGTGATCGAGGTCACCACCACCCCTGGTACTCACCCCGACCGGACATCGAATCATTGCCGCGCTGTGCCGTCCACGACGGAAAAGTGGCTCTCTCCAGCGGGGAATTGAGCGACCAGGAACTCCGTTCTCTGGCATCTCAAGAGCAGCGAGAGAATCGGGCGTTTTTTACTCAAGAGATAGTGAGAACCTGAGCCGCTCAACGCGCGGCGATGGTTCGGAAAATGACCGCGCGGAGCCTCATTCAGTCTGGACGCCGGAAAGGGGAGATGATCTCGCCGGCGCAGCTGCAGACCGAATGGGCCTCAGGGCAGGACCACCTCGACCTGAACGAGCTGGTGTCGGCCGAAATCGAACGCCACGGCGTCGCCCTGGATCGGCAGATCCATCAGGTGCTGCCCCCGGCCATCGACCCGGCAGGCCCGGAGGGGGTTCCGCACGCAGTGCAGTTCCGCCTGGCCGGGATGTCCGCCCACCTCGTGCATCCGGGCCAGGATGGTCCTGCCCTCACCCTCCGTGATCACCGGCCGGAAACTGGTTGCCAGCAGGTTCGGTGCATCGAGATGGAACAGCCAGCCCGTGGTGCCGATGTGCGGCGGTCCCTGTGTCGTCGGCACGCTGAGGACCGGCGTGAGCAGTCCCTGGGCCGTCTGCATCGGCGTGTTCCGGTCCAGGCCGATGCCCAGCTCGAAGTGCGTCGTCGTTTCGCCGGGACTGATCAGCAGCACGTCGAGCATCCGGTTCCCCTTGCGCTGGTGGAACGGCAGCCCACGCGGGAAGATCACCACGTTCTGTTGACCGGAGCGAAATTCCAGGTAATCGGGCGTCTCGGGCCGCTGATGGTAGCCCAGCGACGGGATCTCGCAGACACCGCGGATCAGCGGCGTACGCTCCTCGCGACAGGCGAACCGGGCGGCGTAGTAGGCGTGCCAGGGGTAGCCGAGCGGCGGCGTCACCGGCTCCAGGTCGATGGCCAGGTCGAGCAGCGGCCGACCGATCCAGGCACGCAACCGCAGCCGGAAGCGGGCCAGCACCTGCTGCTGGGCATCGACCAGCACGCCCTCGGTCGCCAGCTCGCCCAGGGCCGGGCCGGTGGAGATCACCTCGACCTTCTCCGCTCGCATGCTGCTGCCCGGCTGGAAGACGAGTTGGGCCTGCAAGCGATTGACACGAGTACGGTGGTCGCGAATGGCACGGAGGCCGCCCGTCGCCGGGTCGATCTCGGCCTCGAAGAACTCATTGCGAACGGCCCGTTCGTCGGCCAACTGCATCCGCTTGGCGTTCGGTGTCAAGCCGGCCCGGCCCTGGCCCGGAACCCAGGCGAAGCCCAGTGGCGGCAGTTCGACCACGGCACGGGCCGCATCGCCGAAGACCTGGCACGCCTTGACCGGCCCCTCGATCGGCAGCAGGTCCGTACAGCCGGGTAGATCGACGATCACCCGGCGGGTGAAGGCACACGGGTTGAGCAGCAGATGGCCGGCCTGGGCCACGCCGCGCGAGACGAGCCGCTGACCGAGCAGGTCGCAGGATCGCTGCTGGAGATCCTGCAAGGCCGCCGGGTCGAGTTGACGGCGTTCGAGATCGTCCTCCAGGGCGTGCAGCACCGGTAGCAGCGGCTGGCCGTTCGACTCCAGGGCCAGGCCCAGGCCATGAGCCATCGCCAGGACGGTGGCCGTGGCGTCGAACTGGCGGCGCAACTGGTGATGCTGGGCCAGGCCGGTGATCGCCGCGCCGGCGGGGTTGTCGCTCCGTTCCAGGAGGTAGTTATCGGCGAACTCATCGGCCTCCGCTGGCGGTGTGTAGTCACTGGCCAGCACTTCGGTGAGGAAGCTCGACAGCGTCACCCAGCGGCCCAGCACCGGCCCCAGGCGGGCCAGTTCCAGCAGATCGCCGTAGGCCGACGACGGAACCGGGTGGTCCGGCGTGGCTCGGCCGTGGAAGAAGGCGAGGGTGGCCGAGGTGTCCTGCACCATCGTCTGGTGCAGCAGGTAGGTCAGGTGCAGGAACGTGAGCGACGACTGGCCCAGTTGAGGGCCGCGTGTGAACGTCTCGACCTGCTGATCGTCCCAGCCCGGCCAGTTGACGACCGGCGGGTGATGCTGGGGCAGGACGCTGTCATCGAAGGCGAAGAGGGTGGTTCGGCCCAGTCCGACGCTCTGGAGCAGACCCGGCAGATGGGGGTGGTAGCCGAAGCGTCGTCGGCCGTAAACCCGTGGCGCGGTGCCGACCACGGCCTCGGCCGCCTCCAGGCCGCGCCGCAGATTCCACAGCTGTGATTCCAGCGGCAGCACGGCATCCTCGCGCTCCTGGTAGCCGCCGATGCAGATCTCCACACGGTCACTGGCGACGCCGTCACGCACCTGGGCGGCCCGCTCCGGCTGTTCGCGTGCCAGCCGTTCCAGGGCCGCTCCGGTGGTCATGACGTTGAGCGGCGAACCGAGGTCGAACGCCAGCGGCCAGGGGGCCGGATCGCTGCGGTCCTCCAGCAGGTAGAAATCGACCAGGTAGACCGACGAGGGATAGAGGACTTCACGGGCGTAGAGCAGGTGGTTTGCGGCCGCCTCCAGGTGCCGGCGATAGGCCTCGCGATCCTCACTTCCCAGCTGTCCGATCGCCTCGCGGACCTCATTCCAGAATTCGTCGCGGGCGAGCAGATTGTCGTGAGACA
The DNA here is from genome assembly GCA_964471755.1 of uncultured Alcaligenaceae bacterium. Classification (GTDB taxonomy): domain Bacteria; phylum Planctomycetota; class Planctomycetia; order Gemmatales; family Gemmataceae; genus CAYYJM01. The sequence continues at coordinate 4,033 of CAYYJM010000215.1, forward strand.
TGGCCTCGAACAGGCCATCGACGTGGAGCAGACCGAAGCCGATGCCGAGGAACGGGGCGACGCGCTCGGCGTCGAGATCGAGCAGATGGCCGGGCGGGGCCTGATCCGGCGGGAGCTGACGCAACTGGGTCAGCAGGTCGGCCAGGGTGGCGTCGCGGTTCGTACCGGGCTGGACGATGAGGCAGCCGGCCTGGCGAGCGCGGTCATACCAGTCGTCGGCGATCAGTCCGCTGCACGATTCGACGACGGCGTAGATGGATCCGGGCCGGGGCGGATCGTGGTCGTAGGGAGAACCCACGCGCGGCGGCCCGACGGCCAGCGCGAGGGCGGCCGGGTGCCAGAGGACCGCATGGCCGTCGAGGAATGCGGTCGCCTCGCCGTCTCCCAGGTAGAGGGTATGATGGGTCGGCAACGGTTGCGGACTCAGCAGCAGAAGTTCACGGTGGCTCATACTGCTGGGTTTACCAGACCTTCGCGGGCAAGGCCAGCATTCAGTTACGCGAGTTCCTTGATCGGCCCGATCCCGGCCAGAAGATCCGGTGAGAAAGGGAACTTCCGCCATCCGCAGAACGTCGGATGCATAGGATGAGCGTGAACCTGGCCCGGCGATCGATTCTCGTCTCGTGGCCATGCTTTGAATCATCTGAATTCGTTGGGGTTCAGCCAGTGGTGGCATCTGTCCATACCACTCCCATTATTCTGGCCAGCCCTTGCAAACCGAGGAAAAAGTGTTCTACTACGAGAGATAATCTCTCCTGGTACTTCGGAATGATTCTGTTCTCCGCGCTACTCTATCCGTTTTCCTATCCGGAAAGGACTGTGCCAGTGTCTCGTTTCCATCGTCGAGGCGGCTTCACGCTGATCGAACTGCTGGTGGTGATTGCGATCATCGCCATCCTGATCGGTCTGCTCCTGCCCGCCGTGCAGAAAGTCCGTGAGGCGGCCGCTCGCAGCCAGAGCCAGAACAACCTCAAGCAACTGGGGCTGGCGGTGGCCAACGTGGCGGGCACCTACGACAGCAAGGTGCCGCCCTATTATGGGGCATTCAATGGATTGACCGCCACCTGGTTCTTCCATCTCCTGCCCTACATCGAGCAGGACAACGTGTACAAGCAGTACATGGGGGCTCCGACCAGTCCGACTATTGCAATCAAGACCTACTTCAGCCCGGGTGACCCCAGCAACGACGGCTCCACCTCGAAGTGCAGCTACCGCTGCAACGCGCAGACCTTCCCGGCGACTACTGGGCGATTCTACGCCCTGCTGGGTCAGAAGGGCACCTCGAACACGATCGTCACCTGCGAGGCTTTCTCGATTACCAACGCCGGAACCCCGACAACCTGGCCGGTGGCGTCACCCCAAACGTACCTCGACGTGACGGGTACTGTTGGAGCTGGACCTTCTACGCTTCAGCAACTGCTCGCAGGGCAGACGTTCAGTAATGCGGCCGCTCCGTACAATGCGCACTGCTTCACGGCCTCTGGCTGTCAGGTGGGCATGGGTGACGGCTCGGTGCGAAGCGTGGCAGCGAGCAACGCCACGCCGTTTGTGAACGCCATGAACCTCAACTATAATCTTCCGTCCGGCCTGAACTGAGCAGTGGTTCTGACCGAAAATAGGCGGCCCCTGGGCTTTCCAGGGGTCGTTCTCATTGCTAGAAAGAGCCGAGCAGGACCACGGAGTTGATCGAGGGGTAAAAGCAGCCCGACCGGTGAATTTCGGCGTCCCGACCTTGACATCGAGTTTGGTTGCCTCTACGCTGAATCTTTCCGAACCAGCTTGAGGCGTGGGGCGCACGACGCGATCGCGGGAGGAACCGGTGGCGGAGCTAGAAAACGGCAAAATTCGGATCTGTATGGAGGCCTACGATCACGAGGTCCTCGACCGTACGGCGCGCGAAATCGTCGAGGCGGCCGAGAAGACCGGTGCTCGTGTCAATGGTCCGATTCCGCTGCCGACGCGGATCGAGCGTTATACCGTCCTGCGAAGCCCGCACATCAATCGCAAGTCGCGCGAGCAGTTTGAGATCCGGACGCACAAGCGTCTGATCGACATCTTGCAGCCGACCGGGAAGACGATTGAAGCCCTGAACAAGGGCCTGAGCCTTCCCCCCGGTGTGAATATCAAGATTCGCGTGCTGTCCGGCAAGTAGTCGTTCGCGCCGCTCGTGAACGAGTTTGTCTTCCTTCCGAGCCTGAGTGCGGGCCAGACCCGGCCAAGCCGAGGTGAGCCCGATATTTTCCTGTGCAGCGGCCTTGGCACCGAGCCGGCGAGCTGCCCCACCTGGCCTTCCGCAAGTGGGTAGCTCGAGCTTGCCGGACGTTCGGTGCTTGCTCATTGCCCGGGGACAACATCCAGGAGCCCGACTCCTGACAGATAACGGTGGGGCCATGTTGACGTTGCAAGTGGTGAACCGCCAGGGACAGGCGGTCGGAACCGTGGAGGTGGACCCCGCCGAGTTCGGCGGCGCGGTCAACAAGCAACTGCTGCATGACGTGGTCGTCATGTACCAGGCCAACCAGCGTGCGGGCACGCACTCGACCCTGCGGCGCGGCCAGGTTGCCGGAGCCTCGAAGAAGCTCTTCCGCCAGAAGGGCACCGGCCGGGCACGACGCGGTAACCTGCGCACGAACAAGGTCAAGGGCGGTGGCACGGCCAAGGGCCCCAAGCCGCGCGACTACGAGTATCACCTGCCGAAGAAGGCCGTCCGGGCCGCGACCCGGATGGCCATCCTCAGCAAGTTGCTCGATAACGAGGTGGTCATCCTCGACGATCTCGAGGTGCCCACGGTGAAGACCAAGCAGGTGGTCGAACTGCTCAAGGCCCTGAACCTGAGCGACACGACCTGCCTGAGCGGCTACGCCAGCCCCGGCGAGGACGCCGCCAAGAAAGAGGCCGGCAATCGCCTCTACCTGTCGGGTCGAAACATCCCGACGGTGCAGGTGACGCCGGCATCGCAGTTCAACACCTACAACCTGCTGCGGCAGAAGCGGTTGGTGTTGACGCGGGCGGCCCTGGAGGAGTTGCGGGCGGCGGGCAAGAAAAAGGCGGAGGCGACGGCCGGGTGATCCGGGCCGGTGAGGAGAGCGAACCATGCCGAAGATGCAACGCCTCGGCCCACGAACCCGAGGCCCGAAACTGGAACCGCACCAGGTGATCATCCGTCCGCTGATCACCGAGAAGGGGACGCACCTCTCGACCCATCATCGCTCATTCACCTTCGAGGTGAACCTGTGGGCGAGCAAGGACGAGATCAAGGCAGCGGCCGAGGAACTGTTCAACGTGAAGGTGTCCAGGGTCCGGACGCAGATCCGCCTGGGCAAGAAGAAGCGCTACCGCTTCCGGCCGGGCCAGCTGCCGACCTGGAAGAAGGCGATCATCACGCTGACCGAAGAGAGCGGCACGCTGGAGTTCTACTGAGATACAGGCGAGCGTGAGGCTGACGCCCCACACTCGCCGGGAATGGAGTGGAGACGACCCCCATGGGCATCCGCGAATACAAACCGGTGACAGCGGGCCGTCGCGCAGGCTCGGTCAGCGATTTCGCTGAGATCACCGACCGGAAGAAGAAGCCGGAAAAGTCGCTGCTGAAGCCGCGTAAGAAGAAGGGCGGCCGGAACTTCCAGGGCATCATCACGACCCGCTTTCGTGGCGGTGGTCACAAGAAGATGTACCGGGTCATCGACTTCGCACGCCGCAAGGACAACATGCCGGCGACCGTGGTGTCGATCGAGTACGACCCGAACCGCTCGGCTCGCATTGCCCTGTTGCAGTACGAGGACGGCGAGAAGCGGTACATCCTGGCCCCGGATGGCCTGAAGGCCGGCGACGTGATCATGAGCGGCGAGGAGATCGAGCCGCGTGTCGGCAACTGCATGCCACTGCGGAAGGTGCCGCTGGGCATGTCGGTCCACAACCTGGAGATGCAGCCGGGGCAGGGGGGCCAGATCGCCCGCAGTGCCGGGTGCAGCGCGACCCTGACCGCTCGCGATGGGAAGTGGGCTCAGATCACGATGCCGTCGGGCGAGGTTCGCCGCGTCAGCAGCGAGTGCCGGGCGACGATCGGATCGATCGGCAACTCCGAGCACATGAACATCAGCCTGGGCAAGGCCGGCCGGAAGCGCTGGATGGGCCGCAAGCCGCACAATCGCGGTACGTCGATGAACCCGGTCAACCATCCGATGGGTGGTGGCGAAGGCCGAACCGGCGGCGGTCGGCATCCGTGCGGCCCGACGGGCGTGCTGTCCAAGGGTGGCAAGACCCGTAAGAAGCGGAAGCCGTCCAACAGCGCCATCGTTCGACGGCGTCGGCCTGGTCCGCACTATGCCGGCGGTTGATTCGGAGATGCTGGACACTGACGGCAGAACGTGTACAATCACAGCTTGCGATGGAGTGGAGTGACAGATGAGCCGGTCGCTGAAAAAAGGGCCTTACGTCGACGAACGGCTCTACCAGAAGGTCGAGCGGGCGAAGCAGACGAATAGTCGCGAGCCGATCAAGACCTGGAGCCGTGATTGTACGATCATCCCGGACTTCGTCGGGGTGACGTTCCTGGTCCATAATGGTCGGCAATTCCTGCGGGTGCTGGTCACCGAGGACATGGTCGGTCACAAACTGGGTGAGTTCTCCGCGACGCGGACCTTCCGGGGTCACAGCGGCGGCAAGAAGGCTGGCAAGTAAGGGCCGCGCCGGGGGGTGTCTCCCGGCGTCGAGGGGTAAGCGTCCGGGTTTGGTACCCGGACGGCTTCGTTCAGTCTGACGAGGTCGATCATGCAGTATCGAGCCATACATCGCCATGCGGACGTGTCGCCGCGAAAGATTCGCCCATTCGCGCAGCTGATCCGTGGGCGTCAGGCGGACGAGGCGCTGGAACTGTTGCGGTTCCTGCCCAATCGTGGTGCCCGCCTGCTGGAAGCCGTGTTGAAAAGCGCCATCGGCAACGCTCAGGATCGCGGATCTCTGGATACCGACGAACTGGTCGTCGCCGAGGCCTGTATCGATGGCGGGCCGTACCTGCCACGCCATCAACCGCGAGCCCGCGGCACGGCGTATCCGATCAAGAAGCGCTACGCCCACATCCGGGTCGTCCTCTCCGACGGCGCGGAAGAGTCGGCGACGGCAACGGCAAGCGCGGCTGGGGCGTAAACGGAATCTAACCGACGGTCACAGGGGCAGCGCGACGCATGGGGCAGAAAGTTCGACCGACCGGCTTTCGTACCGGCATCATGCTGGACTGGCAGAGCAACTGGTACGCCACCAAGCAGGAGTTCTCCGAACTCCTGGTGGAGGACCACAAGATCCGCAAGTTCGTCAAGAAGCGGTACAAGGACGCCAAGATCAGCAAGATCCGGATTGCCCGGACGCGTGAGAAGGTCGTGGTCTACATCCACTCGGCCAAGGTGGGTGTGATCATCGGCAAGAAGGGGCAGGAAGTCGATAAGCTGACCAAGGATCTCGAGGATCTGTGCCACCGGCACATCGAGGTCAAGACGGTCGAGGTGGGCCGGCCCGAGGTCGATGCCCAGCTGGTGGCGGAGGACATCGCCGAGCAGCTGGAGAAGCGACAGAGCTTCCGGCGGACCATCAAGCGATCGCTCGAGCAGACGATGGATGCGGGAGCCAAGGGCGTCCGTATCCAGTTGTCGGGCCGCCTGGGCGGGGCGGAGATGTCGCGAACGGAGAGTGGCATGCTGGGCAGCATCCCGCTTTCCACCCTGCGGGCGCGGATCGACTACGGATTCGCGGAGGCCTCGACGGCTCAGGGGAACATCGGAATCAAGGTCTGGATTAATACCGGGGACTTCCTGACTCCCCAGGAGGAAATCGATGCCTCTTATGCCCAAGCGGGTAAAGTACAGAAAAAGTCAACGCGGCAAGGTAAAAGGTAACGCCAGCCGCGGCAACACGGTCTCCTACGGAGAATACGGGTTACAGGCGCTCGAAGGGGGCTGGCTCAGTGCCGAATCGATCGAGGCGGGCCGTATCACGGCAGCGCATGCGATCCGTGGCGAGGGTCGACTCTTCATCCGGGTCTTTCCGCACAAGTCGGTGACCTCGATCCCGCTCGAAACCCGTATGGGTAAGGGCAAGGGCGAACCGGAGTTCTGGGCGGCGGTGATCCGGCCCGGGATGATCCTGTTCGAGATCGGTGGCTTGCCGGAGGCGGCGGCCAAGGATGCGCTGGCCAAGGTTGCCTACAAGATGCCGTTTCGGTGCCGGCTGGTGACGCGCCGACCGAGCGTGGGCTAAGCCGGGAGCGGAACCATGAAGACGGTCGAACTGCGAACAATGACCGACGAACAGCTTGACCTGACGCTGAAGGACACGATCAAGCATCTGTTCCAGCTGCGCATCCAGTCGGCAACGGATCGACTGGAGACGCCCAGCGAAATGAAAAAGGCCCGGCGCGACATTGCCCGGATCAAGACCATCATGCGTGAGCGCGAGCTGAAGGCCCACCAGGCCCCGGCCGGCTCCCGAGGAAAGTAACGGACCATGGCCGAGCAACCAACTGCCACCCCTGCCAAGCGCAGTCTGCGTCGTGTGGTGACCGGTGTCGTCACCAGCGACAAGATGAACAAGACGCGCCGCGTCGAGATCCAGCGGCTGGTCAAGCACCCCCGCTATAGCAAGTTCATCAAGCGGCGGACGGTGTGCAAGGTCCACGATGAGAACAACGAGTCGCACGTGGGCGACACGGTCGAGATCATGGAATGCCGGCCCATGTCCAAGACCAAGCACTGGCGACTGGTGCGCGTGACCAAGAAGGCGGCCGGCGCGGAAGACCAGGCCATCCTGGCCGGGGCCACGACGACCGAGAGCAAGTAAGGAACGCCGTCCATGATCATGCAGTACACGTATCTTGACGTGGCCGATAACACCGGTGCCAAGGAATGCATGTGCATCAAGGTGCTGGGCGGCTCGCGTCGGCGTTACGCCGGCTTGGGCGACATCATCATCGCCAGCGTCAAGAAGGCGATCCCCGGCGGCGATGTCAAGCCGGGTGAGGTCGTTCGGGCCGTGGTCGTTCGGGTCAAGAAGATGACACGCCGCGATGACGGCAGCTACGTCCGCTTCGACCGGAACGCCCTGGTGCTGATCAATAACGAAGGGGAGCCGCGCGGCACGCGTATCTTCGGTGCTGTCGCTCGTGAACTGCGCGACAAGAACTACACCAAGATTGTCAGCCTGGCCTCCGAGGTGGTCTGATAGCGGATACCTGGCGAGCGTGGGGCATCAGCCCCATG
>CAYYJM010000216.1:0-11256 GCA_964471755.1 uncultured Alcaligenaceae bacterium
GACGCCGGACAACATCCTGCTCACCCGAGACGGCACCGCCAAGCTGGCAGACCTCGGTCTGGTCAAGGAGCAGGACACCGACCTGAACCTGACCAAGACGGGTCGTGGTCTGGGCACGCCGCACTTCATGGCACCCGAGCAGTTCCGCAACGCCAAGGGAGCCGACGCCCGCTGCGACATCTACAGTCTCGGGGCCACCCTCTACATGATGGTCACCGGCGAACTGCCCTTCAAATCGAGCGGCCCACTCGACGCCTGGATGAAGAAGGTCCACAACGAACTGATCCCGCCCCGGCAGATCGTGCCGGGCCTGTCGGAGCGAATCGACTGGGCCATTCTGCGGGCGATGCACGCCGACGCGACCCTCCGGCCCGAATCCTGCCGCGAGTTCGTTGAGGATCTGACCGGCAGCAGCACGCGCCGGACAGCGGTTCCCGTGGTCGGCACCGCTCCGGTCGATCTCTGGTATCTGGTCTACCGGGACGAGGACGGCGAGCAGCACACGGTCAAGGGCAGCACGGCCGCCATTCGGCGTTCGCTCAAGGACGGCCTGCTCGGGGACGCCGCCAACATGCGAGCGTCTCGTTCCAGGCAAGGGCCGTTCGAGCCGCTGCGGATCTACCCGGAGTTCCGCGACCTGGCTCTGACTTCCGCCTCGTCGGCCGAGTTGTCGAACCGTCCGCCGCTGCCAGGTCCCCCCGCGACGACCCCGAGCCACCAGCGCCTCGACGACTCCACCCAACCGCCTCGACGGGCCAGCACCCGGGAGGTCGAGCGGCCATCGGTGCCCGACGACACCGGCGCGCCGCACCTCTATCTGCCGGGCACGGATTCTCCCGGCGCTGGCGCGGAGTGGCTCAAGTGGCTCGCCCTGCTGGTGGGGGTCATCCTTGTTGCCGTGGCGGCCACCTATCTGTACCTGGTGTACCTGAAGCCCTGAAGCCGCCTGGGTAGACATCGCGGCGGGCTGGACCGCCGGCCCGCCCGGGGGTCTGCCGCTCGATTTTGGCGAGCGACGGTTGGTTCTCGTCCCGAGGCTCTGCCTCGGGACGCACTGTCTTGACGGCTCTGCCGTTCTTCGCGGAGCCCCTGCCGCACAAGCCGTCAGCCGAGCCCGGCAAGAGCGGCGGAGCCGCGAAGACAGCCGGTTCCCAGGTAGAGCCTGGGAACCAGAACCGGCTGCCAACTTCCTGCGGCACACAGCCCGCCCGGCGGGGGCGCGGAACTCTCTTGAAAACGACCCGGTGGCCGTTACTCTAGGACGGAAACCAGACTCACATCCCCACCGGGAACTCCGATGTTGCTCGTCGCCTGCCCCAAATGTCGGTCGAATCTCCAGATCCCCGACGACCTGCTGGGCAAGGTCGTCGCCTGTTCGGCCTGCAAGACGCGAATCCAGACACCTGCGCCGCAGCCGATCGCCACCGCGCCGGTCGTCCCGGTTGCCGCTCCGGTGACGCCGACACGTCAGCCGGTATCGACACCGCCCCGGCTCGAACTGCACGACGGGCCGCCGGCCAGCTCCGAGCCGGAGGCAATCGCCCTGACCGAGGCCGACCTGGTGGAGGACGCCCCGCCCCGAACCGAGATGCGACCCGTCCGACGTCCGACACCATCGGCTTCAAACGACCCGTTCGCTTTCGATCAACCCGGCGGTGCGAGCGGATCGTCCGGCGACACCGATCGGCGGCCGCTCCCCAACCGGCGGGCCCTCGCCCCGGCGAAACGAGCCGCCAACTGGATGGCCCTGGCCGCCGTGCTGGACTTCGTCTACTCCCTCATCATGTTCTGCTTCGGCCTGGCCTTCGGCGTCGGCGTCGCGTTCCCTGGTCTGCTTCTGTGTCTGCTGCTTTTGTGGGGCAGCGACAGCATGGCGGCCCAGCGGTCGAAGGGGACCATCTACGCCGCCGCCTGCGTCGCATTCCTCATCGCCCTGGGGTTCCTCCTCGGGGCGGCGTTCTTTGTCCTCATCCTGGTCCGCATGCTGGCTGGCAGCCTCAGGGGGGGGACGACTTTCGGCCTGGTGATCTGCGGCGTCTTCGGCACGGTCTTGCTCGCCCTGAGTGCGGTCAACTTTCTGGCCGGCCTCCGCCCGCTTCTCGCCCTGAACGACGAGGCGGTCCAGGAAGCCTTCCAGGTGCGGGCTGACCGGGCCGCAGAGCGCGCCGAGGAAGAAGAACGTCGGCGCGACCGCGAGTGGGAAGAGGACGAACGCCGCTACCGTCGCCGCGGTTCTGATTGAAGCCCAACCACTTCCGTCAGCGGTGACGATTCTCCGCCAGCGCCGTCGGGGCCAGCGGCAGGCCGAGAGCCGCCCAGAGCGGCACCGCGACCGGCCACCAGCCTGCCAGCGTCACCCCGATCGCGCCCACGGCGAGGACGACGAGCAGCGGCCAGACCGACGTACGGCGAAGCAGCGGTGTCATGCCGGCGACATGGACCACGATGGCCAGAACCGCCAGCCACGCCAGGCCGGCTTGCACACCAACGAGGAACGCCCCCACGGCGACCAGGCCGGGCAGAGGAGCCCACCACTTCCCCCACAGGCCGGACCACAGACTGCCGGCCGCCCACAGCCATGCCAGCGCCGCCGCGCCGACCACTCCGCCGATCAGGGCCGGCACGGTCAGCCGCTCGGCCATCTCGCCGAGTCGGCCATTCGTGACGGAGCAGACCAGGGCAAGTATCGCTCCCAGGACGGCTCCTCCGATCACCAGCCGGGCGAGGAGCCCCCACTTGACACGAAGCAGGGTCGCGTTGTCGATCGGCTTCGTCGCCAGGAACGGCGACACCACGAAGCGGTCGCGCCGATCGCCCAGCCGACCCAGCCCGGAGCCGAGCACCGCGACGACGCACAGCGGCATGAGCAGTGGCACCGCCGCCGCCAGCCAGCCGATGCCGACTGCATCCACGGCCGCATCTACGGGAGGCGATCCGGCCAGGTTCCGCAGAGCCGCCGGCGTCATGAGCGCCACCGGCACCACCCAGATGAGCGACGACACGGCCAGGAAGAACACCTCGACCCGGACCAGTCGCCACTCGCGCCAGAGCAGAGCGGCGGCTGGCGAGGCGAACGGCTCGCGGGCCGTCGAGGCGACGACCGGCTCTAGCGGATCGTCCATGCCGACGCCGTGCCGCGCCAGCCGGACGCCGTGATGTGCGACGAGATACGCCAGCCCCAGCGTGGCAACGAGGACCGCCTCCGGCATCCCCGCCGGCAGGTAGCCGAGGCCGACAGCTCCCCCGATCGCGGCAAGGACGAGCAGGGCGAGCGAGCCGATGCGCAGCCACACGAGCGGGAACGGCGACCAGGTCAGCGCCTGCACCCAGGCGACGCTCGCCGCGACGAGCAGGCCGGGCCACATTACCGAGAGATCCAGCCCTCGACGGTGTGACAGGGCTGACACCAGGGCAGTCCAGACGATGGCTGACACGACCGTGCCGAGCAGAAGCGGTGGAGCGACGAGGCCCCACGTCGGGACTGGCAGGCGGAACAGCCGGCGCGGGAAGAGGGACGCCCGGCCTTCGAGCGGGCCGTTGCCACCGAGGCAGACCGCGCCGACGAAGGCTGGCACCGGGAAGAGCAGGAAGCCGATGAAGCCGACCCCGAGCAGGTCGCCATGTCGCGTGTCGAGCAGCCACGCCCCGAGCAGAAGCAGGGCCGTGTACGCCGCGGCGAGCCGCAGCAGGCCACGCCGCCGGGCGCAGAGTTCCCACGTCAGCGCGAGAAGGGGATACGTCATGGCCGGTGCCCTCCCGCATGGGCGGCGAACACCTCGCCCAGGCCGACGGCCGCCTCATCGACGATCTGGCCGCCGCTCGAGGCCGCCTGACCGTGCAGCGGCTCCAGGTCCCCCTCGACCACGGCCGTCCACTCATGGGTCGAAAAAGGGTACATTCATCTTTTTCGGAAAAAGATGAATGTCCCCTTTTTCGACCCGCCGCTTCGCTAGGCCAGGATGTCCTGCACGACCTCGCCGTGGACGTCGGTCAGGCGGTAGTCTCGGCCCTGGAAGCGGAACGTCAGCTTCTTGTGATCGAACCCGAGCAGGTGCAGGATGGTCGCCTGCAGGTCGTGGACGTGGACCTTGTCGCGGGCCACACTGAAGCCGAACTCGTCGGACTCGCCGTGCGTGTGGCCGCCCTTGACGCCGGCCCCGGCCAGGAACAGCGAGTAGCAGTCCGGATAGTGATCGCGACCCAGCACCTTGCCGCCGGCCGTCCGCCCCTCGCGGAACGGCGTCCGACCGAACTCGCCGCCCCAGACGATCAGCGTGTCGTCGAGCAGGCCGCGCTGCTTCAGATCCTTGATGAGTGCTGACACCGGCCTGTCCATTGTGGCACACTTCCGCGTCAGACCGTCGCGGATGTCCTCGCCGGGATTGGTGCCGTGGAAGTCCCAGCCCCAGTCGAACAGCTGGACGTAGCGGACGCCCTGTTCGAGGAGACGGCGTGCGAGCAGGCAGTTGTTCGCAAAGCTGGCCCCGCCCGGCTGAGCGCCGTAGTCGGCGATCGTCTTGGCCGTTTCCTTGCCGATGTCCATCACCTCCGGCACGCTGGTCTGCATGCGGAAGGCGAGTTCATACTGAGCGATGCGCGTCTGCGTCTCGGGATGGCCCATCTCGCGGGCCTGCTCCTCGTTCAGGTCGCGCAGCGCGTCGAGGCTCTTGCGGCGCAGATCGCGATCGACGCCGGGCGGGTCGCTCACGTAAAGGACCGGGTCGCCCTTCGACCGGCACTGCACGCCCTGGTAGACAGAGGGGAGAAAGCCGCTCGCCCAGCAGTTCTGGCCGCCGGACGGCTGGACGCCGCTGGAGATGAGAACGACGAAGCCGGGCAGGTTCTGGTTCTCGGATCCGAGGCCGTAGGTGACCCAGGTGCCCATCGATGGCCGGCCGGGTCGCGGCGAGCCGGTGTAGAGGAGCAGCTCGGCCGGGGCGTGGTTGAACTGGTCGGTGTGCATCGACCGGATGACGCACATCTCGTCGGCGACGGCGTGCAGATTCGGGATGGCGTCGGACATCCAGACGCCGCCCTTGCCGTGCTGCTTGAACGTGCGTGGCGTGCCGAGCAGCTTCGGCACCCCGGAGGTGAAGGCGAAGCGTTTGCCCTTGAGGAACGACGCGGGGCATTCTTCGCCGTTGTGCTTGACGAGGTCCGGCTTGTAGTCGAACAGGTCGAGGTGCGGCGGCGCACCGGACATGTGCAGGTAGACGACGCGCTTCGCCTTCGGCTCGAAGTGCGGCTTCTTCGGTGCGAGTGGATTGACCACTGCCGCGTCGGTGTCATTTCCGAGCAGCGATGACAGGGCCAGGGCACCGAGGCCGACCGGCATCTGCCGCAGGAAGTGGCGGCGTGTCTGGAGGTGCAGACGTTCGAGTTCGGGGTGCATGGTCGTGATGCTCCAGTGATGGCCGAACCGCATCCGGGCGTGGCGTGGCGGGATAAGGTGAGTATACACGAACGACCAGGAATGCAGGGAAGAAAATCGTTGACGGGCGCGAGTCGGCGAGCCCCGAAGTGAAATGCTTTCGGTGTTTGGCCTGACCACCACGAATCACACAACGGCCTCATTCGAGATCGACCTCGTGCCCCTCCCAGGGAGGGATTGACATGTCCACGACTGGCCCACGTCTGCTCGGCGCGCTGGCCTTTGGCCTGGTCCTGTTCGGCTGCCAGGGAAAGAACCGCCTGCCGGGCCGCCTCTGGAACCCGGCACGAAGCCGGTCGCCAACCTGGTCATCGACCCGGCCACCCGGCATCGCTGGTTCCTTTGTGGATTCGTAGGATGACCCCCGGTCGCGATCCCGACAAGGCTCGTATCTCTCCGTCACTCTGGCAAACCGTTCCCCATCCGTCAATCCTGCCGTGAAGGTCACTCCTGTCGCGGCTCGATCTTCGCCAGAGCCTCGCTGGCGGCCAGACGGATCGCCTCCTCGGGCGAGCGCATTGCCCGCCGCAAGGGCGGGATTGCGACTCGCGCGGCCGTCCCGAATTCCCCGAGCGTCCCGATGACCTGCGCGCGGGTCACCGGGTGGTTCACGTCGCGCAGCGATTCGAGAAGGATCGGCAGAAGCCAGGCCCGGGTGGCCGGGTCGATCTTTCCCAAAGCTCGCAAGGCCGCCGGGCGGACCATGTGGGCATCCATGAACTCCCCCGAGGCGCAGACGCCGACGAGGGCCGGGATCGCCACCCGGGCCTCCGGGCCGATCTCACCCAGGGCCGTGGCTGCACGGGCACGCGTTTCGCGTTCGCCGCAGATCAGGTTCTCGACGAGAGCCGGGATCGCCAGGGGCGATCGGTCAATCTGCCAGAGGGCGAGAGCCATCGCGGGCCGAATCCGCCGATCGGGCGAGCGCAGGGCCTCGACGAGAACCCCGAGCATCGGCTTCCCCCGCGACCCCAACTGGCCGACTACCCGGGCCATCTGGATGCGGGAATCCTCTGGCGCGGACAGGCCGAGCGTACGCAGGGCAAGGCCGATCCCGGCCACCACTTCCGGTGAGAAATCCTCAACGTGGGGGCATAACTCGATCAGGGCGTGGAAGGCATATCCGCGGACGGATGTCTGGTTTGCGAACGTTTCGGAAAGTACCGCCAGGGCCGGCGTGGCACGCCGACCGAGTCGCGCCAGCACCATCCAGGCGACGGCCTGGTCGGAGCCTGGCTCGGTCGGCTTCACCGCATCGAGCAGGACCGGCAGGCCCTGCGGCGAGTCCGGGGCGATCCGAAGGATCGCCTCGGCCAGCCTCGGCCGAAGTCCCGGTCGGGCCCCGGTCAAAGCGGCGGTCAAGGCTGGCAGAGCAGCACGCCCACGCGGGCCCAGGTCGCGTAGCATCTCGACCGCGCCGTCTTGATTCGCCGGGTCCGGGTCGGCCACCAGTTTCACCAGGGCGGGAAAGACGTCGCGATGCAGCGGGTCGATCCGGCCCAGGGCCCGCACACAGACCCCGCGCACCGCCGGGTCCTCGTCGCGCAGTCCGGCGAGGAGTTGCGGGAACGTCTCTTTCGCCTCAAGGCCCATCTCGGCCAGGGCAGAGGCGGCGAGCCGGCGCGTGGTCGGGTTCCCCTCAGTGACGACGCGGGCCAGGGGGACTGCCGCCTTCGCTCCGATCCGGCCCAGTGCGCTAGCGGACCTGGCGGCCACCCCTGCGTTCGGGTGGTGCAGGGCCTTGACCAGAGGATCGACCGCTGCCGGGCCAATCCGAGCCAGAGCGTTAATGATCGGCGGGGCAGCGAGGTTGTCGTTGAGATTGTCGATCAACGCGGGCACGGCGGCCGCCGCGTCCGGGCCGATCCGGCCCAGGGCGTCCGCGGCGGTGCCGCGATGGTTCTTCGCCTTCAGCAGGTCGATGAGGTCGGGGACGGCGGCCTTCGCGTTGCTCCCCAGCCGGCCGATCGCGCGAACGGCCCAGCTCTGGCCGGGCGATTGTTTCAGAGCCAGGCGGAGTGCGGGCAGCAACTCGCGCGACAACGGCCCACCCCGCTCCAGGACGGCCAGGGCGACCGACTGGTTGTACGGCTTGCGGTCCTCGGCGACCATCTTCGCCAGCGCACGGATCACTTCGGCGTTCGTCGGAGCCAGTTCGCCCAGAGCCCGGGCGGCCCCGGCCCGCGTGAAGTCGTCCGTATCGCCGAGCGCCGCGAGCAAGGTCCTCAGCCCCTCCGGCTGAAGTTCATCCAGCCCTGGCAGAGCGTGAATCGCGACTGCCCGAAAGGCTTGGGTCGGATCGGCGCTGGTCTTGATCAACACAGGAACCAGCCGCTCGGGCAGGGGCAACGAATTCACCAGGTAGCGCAGGGCGTCTCGACGTTCGATCAGGTTGGCATCACTGGCGAAATGATCCAGAAAGAAGGCTCGCGCGGCCTCGTTCTGGCGGTCGATCTGCCAGAGGGCCAACGCCACCGCGAAGCGCGACGGAGATTCGACTTCGGCGAGCGTTTTCGTCAACGCGGGGATCGCTTCCCGGGCGTATGGTCCCATCCGCCCAAGGCTGTCAGCAACCTGCCGACGCAAGGCCGCCTCCTTCACGGGCAACAAAGCGATCAGCGCCGGGACGGCGAGGTCCGCACGGCCAGCCACGATCCAGATGATCTGTGCGGCCGCCGCCCGAACCGTCTTGCTCGGGTCGCGGAGCGCGCCGCGGAGAGCGGTCAGCGCCGGCAGCGCGGCCGGCCCGTAATTCCTGATGGATCGGATCGCTTCCCGGCGGACGATCTCGTCGGGGTCCGCAGCGATCACTCGCCGCAGTGCTGGCAAGAACCGCTCGACTGGGGACTGCATGAGGAGCAGTTCGTTCAATGCTCCGATGCGCACTTTCATATCCTGGCTGCCCAGCCTGCGCCGCCAGTCGGGCAGACGCTTCCCGCCCACGAGGACCGGACCTCCGTAACATCGCTTCTCGATCGCGTCGAGGAGCAACCAGGCCCGCTTGCGGACTTCCGGATCCTGGTCCAGCGCCGCCAGGTCGAGCGCATCCAGACCGAGCAGGCCGAGGGTGTCCAGAGCCTTCGACGCGGCCTCCCGTTCGTCGTAATCACCACTGCCGAGCTGGCGTACCAGCCGGGCGACCTCGTCGCGAGCCGGCACCTCGTCCCCCACGGCGACAGGGCTTCCGAGGTTAGCGGCCATGCCCAGCAGCAGACAGAAACGAAGGCCAGGAGACATGTGACTCTCCGGTTGGTCACCGCTTCATGAACATCTCGTCGAGGTTCAGCAGCACGTTCCCCACCAGCGTCCAGGCGGCGAGGTCCACCAGATCCGTCCCGGCCGGCGGCATCCCCAGCGGGTCCGTCGCGAACTTCTTCGCCTTCTCCGGCTCCTTCGCGAACTCCGCCTTCGCCTCGGTGTAGAGCTGTACCAGCCGGGTCACCTCGCGATCGGTCGCCGGTCGCGACAGGCAGACCTGGATGCCGAATCGCACCCGCTCCTCCGGCGTCTTGCCAACCGATGCCATCCGCCGGGCCAGGCCCTGGGCCGCCTCGACGTAGACCGGATCGTTCAGCGTCGTCAGCGCCTGCATCGGCGTGTTCGTCCGCGCTCGCCGCAGGGTGCAGACCTCACGGTTCGGAGCGTCGAACGTCAGCATCGACGGATACGGATTCGACCGCCGCATCTCGGTGTAGAGGCCGCGTCGGTAGCGGTCCACGCCTGGGCTCGTCTGCCAGTCCACCGTTCCGCCGAACGCCGCCGACAAACCCATCTGCGGTCGCGTCGGTCGAACCGATGGGCCGTACATCTTCTCGCTCAGGAGCCCGGCCACGAACAGGGCCTGATCGCGGATCACCTCGGCCGTCAGACGAACACGCGGCCCCCGGCTCAGGAGCAGATTCTCCGGGTCCTTCTCGATCAGTTCCGGCGTCGTCACCCCCGACTGCCGATAGGCCGACGACGTGACCATCAGCTTGAGCAGAGCCTTCACGTCCCAGCCGTTCTCGCGGAACTCGACGGCCAGCCAGTCGAGCAGTTCCGGATGCGTCGGCAGATCGCCCTGCGAGCCGAACTCCTCGCTCGTGCGGACCAGGCCGATGCCGAAGATCTCCTGCCAGAAGCGGTTGACCGTGACGCGAGCCGTCAGCGGGTTCTGCGCATCGACCAGCCAGCGGGCCAGCGTCAGGCGATTCAGCGGAGCGCCCTTCGGCAACGGGAAGATCGCCTCCGGCACGCCCTCGGTCACCTCTTCGCCCAGATCGAGGAAGCTGCCGCGATGCTGGAGGTGCGTCTTGCGGCGTTTCCCCTCGGGCAGCTCGCGGAAGATCGGCACCGTTGTCGCCGGCTTCATCCCGGCGAGGTCCTTCTCCAGGGCCGTCAACTGCTCGCGATCCGCCTTCAGTTCCGGAGCGCTGCTCAGGTAGTGGTCCGTCAGTCGTTTCTTCTGCTCGGCCGTGCGCTTCGCCGCGTCCACGGCCAGGATGGCGGCCACGTCGCCCGGCAACCGGGCGACCTCGAACGCCGATGGGTCGGCCGACACGCTCAGGCGAAACTGGCCCAGAGTGTGGCTCTCGAACTTCGACTGCTGCTCGATGGTCACCAGCAGCTTCGACCCCGCCGGCACGCTCAGCGGCGCAGCGACGGCCAGCGTCAGGGCGTGTTCCTTGCCGGGCTCGCCGCCGACGGCCCAGCCCTTATCCCTCGGCTGCGGATTGCTCAGGACATTGCCCGCCTCGAAGCCCTGCTGCTCGTAGTCGGCCGAGGCCACAGTGAAGATCACCGGCCGGGCCGCCGATAGCTCGAACGCCTGGCTCGGCGACGGCGGCTCCTTCAAATCCTGCTGCCAGACCGGCTGCCGCTTCTCGTCGAGCAGCACGACACGCACGTTCCGCAGGAGCGGGCTCGGCCCGTTGTCCGTCCGGTTCCATACGACGATCCGGCTGATCGGCAGCGACGCCTGGAGATCGACTTCCCACCACGGATCGTCGGAGATGGCCGTGTGCGAGACGGAGTTGGCCTCGAAGTAGTGACCGTTCGTGTTGCCGTCGTTGGCCCGTTTCGCGTCGCCGGCAAAGGCCGTGCTGCTCTGCTTCGCCGTGCCCTTGACGGCGACGTTGTCCGTGCCACTGAAGACCTGGACCTCGGCCAGCATCAGGTGCCGCTTCTTGCCCGGCATCTCGATGCGGACGAAGCGTCCGGCCGGCCCCGCCTGCTTGCCCGGCGGCACGACTACCGCTCGCACTCCGGTCACGACGAAGTTGCCCGCATGTCCCGCGTTCGGCAGCGTCTCCAGACGCAGGCCGGACAGCTTCTCCTCGGTCAACGGCACCTCGACGGTGTAAGTATCCGTCGCTCCCTTCGCCTCGACGCGAACCGCTCCGCCGGTCACGGTCGCCTTTGCCCCGGAAGTCGCCTTCACCGATGTGGGGACGGCCGGGGTCCACTTCGCGACGCGTGGCAGGCCGGCCAGCCATTTTGCCTCGCCGGCGAGTATCTCGGCCGGTGGCGACATGAGCTTCTTCTTCAAGGCCGCGATGCGATCCTCGAGCGCCTGCCGCTGCTGTTTCTGCTCCTCGCTCAGGAGCGTCAGGAGGGGGCTTTCATCACGCCGATCGGCGTCGGCGGTGTTGTTGAAGAACGCGAGGAACTGGAAGTACTCCTTCTGCGAGATTGGGTCGTACTTGTGGGTGTGGCACTGGGCGCAGGCCATCGACGTGCCCATCCAGACGGCCATGGTCGTGTTGACGCGATCGACGACAGCGACGTTGCGCAACTCCTCGTCGTTGGTGCCGCCCTCGTTGTTTGTCGGCGTGTTGCGATGGAAC
>CAYYJM010000217.1:0-11201 GCA_964471755.1 uncultured Alcaligenaceae bacterium
AAGTTCCCCGACTGGATGGCCGTGGAATTCCTGAGCTGGCCGTCGGAGGAGGGCTTCTTCACCCGCACCCGCTACGAGGGCCGCACCCGCGAGGGCGTGAAGGCCAGCGTCTGGATCATCGACTTCTTCACCACCAACGACGCGGGCGAGATCAACCGCTGGGACGGTTTCGTCGACGGCGACTGGGACTTCGTCCTGGAGACGGTCGCGGGCGTGCGCGGACCGTTCAAGGACTTCAAGACCTTTGGCAACAACATGGCGGCGGCCCAGATCCTCGACGCGGAGGGGCAGATCCTGCGCTGACGCTGGTCCGTGCCTTCGGGAGTATGGGCCGGAAGAGAGGGTACGGCGTCCCGGTTCTTGCTGCTATCATGGCAGAGAAGCAACGCCCCGAGATCGACCGGATCGGACCGAGGGAGCGATGGACCTGACCGTGGCGAACGTGTACGGCCTGCTGATCCGCAGCAAGCTGCTGTCGCTGGAAGACGCCCGGACGATGTACGCCCGCTGGCACCAGGAGGCCGGTGCCGCCGCGGACAACGTCGGCCGATTCGCCGCCTGGATGGTCGTTCGGGGCTACCTGACCGAGTACCAGTCCGGCCTGCTCGCTCGCGGCCATGCCGAGGGCTTCTTCCTCAACGAGTACAAGATCCTCGACCGACTCGGCAAGGGACGGATGGCCGGTGTTTACCGGGCGCAGCACACGCTCGGTCAGATCGTCGCCGTCAAGGTGCTGCCGCCGTCGCGGGCGAAGGATCCGCAGTTGCTCGGCCGATTTCAGCGTGAGGCCCGCCTGGCCCAGCGTTTCAACCATCCGAACATCGTCCGCACCTTCGAGGTCGGCCAGGCCGGCGAACTGCACTACCTCGTCATGGAACAGCTCGAAGGCGAGACGCTGGAGGAGGTCTTGCAGCACCGCAAACGCATGCGGCCGGACGAGGCGGTTCACCTGATCTACCAGGCGTTGCAGGGGTTGCAGCACATCCATGAGTGCGGCGTGGTCCACCGCGATCTGAAGCCGGCGAACATCATGCTCGTGCCGGGTTCCGGCGGGCTGCAAAACCTGCTCCGAGCGACGGTCAAGATTCTCGACATCGGCCTGGCTCGACCGCTGTTCGATAGTCCGGGTGCGGAGGCGGCCTTCGACCAGGGTCTGACGGCGGAGGGAGCCATCCTTGGTACGCCAGACTACATGGCCCCGGAGCAGGCCCGCGATGCTCGCACCATCGACATCCGGGCCGACATCTACAGCCTGGGCTGCGTGCTGTATCATCTGCTGACGGGGCAGCCGCCGTTCCCGGACACGAACATCATCAGCCAGATGATCCGCCATGCCTCCGAGACACCTCGCCCGCTGACGGAGTTCAATCCGGAAGTGCCCGAGGGGTTGCAGCAGATCCTTCAGTGGATGATGGCCAAGGAGCCCTCCGGTCGATATCCGACCCCGGACCGGGCAGCGCAGGCGTTGCAGATCTACCTCGTCGCAGGGCGTTCGACTCCCGCCAGCGTGGACGGCGATCCACGGATGCGGACCTTCCTGACCTGGCTGGAGACGAACCGGACGCCGGAACCGACCGCGCCGCTGGCGGTGGTTCCGCCGACGATGCCGCAGGTGCAGATCCCCGCGGCGCAGCCGGTCGAGCCGCGTCCGGCGGAGGACCCGCGACGAAAGAAGGGCCGAACGCCTCCGCGAGTGGCGCTGCCGCCGCCGGTGCCGAAGCCGACTCCGGTGTCGGAGCCAGCGCCGGCGACGACCGGTCGGTTGACCCGGCGAGACCTGATCGTGTTCGCTCTGGGCGTCGCGTGCGGAGCGCTGGCCACGTTTCTCGGCTGTCTGCTGGCCCTGCGACATGGGTGAGGTATGGCCGACTTCGACCAGGCGGCGCGAACGGTGGCGGAACTGGAAGCCGGGCCTCTGCTGGCCTGGCTGGCGGCTCGTGCTGGGCTGGTGGTGCAATTCCGCGAGTGGTTCAGCGAACGCACCCCGCCACGGGCTGGGAGTGCCGAGCGCATCGCCGATCAGGTCGCCCTCCTCGACGACCCGGCCCGACCCGAGCAGCCCTGGCTGTTCGTCCTGGAGTTCATGACGGCACCGGACGCCGGCAAGCTCGACGTTACGCTGGAGGAGGCGGCGACTCTCCGCAGTCGGGCTCGATGGGGTCTGGATCGTCGCCGCAGATTCAACGTCCTGACCGCTCTGATCCACCTGACCGGCCGGGCTCCCGAAACGGATCGCGACATGCGAACGCCAGCGGGGTTCGGGACGTTCCACAGGCCGCTCATCTGGGACATCGAGACGGAGGACGCCAGCGCAATCCTCGACGCGGTGACCTCGGCGACCCAACCCGTGGCACTGCTCTACTGGTTGCCGTTGATGACGCGAGGCGGCGAGGAGATAATCATCACGCGGTGGCGCGAGGCGATCGCCGCCCTGGTGCCGGATCGTCAATGCAGGGCCGACGTGGTCTACCTGGCGTTGACGTTCGCCGAGCTGGCCAGGAACTACCTGGCCTGGGAACGAGGACTGGAGGGCCTGGACGTGGGCGACTCGATCATCGCGACGCGAATGCGGGATCAGGGCCGAATGGAGGGATCTCTCGTCAACAAGCGACAGTACCTCGTCGAACTCGTGAACATCAAGTTCCCCGGTGCGATGAGTGCGGAGGTCCGCCTGGTCATCGAGCAACAGGAGAGTGGTTCCGTGCTGGACGACTGGTTCCGAGCGGCAGCCAGGTCCGCCACCTACGATGATTTCCTCGCCGACCTGCGACGCTGACAGGGGATCGACATCATGCGACTTCGCGGCCGTGATTACCGAACCGGCTCCCGGATCGACGTCCTCGTCCACGGTGACCGCATCGACCGGCTCACGCCGCCGGAGGGCCTGGCCGACTTCGAGGCCGGCTGGATCGCCCCGGCCCTGTTCGACCTCCAGATCAACGGCGGCCTCGGCATCGCCTTCAACGCCGAGACGCTCACCACCGCGGACGTTCGCCAGGTGACGGATCTCTGTCACCAGCACGGTATCGCCCAGTATCTGCCGACGCTGATCACCGGCGGCAGCGAGCCGATCGCGCACGGCTTTCGCACCCTGGAGCGCGCTCGCGGCGAGGATGCCGCCCTGGCGCACGCCATCCCGGGCTATCATCTCGAAGGGCCGTACATCAGTCCCGAGGACGGGCCGCGTGGAGCGCATCCGAAGACACACGTCCGCCCGGCCGACCTCGACGAGTTCCGCCACTGGCAGGACGCCGCCGGTGGGCGCATCCGCCTGGTCACCCTGGCTCCCGAGGTTGGCGGAGCGATCCCGTTCATCGAGGCAGTCGTCCGTTCGGGCGTCGTCGTGGCGATCGGCCATACCAATGCGACCGGCGAGCAGATTCGCGCTGCCGTCGATGCCGGAGCCCGGCTCTCGACGCACCTGGGCAACGGCTCCCACGCGGTCATCCGCCGCCATCCGAACTACATCTGGGAGCAGGCCGCCGAGGACCGACTCTGTGCCAGCCTGATCACCGATGGTCACCATCTTCCGCGTTCGGTGGTGCGCTGTCTGCTGCGGGCCAAGGGGCTGGAGCGCGTCGTCATCACCTGCGATGCGAGCAGTCTCGCGGGATTGCCGCCGGGACGGTACGCCCAGTGGGGCACCGAACTGGAGGTCCGGCCCGAGGGCAAGGTGAGCGTGCCCGGCACCGATCTGCTGGCTGGCTCGGCCCTCTACACCGATGCCTGCGTCGCGCAGCTCCTCGTCTGGGAGAACCTGCCGCTGGCGGACGTCCTCGCCCTGGCCGGTGATCGACCGCGCGAACGTCTCGGCAGGCCAGACGGCGGACCTGGTCCTGTTCGATGACGTTCCGGATGGGCAACGATTCCAGGTGCGTACGACCGTGGTTGCCGGTCGCCCCGTTCCGCGCGTAGGATGATGGTAGAACACCAAGCCAGAGAGCCCGGCCGCGAGCCGGTTCCCATCATGGATACCCCCCTACGCCAGTACGCGGCCGATCATCGTTTCCTGCTCGACTGCGTGCGTCAGCAGGTGGGCCTGCCGAATCCGATCGCCATCGACATGGACGAGTTCTACCTGCCGCTGGTCAAGGCCAGTGTTCGGCGAGAACTGCTGCCGCTCGATGGCGTCCTCGTCCGCGACTGGGACCCGGACAACCGTCGGACCCAGCCCGGCATCCAGATCGGCATCCGCGTCTACGAGATCGAGGGCATCCGCTTCGCCCGTGTCCGCTTCCATCATTCCGACAACACCAACTGCTGGGGCCTCGACTTCATCACGGCCGATCAGAAGGACTACGGCCGGCTGTACAAGCTCGCCCTGAAGTGCCGGGAGACGAACGAGCCGCCGAGCCCGCCGCCGGTGTTGCCGAGGGATCAGCTGGACACGCTCTGGCGGAACACGATTGGCTACCTCCAGGGGGGCAACCTGGAGCGGATCAAGGCGTACGGCGGTCGCGCCAAGCGCGGCGTGCTGCTGACCGGCGCACCGGGCAACGGCAAGACGATGGCCTGCCGCTGGATCTGGGAGGCGTGCCGCAAACGCAGCTGGGAGTACCGCCTCGTCACGCCCGACACCTACCGGGCGGCCCGGCACCACGGCACCATCGACGACCTGTTCAGCGTCGAACGTCGCGGCATCATCTTCTTCGACGACATGGACCTGGCATTGCGTGATCGTGAGAAGGTCAACGAGACGGAGGATCAGGCGGTCTTCCTCAGTGCGATGGACGGCATCACCGCGCATGAGGGAGTGGCGTTCGTCTTCACGACGAACTGTTCGCTGGACCTGATCGATCGAGCGTTCAAGCGGCCGGGCCGGCTCGATGTCGTGCTGCACTTCGAGCCGCCGGACGCGTTACTGCGGCGAGAACTGCTCGACCGCTGGCACCCGGAAATCAAGTCCGCCCTGGACCTGGAGCGATCGGTCGCCGAGACGGAGGGATTCAGCTTCGCCGAGGTGGAGGAACTGAAGAACCTGCTGGTGATGCGCTACATGGAGGTCGCCGAGTGGGACTGGCCGTGGTCGCTGAAGCAGTTCGAGATCAACCGCCTGGAGCTGAGCAATCGGCCGTCGCGTTCGGTGGGGTTCGGCGCGCCGACGCCGGTACGGCGCGGTCTGGGTTTCGGCCGGCGGGATGAGGACATTCCGTTTTAAGCGGAGTCATTACGTCCGGTTGTTGTTCGAGGGCTTGTCATGATCGCCGACCTCCTTCCCGAGATCGAAACAGAAACCCTGCGTCACTGGCAGCACTTCGTTCCCGGCAACGGCACCTCACCGGGGAATGGTGCCGCGTCCATGCCCGTATCTGCCGAATGGGACCGGGCTCTCGATGAATTACAGGCCATTGGACGCCTCGAGAACGACTGGGATGGCTTCGGCGCTCCGGCACCGACTTCCGACCTTATGGAAAGCGCCGTCCGATTGGCCTCGCTCCTGCGTGACCAGGGTGTCGAGGCACCGTCGCGCATCGTCCCGGGGTTGACCGGAACCATCCTGTTGGAATGGCAGGACGGCTCGACCTACTGCGAGATCGAGATCGACCGCCCGTACCGCGCGGAATTGTTGATTCTGGTCCCGGGGCAGGCCCCCACGCACCGAGTCCTCGGCGGTGAGTGAGCGAGGACGCCATGACCACTCCTGAGGAACCGCCCGTCCCGGTAAGCGACGCCGCCCCTGTCCAGGAAGACGAAGCGGTGTTGCGTCTCATCAACAAGGTCTATCTCAACCCCGCGCTGCCGACACCGGTGCAACCCGAAGCGTTTCGTCCGACGGCGGATGATGCCGATGGCGTCTCCGTCTTCCGCGAGCGTTTCGTTTCGCCTGAGGAGTTGCTCGAGTCCGTGCCGCCAGAGAAACGCGACCGGTATGTGGTGGCTCGCATCTCGGTCGCCGAGTTGACCAGCGCCGGATTGACCGTCATACCTGACCCGATCGAAACGCCGCAGGGGCACGCCCTCATCCCGGAGTTGAACACGACTGAATACGCCCGGAACAAGGTCGCTTGCAAGGTCGTGCAGAAGCACCTTGCCGACCTGGCGAGCCACGGAATCGTTACCCCCACCAGCGAACAAGAGCCGGCAGGCTGACCATCTCTACTCCGGCAACGGCTTGCCACGCATCTCCGGAGCGAACCAGATGACCGCGACGCCTAGCAGATAGATGAACGCCAGCGACGAACACGCCTGCGGGTAGTTCGGTGGCGAACCCATCAGCGCCGGCACCTGCAACACACCGACTGCGGCGAGAATGCGACCGAAGTTGTAGCTGAACCCCTGACCCGTCGCCCGGACCCGCGTCGGGAACAACTCCGGCAGGAACAGCGGCAGCCAGCCGTAGAACGCCGCCGAGAAGAAGCCGGCCACGAACACGCTGATCAGGAACATCGTCCCGAACTCCGTGTTGCCTCGATAGAACCACAGCACCGACGCCATCGACAACAGGCAGAGCAGCGCGTAGGCGATCCGCCGACCGGCCCAGCCGGCGTAGATCGCTCCGGCAATGCAGCCGAGAATCGCGCCGATCGCCGCCGCCATCTGGGTGTACTCCTTGTTCGTCCGGGTCGATTCCTTCAGGGCCGCGAGCTGCTCCGGCGTCGTGTCTGGCGATTTGCTCGCTGCCTTGACTGCCTCGGTGCCCAACTGGTGCGCCCAGAGAGGAGCCCACTGCACCGCGCCCCAGGTCGCCAGCAACGGGATGCCGCTCAACGTTGCTCCCAGGAGCATCCGGCCAATGATGCCCCGTCGCACGGCCGGTTCCTCGCCCTGGCGATGCAAATACTGCCGGATCGGATAGAGATACCCCATCGACACCAGGACCAGCGAGACGACCAGGGCCACGATTCGGGCCGCCAGGTTCTCGACGTTCACCCAGAAGAGGAGCAGCCCCGCACACACCGCGACGCCGATCGCGACGGCGATCAGATCCTGGCCACGCCAGCCGGTCGTTCGGCCCTTCTCCTTCTCGTGTTCCCAGCGTTCCGATTCCGGCACGAACAGGCGGATGAAGAAGACGAGCAGGGCCGGCAGCGCACCGCAGACCATGAGCAGCCGCCATTCGACCCAGCTGTTCGACAGGCCGAGGCCAAGGAGCGACTCCTTGAGCGCCCCAAGGCCGAGGCTGACCAGGCCGACGAGCAGATAGCCGACGTTGGCCGCCGCACCGATCAGGCCAGCGAGCAGGGCCCGCGACTGCCCTTGCCAGATCTCCATGACCAGGGCGACGCCGAGCGACCACTCGCCGCCCATGCCCAGTGCCCCGACGAAGCGGATGGGAACGATCTGCCAGGCGGCCGTGGTAAAGGCGGCGATGGCACTGCCGAAGGCGTAGGTGAGGATGCTGAACGTCATCGCTCGCACCCGGCCGATCCGGTCGCCGAGCCAGCCGAAGATGACGCCGCCGGTCGCCGCTCCGACCAGGTAACTGCAGTTGATCAGGGCGTTCCAGAAACTGATCTGCTTCTCATCGAGAGACGCTCGGTCGAGCTGGAGTAGTTCGATCAGTGCCGGCCGGGAGATGACCGGAAACAGGCCCTGCTCGAAGCCGTCGAACATCCAGCCGAGCAGCGCGGCCATCAGGGCGAGGTATTTTGCCGAGTTCGTGTCGCGCGCCACCGAGGCCATGATCGTCTCCCGCGTTGAGGGTTGGAACCGCTCGTCGCAGGATAGCGAAGAGGCCGGGCACGGTCGATGAAAAAGGCGAAACGATCTTAATCGGTGGCGTCGTCCGCTGGCAGTTCCAGCCGGCAGCAGCCGAGATTGAGGCGGTCCTCGCCCTCGGTCTCCAGCACGCCGGGCATCAGTGCGTAGTAGACGAACCGCCCCTGTTTGCGTCGCGTGACGAGCCGGGCATGGGTCAGGACGTGCATGTGGTGCGACACGTTCACGGCCGGCGTGTCGAGCATCTCGGCGATCTCACCGACGTTCCGAGGACCGTCGCGCAGGAAGGTGAGGATGCGCAGCCGTTCCGGAGCCGCCAGGGCCGCCAGCTTCGCCGCACAGAGTTCGGACTGCTCTTCTTTCACGACCGGGCCTCATTCGTGCTGCGGCTGGATGCCGAGCGGTGTCCGCTTCCCCCGGCATCATTTTACCGGCCTCGGCCGCCGGTGCCATCCCAACCGTGGACCCCCGCGACGGCGGAGCAAATCTCGCCGGTCGAGCGGTCGAGTGAGCCTATCATGAAAAATCTCCCGAATTCCGCTTGACGGTGACAGTCGTTGATTTCATACTGAACGACGCTGGATTGTTCTCTCCGCAGTTCATACTGTCCACACGCAACCGAACAATCACACCGCACCAAGTCGCGGAGTGACGTAGATG
The DNA here is from genome assembly GCA_964471755.1 of uncultured Alcaligenaceae bacterium. GTDB lineage: Bacteria > Planctomycetota > Planctomycetia > Gemmatales > Gemmataceae > CAYYJM01. The sequence continues at coordinate 8,320 of CAYYJM010000217.1, forward strand.
GTTCGTGATCGGATATGACTTTTCGCTTTTTAGTTCGTTCGTCATCGCGAGGAGATGGGGTCCATGTTACGCCATAAGGTCCGAACCCGCGGCTTCACGCTGATCGAGTTGCTGGTGGTCATCGCCATCATCGCCATCCTGATCGGGCTGTTACTGCCAGCCGTGCAGAAGGTCCGCGAAGCGGCCGCCCGTATGCAGTGTTCCAACAACCTCAAGCAGATCGGTCTCGGCCTGCACGCCTACCACGACGCCGGTCAACGCTTCCCGTATGGCCAGGTCACCGGCATCGGCTCGGGCAACTGGAGAGTGGAACTCTTTCCTTACATTGAACAGGCCAACCTCTACAACCAGCTGCCGAACACCTCGGTAACTGTTGGTGGCAAGTCCGTGACCGCGAAGTCGGTCTACGGGACTCAGTTGAGTAATCTGGTCCTGAGTGTCTGGAAGTGCCCTTCGGGTGCCCTGTCCGAGACGCAACCGCAGGCCTGGGCCACCTGGTGGACGAACCAAAATCACATGGTTCCAGGTTACCAGGGCATCATGGGGGCGTATGCCGATCCCTCCGGCAGCACTACCTCTTACTCGCAGTCCGGTTATGGCGGTTGGTGGTGCAATAACGGCATGCTGCTGTGGAATCAGACCACCCGCTTCACCGATTGCACCGATGGCACCTCGAATACGATCGTCGTGGCCGAGCAGTCCGGCAAGGTGCAGGGTTGCGGTTACGCATCCGGCGACGTGCGGAACGGATACTATACTCCCTGGGGTGGTGTCACCAACGGCTCGTCCAACGGCGTCAGTTCGTGTGGCGCGGGCGGTTGCGGCGATCTGTGGGGTGTGGGCCTGACCTGCAACGCCTACCCCATCAACAACACTTCCTGCCCGACCGGGGCTAACACCAGCTACGTCGGCAATACCATCCTGAACTCCTTCCACACCGGCGGTATTAACGCCCTGTTCACGGATGGGTCGATTCGCTTCATCAGCAGCACGGTCGATTTCAACTCCTTGCAGCGAGCCATGGCCCGTAACGACGGCCTGCCGAACAATCTGTAAATCACCTCGTCCCTGAGGTTCTCAGGAACGCAAAGAATCGACCAATCGTAAGACACGCGGGCTCGGCCAGATGGCCGAGCCCGCCTCAACGAAGGAGATGGTCCGTGAACTGGTCTATTGTCGCCTCGCGTTCCCAGCGACTCGTGGGAATGGTGGTCCTGGGTGCCGCACTGTGGTTCCTGGCCGGATGTTCTGGTAATCCGGTGGGCACGGTGTCGGGTAAGGTGACCTACAAGGGGAAAGCTGTAACTACAGGGACGGTGAACTTCATCAATCCGACAACCGGCACCGCCGCCGACCCGGCCCGTCTGGACGCATCCGGTGCCTTCAAGCTCTCGAATCCGTTGGGAGCAGGCACCTACAAGGTCTATCTCCAACCGCCTCAGCCGGAACCCGTGGCACCGGGAAAGAAGGTCGTCATGGAACCCTTCTCCGTGCCGCAGAAGTTTCAGAACCCTCAGACTACCACGCTCTCGTTTGAGGTCAAGGTGGGAGATAACGATTTCCCGATCGAATTGAAATGATGGGTTGAGCCGATCGTGCCGTCCGATGAATGGTGTGGCAGCTTACCTCATGGGTGGCTGCCCAGCCATTCGCGTCGATTGGTGAAGTCGAAAGAGGCCGCTCCCGGATTCGAACCGGGGAATAGCGGATTTGCAATCCGCTGCCTTACCACTTGGCTAAGCGGCCAGCACTGATCGGTATATTACCGCGAGCCCTTTCCATTTTCAAGGCGACCTCGCCGGTTCTCAGCCTCGCAGTCGGGTTGGATCCAGGACCAGATACTTGATGTGACGCCGGTTCCAGGTGTACGTCACATGGAGCTTGCCGTCGCTGCCCTGGATGATCGCCGGGGCAGAGAACTCGCCCAACTGGTCTTCCAGGGTCGCGACCTTCTTCCACGTCTTGGCCTGATCGCCGGAGAAGGCCAGGTTCAGCGGGAATCGCCCGGCCGGCGTGTGGTTGTAGACCAGGAAGCACTCGCCCTGCTCCGTACGGACCGCGTCGATACCGCTGTTCGGGTTCGGAAGCTCCCGCATCCGGGCGTCGAGCGGTTTGGCCGCGCTCCAGGTGCGACCACCGTCGAGCGACTCGGCCTGACAGATGAACCCGATCGTCCGCGATCGACACAGGGCCACGATCCGCTTCGGTTCCACCTCCAGCAGCGTCGGCTGGATCAGATGGAACGGCTTCTCCGGAACGTCGATCGGGCCGTATCGCGTCCACGTTTTCGCGTCGTCCGTGGAGCGATCCGCCCAGGCCGTCCAGTAGCGAAAGTTCTCGACCGACGTTCCCGCCAGCAGGGCACCATCCGCGAGGCGGATCGGCTTGTTCTTCGTCGGCCCGATCACGCCGGCCGGCAGAACCACCGCGTCGGACCACTTCTTGCCGCCGTCGTCGGAGCGCTTCTGAACCGCGCTCCATGTCTGCGGACTGGGACCCACCTTGTAGTAGAGAACGAGTTCCTTGCCGGCCGTGAACAGGACCGGATCCCAGCAGGGGGAGCCCGGCTGGTCGGCGATCTTGAGCGGCTCGCTCCAGCCGGGACCGTCCGTGTGGCTGGCCCAGATGGCGACGTCACGATTGCCCTCGGCCGTGCCGCCGTACCAGGCCGCCAGGAACTTTCCCGGCGTCACCTCGACCAGCGTCGAGGCGTGGCACATCGAGAACGGAGCCTTCTCGAAGATGAACATGCTCAGACCGCCTCGAAGATGGTGGCGATGCCCTGGCCGGCACCGATGCACATGGTCGCCAGGCCCAGGCGAGCCCCGCGTGCCTTCATCGCGTGCAGCAGGGTCGTCGCGATCCGCGCCCCACTGCCGCCG
>CAYYJM010000218.1:0-8008 GCA_964471755.1 uncultured Alcaligenaceae bacterium
AAGGCATCTGCGGTGTCGCTGCGCTCCCGTCGGAGCATCGGTGGGCCTGCGCTGTGGCGGGTCTCGGGACGTATCAGGCGTCAGTGGCGCTCCCGCCCACCCTACATTGGCTGCGACGAGCCTCCGTCACCGATAATCCCGACCACGCGAGCAAGGGAAGAGAATATCCTGGCTCGCGTGCCTGACCGCTGTCACTTCCGCTCGACCTGTCGGAACAACCAGCCGAGAGCGGTGAACGTCAGCAGGGCGACGAGGAGGGCCAGGCCACAGAGGGCGAGGATCTCCGCCGTCGGGCTGACCATGTTCTCGGCGATCTTCGTGTCCAGGGCCTTCGGTAGGTTGGGGTCCATCTGGAAGAAGGCGAGCATGACGCCGGCCAGGCTGCCGCCGGCGATCAGGCCGGACGCGAACAGCACGCCCGGGCTCGTCTCCGAACGGGCGATCGCCTTGACCTCCGCCTCGGCCCGCTCGGCCTCCGTCTTCGCGGCGGCCAGCTCCGCATGATCACGCCGGGCATTCCAGCCATCGACTCCACTGCGAACGAGGCCGCCCAGGAAGATCGGCACCGAATACTGCATCGGTACGTAGAGGCCGACCGCGAACGCCAGCGACGACACGCCACACAGCTCGAGCGTCACGGCGACGAACGCCCCGATCAGGATCAGCGTCCATTTCAGGTTCTGGTTGAGCAGACCGTTGATGATGATCCCCATCACCTCGGTCTTCGGAGCGGGGAACTTGAACAGCACCTTCTCGGTCTCAACTGCGTTGACGACCTGGCCGGCTGCGTTGACGAGATACAGGCCCGGCGGGACGTTCGCCCGAAAGACCGGCCGATCCGCCTCCGCGACGCCTGCCAGGTCGTCCGGTTCTGGATTCTGCCAGAGTCGGTAGTGCGTCACGGTTCCGAGCTTGCTGTTCTGTCCCTCGGCCCGAAGGGTGAACGTTGTCTTGAGCCGATCGAGGTCAGCCTTCAGATCGATCGGCGGCAGGTCCTTCGGCAGGGGGCGAACCGTGTCCCGAACGTTCACCTTGCCGGTGATGGTCGGATCGACCCGGTAGACGACCTGGCCGGTCTGATCGACGAGATACTTGCCCGGCTTGACTTCCTCCGGGAGGCCGGCCGTCTTCTCACGTACCTGCCAGACGAAGAATTCCTCGCCCTGGTACGTCTCCGTCGGCGGGTTCGAGCCGAGGTGGTCCTTCGCGTTGAGCGCCGGCAGATCGCGCTGGGTGTAGACGATGCCGGCCGAGTTGAACAGGAGCAGAATCAGACCGATCACCAGGGCGCTGGACACCGTGCCGATGATGATCGCCCACTGCTGCCACTTCGGCGTCGCGCCGAGGAGGAAACCCGTCTTCAGGGCCTGGCTCGTCGTGCCGCCGTTGGACGCGGCGATGCAGACGACGCCACCGATCGACAGGGCCAGCACGGCATCGGTGCCGCTGGTCATGCCGAGGGCCAGGAAGATGAGGCATGTCATGAGCAAAGCGGCGACCGTCATGCCGGAGATCGGGTTCGACGACGAGCCGATCTCGCCGGTCAGCCGCGACGACACGGTCACGAACAGGAAGCCGAAGACGAGAACGAGGAGCGAGCCAAGGACAGCCCCGCCAAGCTGGCCCAGACCCAGCTCGGCGGCGAGGAGGATCGTGAACGCCAGGAGAAGCATCAGGCAGCCGAACAGGACGAAGCGCATCGACAGGTCGTCCTCGGTGCGCTTCGTGGCCGCCGTCCCGACTCCGCCGCGCAGGCTGCCCATACCGGCAGAGAAAGATCGCACGATCATGGGCAGGGTGCGGAACATGCTAATGATGCCGGCCGCCGCGACGCAGCCGGCGCCGATGATCTTGAGGTGATCCTTGGCCTCGCCGAGTGCGCCGCCGGAATAGAGCATGGCGGGAACGAGAACGAGCGAGCCGAGAACGGCCCCGGCCATCATGATCGCACTGGTGCGGTAGCCGATGATGTAGCCGACGCCGAGCAGTTCGCTGGCCATCTCGCCGCTCGCCTTGATGCCGTTGCCCAGAGCCCGGACGGGCACCTCGACGGTCGCTCGCAGGAGCATGAGCCCCTCGCTGGCGAACTTGTGCGCGAACGCGACCAGGAAGCCGACCAGGATGAGCAGACCGCCGCTACCGCCCCGGTCGCCGGAGATGAGGACCTGGGCGCAGGCCGTCCCCTCTGGATAGAGGAGCGTCCCCGGCTGGCCCGGCTTGCCGTGCAGGCGAACAATGAACGCTCGCCGGAGTGGGATCATCATCAAGATGCCGAGGACGCCGCCGAGAACCGAAACGACCATGACGCGCAGGAAGGTGATTTCCTGGCCGATGAGCAGCAGCGCTGGCATGGTCACGCCGACGCCGAAGGCGATCGACTCGCCGGCCGAGCCGGTCGTCTGGACGGTGTTGTTCTCCAGGATGGTCGTCTTCGTGAAGAGACGAAAGAGCGTGATGGCCAGGACGGCGACCGGGATGGAGGCCGAGACGGTCATGCCGACCTTGAGGACGAGATAGAGTGACGAGGCCCCGAAGAGAATGCCGAGCAGGGCCCCGACGACGATCGGCGCGAGAGTGAATTCCGGCATCCGTGTCTCGGCCGGGACGTAGGGCTCGAAGGACGGCTCGCCGGTCGAGCTGGACGGGGTGCTGGTTGCCGACATCGTCTTGCTCCGCGTTCCTGCGTGGTGGCCAGAGTGATTCGGTCAGAATCGCGGGTCGCGAGCCGGTCGGCAAGAGGGCCGTTGTCTCTTACTCGAAGCTGGCGTCGCCGTCGTAGGCCGACGGATCCCAGACCGCCGGTGTCAGCAACTCGGTAGCGAGGTCAGCGTCGGGAGCGTGGTAGTAGTACGGCCACGAGGGCAGCCGACGGCGATACGGAGCGAAACGGTCGAAGCCGGCTCGGCCCGGCAGACTCGCACCGAGTTGCTCCAGGACGGCGAAGCCATCGGCGCGAGCCTGCCGCAGGGCCGAGCGAAGCAGACCTGGAAGCAAATCCGGCTCCGGTTCCAGGGTCTGGAAATCGACCAGACGAAGCCGGCGAAGCCCCTCGCCGAGATCCTGACGCTTGGCCACGGCGAAGGCACGGAGCCGACCCGCGCGCACGGCGGTATGAATCCAGAGCCGACCGCGACGCAACGGCCGGGCATAATGCCACGTCAGGGTTCGACGATCCCGCACGGCAAGCAGCCGGTCGGGATGCTGGTGAACCAACTCCGCCCAGAAATCGTCAAAGCGGGCGTCGAACTCGGTCACCGTCTCGACATCGACACCCGGCGGCGACACCGGCAGGCGCGGGGCGAGAAGAGTCTCGCGGAGCCGCAGCACCGCAGCGAGCGGCCAGGTGAACAGACTCCAGGCGGGGAGCTTCACCTTTTCCAGGGCTCGACCTGCCAGGGCGCGGTGACTCGTCGCAAAGTACGGAGCCGTCTCCCAGTCGCCGAGCGGAACCCGGTCGGAGAAGCTGCTCAGCGCCGGCACTGCCGATGGCATGACAGTCGTGTTCACGAAGAGATCGACACCGGTCTGGGCGAAGTATTCACTGACGAGCCAGAGGGCGATCCCACGATACTCCGGCAGGACCGCCCACGCCCGGCCGTTGGCACAGAGCAGGTCCCGGCCCCGAAATCGGTAGAGCGACGGAACGTTGCAGAACGAGCCGACGAGCCGGCCGCCGGGCTCTTCCAGAACCCAGCCGATCGGCCAGCGATCGGCGAGCCGCGGCCAGAGCGGATTGTCGGTCCAGAAGCGCCGCCAGTCGTCCAGCGGCTGATGCTCCTGGAAGTGAAACGTCTCCAGCGCGTGGATGGCGTCGTAGTCGTCGAACGTCGCCGGTCGCAGCTGCGGAGTCGTCACGGCAGGGCCTCACCGATCAGGGGCAGGGCCTTCAGACCGCGCAGGCCGAGATTCTCCCGCCAGACGAGCGGTTCTCCGGTCAGACGCAGGACCGGGAAGCGGCGCAGCAGGGTGTCGAAGGCGATCTGCCCTTCGAGCCGGGCAAGCGGAGCGCCGAAGCAGAAGTGAGCCGCCCAGCCGAAGGCGAGATGGCGGTTGTCGCTTCGTTCCAGGTCGAGCCGATCGGGGTCGGAGAAGCGGGCTGGGTCGCGATTGCCGGCGGCCATCACGGCGATGACGGCCTGACGCTTGCGAATCGACTTGCCGCCGAGAACCACGTCGTCCGGGGCGAGCCGGGCGGTGTGCTGGCTCGGACTCTCGTAACGGAGCAACTCCTCGACGGCGGTCGGAATCCGATCGAGGTGGACGCGCAGGCGGGCCAGTTGGTCTGGATTGCGGAGCAGGGCGAGGACGCCGTTGCCGATCAGGTTCGTCGTCGTCTCCAGGCCGCCGACCAGGGTGATGATGCAGTTGGCGACCACCTCCTCATCGGAGAGTCGATCCCCATCGACCTCGGCGGTCATCAGGTCATGGACAAGGCCGGGCCGCGGTCGGCAGCGCTGCTCGCGAATCGCGTCGTGGAAGTAGGCGGTCAGGCCCTGAACGGCGAGCAGGACGTTGCCGAGCCGATCGGTGTTGTGCTGAAAGTTGCCGAGCATCTCGGCGAACGTGACGGACCAGTCCTTGAGGCGGACATGATCCTCGACCGGGACGCCGAGTAACTCGGTGGTGACGATGGCCGGCAGCGGCTCGGCAAAATCGGCCAGGAGATCGAACCGGCCGGGACCGCGCGCGATGATGTCATCGATCAGGCGCGTGGCGACCTCCTGGATGTGATCGCGCAGAGCCCGGACGCGAGCGGGCAGGAACGCCGCCCCGGCCAGCTTGCGAATGCGCGTGTGGGCCGGGGCGTCGAGGAAGAGCATCTGCTTGACCATGACGGCGGCGATCGGGCTGACCTGCGGCGCACCGAGGGCCTCGAAATAGGCCGGCGTCGGCGTGCGGTCGGCCGAGAAACGCGTCAGGACCGTGATGACGTCCTCGTAGCGCGTGACGACCCAGGCATGCAGAAACGGATCCCAGAAGACCGGGTCATGGGCACGCAGACGGTGGTAGAGCGGGTACGGATTGGCGAGAACCTCCGGGTCGAGGAGATGAGCCAGAGTCAGCGTACCGTCCGTCGGTTCAGTGGTCATCGGTTCCCTCCGCGCTGGCCGGTGACGGCCGCTGCCAGGGCGGTGACAGTCGGAGCAAGGAAGAGTTGCCGCAGCGTCAGCGCGACGCCGAAGCGATCGCGGATCTGGGTGACGAGCTGGGCGGCGAGCATCGAGTGACCGCCGAGCAGGAAGAAGTTCGCCTGCGGCTCGACGGCGGACAGACCGAGCAGCGATGCGACCAGGGCGGCGACTTCCGCCTCGCAGCCGGAAGTCGGAGCCGGGCTGGCCTCGTTCGCCGGCCGAAACGGCAGAACGTTGTTCCGATCCGGAGCCGGCAGGGCGGCCCGATCGAGCTTGCCGGCCGAGGTGATCGGCAGGGCGGCCAGTGCGACGAAATGAGCCGGGATCATGTAGTCGGGCAGTCGTACGGCGAGAGCCTCACGCAGGCCGGCGACCGTCAGGCGAGCGTCCGGGGTCGGGACGACGTAGGCGACCAGGTCGAGCCCATCGCCGCCGTCCCGGGCGACGACCGCGCAGGTCGAAACGCCGGGGCATTCCGTCAGATGGGCGACGATCTCGCCGGGTTCGGCGCGGAAGCCACGGATCTTGACCTGATCATCGAATCGGCCGAGAAAGGCGATCTCGCCGTTGTCGAGCAGACGAACCCGATCGCCGGTGCGGTAGACTCGCACGGGCGGGCCATCCGACGGAGCGAAGGTGACGAAGCGGTCAGCGGTCGCGTCGGGGTTGTTGCGGTAGCCGCGACCGACCAGCGAACCGGCCAGGCAGAGTTCACCGACTGCGCCGGCCGGGACTGGCTGGAGGGTGTCATCGAGGATGAAGGCGGCGACGCCGGTGATCGGTCGGCCGATCGAGGGCGTCCCACATCCATCGGGAGCGACTGTTCCGGAAGTGGCGACGACGGTACACTCGGTTGGGCCGTAGTTGTTCACGAGGCGGAAGGGGAGCCCGACGACGGGCCGACGACGGAGCGTATCGGCTCCGGTGAGCAGGGTGCGGAGAGCGGTCCCATCGGGCCAGGCGGTCTGCACGAGCGACTCGGCGAGAACGGTTGGTACGAAGGCGATCGTGATGCCCTCGGCGACGAGCCAGTCGCGCAGGGCCGGCGGCGAACGGCGAGTCGCCTCATCGGCGAGGTGGACGCTGGCCCCGGCGGCGAGGGCGGGCCAGATTTCCCAGACGGCAGCGTCGAAGCCGAGGCCGGCCACCTGGCTGACGCGATCGTCCGGCGTGACCGCGAACACAGTGCGGTGCCAGGCCACGAGACTGGCCAGATTGCCATGCGCGATCTCGACGCCCTTCGGCCGGCCGGTCGAGCCCGACGTGTAGATGACATAGGCAAGGCAGTCACCGGGCGGGTCGGCCGCCTCGGCGAGGGGGTCGTTCGGCAACGGGGTCGCATCGAGGTCGAGGACTCGACAGGAACCCGAAGGCAGGTCGCGTCCCTTGCCGCGATGAGTCAGCAGCAGGCCGGCCCCGGCATCGGCGAGGATGTCCGTCACCCGATCCGGTGGAGTGGCGGGATCGAGCGGCAGATAGGCAGCTCCGGCCTTCAGAACGGCGAGGGCCGCAACGATGAAGTCGGTCGAGCGTTCCAGAAAGAGCGCGACGCAAAGCTCGGGGCCCGCCCCCGCTTCGCCCAGGACGACGGCAAGCCGGCCGGATCGCTGGTCGAGATCCGCGTAGCTGAGGCGATCCGCTCCATCGGCGACGGCCAGTTGCTCGGGTCGTTCCCTGGCCCGGGCACCGATCGAAGAGACAGGGCCTCGCATCGAGGTTCCTTTCTGGGGCAAGCGGGCGTCTTTTGCGCAGCCCACCCATGCTTTGTATTTTTACATCGATAAGATAGCGTGAGAAACGGAGTGTCGTCCAGCGGATTCCCGGGAGAGAGGCGGGGTTGCTTTGGAACGGGCCGAGCGCCTATGAATGGTGCAGTAACCTTATCCGATGAATGGGAGGGATGGCATGCGGAGTTGGCACGTCGCGACGGCGGGATTGCTGGTGGTGATGACGGGCTGTCAGGGAGACATCCCGGAGCGGCCGGCCCGGCCGGTCGTGGCCGAGGTGAGCATTTACGTCCCGGCCATGACGTGACTGTCCTGCCCGGCCAACGTGCGTCGCGCACTGGCCACTCTACCGTGGGTAGAGACGCGGACTATCCAGCCCGACAAGCACACGCTCCACGTTCGCTTCGGGATCAACGATCGCGCGGCATTCGACGAGGCCGAGATTCGCAGCGTCCTCGGCTCCCACTACGGCCGAACGATGGTCGTCAAGGACGTTCACGAGGTCGAGCCGACGACGACGGAGCCGACCGTTATCGACGACGCGAAGAAGACGGAGTGACAGCATCATGACATCGCCCGCAGAGTCGCGACCGCGGCGGCGGCGAAGGCCGGGTCGTTGATGTGCAGGTCGAGTTCGACCAGCTTCACGTTCGGAGCCAGCCAGAGACGCAGGCTGTCGAACAGAGCCCGGTCGGCATCGGGCCACCAGAACGGCTGCCCCTCGGCGTCGAGCGCGGAGACGCCCCGCAGCGGCACGAGGACCGCGACCGGTCCCTTGCTCGCGCTGGCCTTGTGGGCGATCTCCTTGCCGAGGTGGTCCATCTCGTCGGGCGTCGTCCGCATCAGGGTCACGGTCGGGTTGTGCTGATAGAAGACCCGACCGCGAAACTTCTCCGGCACCGTGTCCGGCGGGCCGAAATTCACCATGTCGAGAGCGCCGACCGAGATCACCTGCGGCACCCCGCGCAGGCTGGCGGCGGTCAATCGATCCGGGCCGGCGGTGAGAATCCCGCCAACGAGTTCGTCGGCCAGTTCGGTCGTCGTCAGGTCGATGACGGCGTGAACCAGACCGTCACGGATCATCGCCTCCATCGTCTGTCCGCCCGCGCCGGTGGCGTGGAAGACCAGCACTTCATTGCCCGACGCTTC